>CBDUCN010000117.1:0-13678 GCA_965365655.1 uncultured Gammaproteobacteria bacterium | reverse complement strand
GCGCACGCGCTCGCCGTCCGCGTGCACGTGCTCCTGCATCACCACCGTGTCGCAGCCGTCGGGCATCACCGCCCCGGTCATGATGCGCACGCAGTCCCCGCGGCCGGCGCGCCCGGCGAACGGGCGCCCGGCGAACGCGCTGCCGGCGACGCGCAGCTCGCGCACGCCGTCGCGCGGCAGGTCGGCGCCCGCGAGGGCGTAGCCGTCCACCGCCGAGTTGGTGTGGCCCGGCACGTCGAGCGGGCACTCGACGTCCGCGGCCAGCACCCGTGCGAGGGCGTCGCCGAGCGCGCACGGCTCGGCGTCGTCGATCACCGGCACGTGCGCCAGGATGCGGCGCATCGCCTCGTGCGCCGGCAGCAGCTCCGGGTCGCCCTCGTAGCACAGGTCGATGCGGCCGTCGGCGGGTGCGCCGGCGCTCATCGTGTCGCGCCCGCCGCGAAGTCGCGCACGAAGTCCGCGACCGCGTCCACGTCGTTCAGATCCAGCAGCGGCAGCGCCGGTGCCGGCGACAGCGCCGCGTCGGCGGCCACCGCGACGATGCTCGGGTCGTCGGGGTAGAGCAGCGGCCGGCCCAGGGCCGGGCGGTGCAGCTCCACCTTCGGGAAGCGCTCGTGCTTGAAGCCCTCGACGAGGATCAGGTCCAGGCCGGCGGGCGGCAGGCAGCCGAGCACCTCGGCCAGGGCCGGCTCGGCGTCGCGCGGCTGCTCCACCATCAGCGCCCAGCGCCGGCGCGACGCGACCAGCACCCGCTCGGCGCCGGCGTGGCGCAGCTCGAAGCTGTCCTTTCCGGCATGGTCCACGTCGAAGGTGTGGTGCGCGTGCTTGAGCACCCCGACGCGCAGCCCGCGCTCGCGCAGCACCGGGATCAGGCGGCGCAGCAGCGTGGTCTTCCCGGTGCCGCTCCAGGCCGCGAAGCCCAGCACCGCGGGGGTCGGCTCGCTCATGCGCGCGACTCCGCGCCGCGGCCGCCGGCGAGCTCCGCCTCCAGCCGGTCCCGCTCGTCGGGGCTGTTGACGTTCAGGAACATGCGCGGCCGGTCCTCGAACGAGGCCAGCGCGGTGCGCTGCTCCGCGTACCACCGGTCGATCTTGCGCCCGCCCCGGTGCAGGAACCCGTTCAGGCTGGCCAGCAGCCGGGTGGGCAGCAGCGCGAACACGGGCTGCATGCGCTCGCCGTCGTGGGCCACCGCGAGGTCGGCGTCCTCGGCCTCCATCGCCGCGCGCAGGCGCGCGACGAGGTCGGGCGCGATCAGCGGCGAGTCGCAGGGCGCGGTGACCAGCAGCCCGGTGCCGCACGCGGCGAGGCCGCTGGCCATGCCGGCAAGCGGGCCGGCGAAGTCCGGCACGGTGTCCGCGATCACCGGGAGCCCGGTGAGCTCCCGGTAGCGATCGGCGTTGCGGTTCGCGTTGACCATCACCTGCTCGCACTGCGCGGCGAGGGCCTCGCTGACCCAGCACACCATCGCGCGCCCCGCCAGCGGCACGAGGCCCTTGTCGGTGCCGCCCATGCGCCGCGCGCGCCCGCCGGCGAGCACCAGCCCGGTGACGCCGGCGGGGCGCGAGTGCTGTGGATCGGGGTTCACGCGGTGCTCGGTGTCGGGACGGGCGGAGTTTACCCGTCCGCGGACCGCCGCCGCGGCCTGCAGGCACCCTCGAACGGGTCTGGCGATGGGTTAACATGACCCACGCAAGCGGCACCGGTGCGACTTTTTGTCGCGCAGGCGCCGAAGGCCCGCGCGAGAACGGGCCGGCACGGTCATTGCGGAGGATCCAGATGCCCATCCGTCCTTCCTCGCCGCCCGCGGGCGGCGCCCGCTCGCACGACCCCGCGCGCACCGCGTCGGTGCTGGTCGTCGACGACGAGCCGGGCATGCGCAACTTCCTCGCGAAGGCGCTCGCGTCGCGCTGCGCGCTGGTGGAGACCGCGCAGAGCGTGGAGACCGCGGAGGCGCTGCGCCGGCGGGTGCATTTCGATCTGCTGGTGGTGGACATCCGGCTGCCCGGGGAGTCCGGCGTCGAGTGGGTCGCGCGCCTGCGCGAGCAGGACGTGCAGACCGACGTGATCATCATGACCGCGTACGCGAACCTGGAGATGGCGGTCGCGGCGCTGCGCGCGGGCGCGGTGGACTTCCTGCTCAAGCCGTTCCGCGTCGAGCAGCTCACCGGCACGGTGGAGCGCTGCCTCGAGCGCCGGCGCCTCGCACGCGAGAACTTCCTGCTGCGCCGCGACGCGCCGCGGGACGCGCTGGACGGCATCGTCGGCCACTCGCCGGCGATCCGCGAGACGTGCACGGTGGTGCAGCGCATCGCCGCGACCCCGGCCACCGTGCTGCTGCAGGGCGAGACCGGCAGCGGCAAGGAGCTGGTGGCGCGCGCGATCCACGGGCTGAGCGGGCGCGGCGGGGCCTTCGTGCCGGTGAACTGCGGGTCCATCTCGCCCGAGCTGCTGGAGAGCGAGCTGTTCGGACATACCCGCGGCGCGTTCACGAGCGCCCACGCGTCGCGCGAAGGGCTGTTCTCGTTCGCGCGCGGCGGCACGCTGTTCCTGGACGAGATCTCCGAGCTGCCGATGCCGATGCAGGCGAAGCTGCTGCGGGTGCTGGAGGACGGCAAGGTGCGCCCGGTCGGCGCAGACCAGGAGGTCGCGGTGGACGCGCGGGTGATCGCCGCGAGCAACCGTGAGCTCGCGGCCGAGGTGCGCGCCGGGCGCTTCCGCGAGGACCTGTTCTTCCGCCTGGACGTGCTGTCGATCTGGGTGCCGCCGCTGCGCAGGCGGGTGGAGGACATCGGCGAGCTCGCGCGCCACTTCTCGGAGACCCTGGCCCGCGAGCTGGGGGTGCCGCCGGTGCCGTTCCAGCACGAGGACATCCGCGCGCTCGAGCACTACGCGTGGCCCGGCAACGTGCGCGAGCTGCGCAACGTGATCGAGCGCTCGCTGCTGCTGGGCCGGCTGCCTGCGGAGCTGCTGGGCGCTGCCGGCGCACCCCGCGAGCCCGCGGCCGCCGGCGGGCTGCCGCTGGACTGGAGCGTGGCCGAGGTGGAGAAGCACCACATGCTGCGGGTGCTCGACGCTGCCGATGGCAACAAGTCCGAGGCCGCGCGCCGGCTCGGCGTGTCGCGCAAGACCCTGGAGCGCAAGCTCAAGGCCTGGTCGCGCGACGCGCCCGCGGCGCGGTGATCCGCCGGGCCCGCTGATGCTGGCCACGCTGCGCAGCCGGCTGCGGGGCAGCCTGCGCACCAAGCTGCTGGTACTGGTGCTGTTCCCGATCCTGCTCGTGGCGCCGGCCACGGTGGGCTTCGCCGTGCTGTGGAGCCATGGCTTCAACCGCGAGCAGCTTCTGCACCGTGTGAACACCGACCTCGTGGTCGCGCACGACGCGTTCGTGCGCCTGCAGCGCGACTACCTGCACGAGCTGGAGCGGCTCACCGCGTCGTACGCGTTCTACACCGCGTTCCGCGACGGCGACGCCGCCCGGGTGCAGGACCAGCTCGCGACGGTGCGCGGCACGACCGGCTTCGACTTCGTGCACGTGACGGATCTGCAGGGGCGCTGGATCCTGACCGACGAGCAGGGCGCGAGCCGGCGCAGCCTGCTGCGCCAGCAGGCGGTGACGGTGGGCGCGCCGTTCGTGGGCCTGGAGATACACGGCGCGGACGAGCTCGCCGCGCAGGCGCCGGGCCTCGCGGAGCGGGTGCGCCTCGCGCTGGTGCCGACGCCGCGCGCGGCGCCCACCGATCGCGCGCAGGAGGACCGCGCGCTGGTCGTGCGCGCGGTGGCGCCGGTGCGCGACACCAAGGGCACCCTCGTCGCGCTGCTCGACGGGGGCGTGGTCATCAACAAGGACTTCCAGCTCGTCGACGCGGTGCGCGACCTGGTGTACGGCCCGGGCTCGCTGCCGGAGGGCAGCCGCGGCACCGTCACGGTGTTCCTGGACGACGTGCGGATCAGCACCAACGTGCCGCTGGAGCCGGGCGAGCGCGCGCTCGGGACGCGGGTGTCGCAGGAGGTTCGCGACAGCGTGCTCGGGCGCGGCGAGACCTTCGTCAACCGCGCCTTCGTCGTCAACGACTGGTACATCTCCGCGTACGAGCCCATCGTGGACGTGGCCGGGCGCCGCGTCGGCATGCTCTACGCGGGCTTCCTGGAGGCGCCGTTCCGGGACGCCTACCTGCGCACGGTGGCCATCGTCGCGGCGATGCTGCTGCTGGGCGTGCTGCTGGCCGGCGCGGTCGCGGTGGTGGGCGCGCGGGCCATCGCGCGCCCCATCGAGCAGATGGCCGCGGTCGCGCGCGACCTGCGCGCCGGGCGCGACCGGCGCATCGGCGACGTCGGCACGCGCGACGAGCTGGGCGAGCTCGCGCGCCAGTTCGACGAGACCCTGGATCTGCTGAAGCTGCGCAACGACGAGGTGCGCCGCGCGGCGGATCGCCTGGAGGCCACGGTGGAGTCGCGCACCGCGGAGCTGCGCGACAAGAACCGGCGCCTGGAGGAAACGGTGGCGCTGCTGCGGACCGCGCGCCGCCAGCTCGTCGCGGCCGAGAAGCTGGCCGCGCTGGGCGAGGTGACCGCGGGCGTCGCGCACGAGATCAACAACCCGATCGCGATCATCCAGGGCAACCTGGAGGTGATGCGCCAGCTCCTCGGGCCGTCGGCGGACGCGGTGGACACCGAGGTCGAGCTGGTGCTGGACCAGGTGCGCCGCATCCACACCATCGTCGACAACCTGCTGCGCTACTCGCGCCCGGCGCGTGCGGCCGAGCGCCCCGGGCCGGTGGACATGCGCCGGCTGATCGCGGACACGCTGGCCGTCGTGGAGCACGAGGCGCAGTCCTGCGGCGTGCGCATCGAGGTGCGCGACGACGCGCGCAATCCCGTGGCCATCGACCCCCACGAGCTGCAGCAGGTGATGGTGAACCTGCTGGTGAACGCGGTGCAGGCGTCGCCGCGGGACGGCGTGGTCACCCTCGCGACGCGGGACTGGGACGACCGCGGGGTCGCGCTGTCGGTCACCGACCGCGGCGAGGGCATCGCGGCGGAGCACCTGTCGCGGGTGTTCGACCCGTTCTTCACGACCAAGGGGGCGCGCGGCACGGGGCTCGGCCTGAGCGTCAGCTACGGCATCGTGCAGGGCTACGGAGGCGACGTTCGCGTGCGCTCGCGCCCGGGGGAGGGGGCGTGCTTCGAGGTGTTCCTGCTCAGCGAGCCGGTGCGCAGCGAGGACGCGGCCTGAGGCATTCCTGCCGCGCCCGGCGCGCCTCTACACTGTCGTCTCCGCCTTCACCCGAGCCGAGGTCCCCATGAACGAAGACACCTTCAACATGCAGCTGCGCAAGTTCCTGAAGAAGGTGGGCATCACCTCGCAGCGCGAGATCGAGGCTGCGGTGCGCGCCGCGGAGCAGGCCGGCACGCTGGCCGGCACCGAGAAGGTGCGCGCGACGATGACGCTGCGCGTCGCGGAGCTCGATCTGACGGTGGAGATCGAGGACGACATCGGGCTCGGGTGAGGCCGCCGCGCGAGGCCTACTCCGGCGCCCACACCAGCCGCCCGCTGTCCGGGAAGTCGTAGCCCCCGAGGCGTTCCGCGAGCAGGAAGGTGTCGTCGTCCTTCAGCGTGTCCAGCACCCGCTGCAGCAGGGTGCGGAAGTAAAGCCCCCGCGGCAGCGCGAGGTCCACCGCCTCCCAGCCGGTGGACACGAAGCCGAGGCCCGCCTCGGTCGCCGCGGCGCGGCTCGCCGGCGCGAGATCGGCGTCGCCGCGCCGTAGTGCCTCCGCGGCCTCGCGGTCGGTGCGCACGCGCACGGTGAGCGCGAGCCGCTCGGGATCAACGCCCGCCGCGCCGGCGGCCTCGTCGAAGAAGCGCCCGGTGCCGGAGCCGGGCTCGCGCGCGGCGACGCGCAGCCCGCGGCGCAGCAGCGCGCCCGCGTCGTCGCCGCCGTCCACGCCGGGCGCCAGCATCAGGCCCTGCTCGCGGCGAAACGCGCGCACCAGCACCCAGCCGCCGTGCTCCGCGAAGCCGCGCAGCAGGCCGGGGTGGCGCAGCCCGCTCTCGTCCACCGGGCCCCAGTGCAGCAGCGCGGCGTCGCAGCGCTCGGCGCCCAGCAGCGACAGGCCGAGGCGGGTGCCGGTGGGCGCGTACGCGACCAGCGCGCGCCCCTCCATGGACGCGCACAGCGTGCTCACGAGGCGCGCGATCAGCGGGTCGTCGGCGCCCGCGATCACCAGCCGGTCGGTGAACACGCCGCCGTGGCTGGAGCGCGTCAGCCACTGGTCCACCAGGTCGCGCGGGAACAGCCACTTGCCGGTGACCTTGGTGCCGGGGATCCTGCCCTCGGCGGCCAGCGCGTAGACCTTCTTCTCGTTGATCCCGAGGTAGTCCGCGACCTCGCGCACGCTCATGAAGCGTGGCGCGTCGCCGGCGGCGGGGCGGGTGTGGGCGGCCATCGTGGAATCGGATCGCTCGGTCGTGATGCGGATGCGTCGCCGGCGCGATGCCGGCGCCGCCGCGTGCGGCGGGGCCGCGCCTACGCCGGCGCGTCCTCGCGCGACCTGCGCGGCTCGGAGCGCGGCTTCGGCGGCGGCGGGCGGTCGAAGTCCACCTGCGGCGCGCCGTTGTAGACGAGGAAGTGCCTGCCCTTCGCGCGTGCGATCATCACCAGCCCGAGGTCCTGCGCGAGCTCGAGGCCCATGTGCGTGACGCCGGAGCGCGAGAGCAGCGCCGGGATCCCCATCAGTGCCGCCTTCATGACGATCTCCGAGGTCAGGCGCCCGGTGGTGTAGAACACCTTGTCGCCGCCGTCGATGCCGTCCAGCCACATCATGCCGCTGATCGCGTCCGCCGCGTTGTGGCGGCCCACGTCCTCGACGAAGGTCAGGATCTCGGTGCCGTGGCACAGCGCGCAGCCGTGCACCGCGCCGGCCTGCTTGTAGATCTCGTTGTACGCGGCGATGTTGCGCAGCAGGTCGTAGATGCCGGACTGCGCGAGGCGGATCTCCGGCACCCGCATCTCGTAGAGCTCGTTCAGCGTGCACGAGTACACCGTGCCCTGGCCGCAGCCGGTGGTCACGGTCCGGTGCTTCGTGCGCTCCTCGACGTCGGCGATGCCGCGGCCGTGGGTCGTCGTGACCTGCACCTGCTCGCGGTCCCAGTCCACCTCCACCGACGCGATGTCCTCGAGGCGCTCGAGCATGCGCTGGTTGCGCAGCCAGCCGAGCGTCAGCAGCTCCGGGTGCGTGCCGAGCGTCATCAGCGTGACGATCTCGCGCCCGTCCACCTTGATGGTCAGCGGGAACTCGCCGGCGACGTGCAGATCCCGGCTCTCGCCGAACTCGTCCACCGCCTGCACCGCGTGGGTCGGCGCGAGCCCGGCGTCGGTCATCGTGGGCCGGTAGGCAGTCATGCGTCGACGGCCGCGGCGGTCAGCCGCCGGTGACGCTCATGTGGCGGAAGATCACGACCTTGCGGTTGAGATCGAAGTCGTGGCCCTTCGGCTTGATCGCCATCGAGTCGCGAATCGCGTCGCGCAGCCGCGCGTCGTCGCCGGGATGCGCGCGCATCACGTGGCGGAGATCCACCGAGTGCTCCTGGCCCAGGCACAGCAGCAGCCGGCCCTGCACCGTCACGCGCACGCGGTTGCAGCTCTCGCAGAAGTTGTGCGAGTGCGGCGAGATGAAGCCGACGCGCGACCCGGTGCCCTGCACGCGCCAGTAGCGCGACGGCCCGCCGGTGCTCTCGGTGGTCGGGATCAGCTCGTAGCGTTCCTCGATGCGCGCGCGCACCTCGTCGCTGGAGATGTAGCTGACCGCGCGGTCGTGGTCGTCGATCTCGCCGAGCGGCATCTCCTCGATGAACGACACGTCGATGCCGCGGCCGACGACGAAGTCGACCAGGTCGAGGATCTCGTCGTCGTTGCGGTTGCGCATGATCACGCTGTTCAGCTTGATGCGCTGGAAGCCGGCGGCCTGCGCGGCGTCGATGCCGGCCAGCACGCCGTCCAGGTTCCCGGTGCGCGTGATGCGGCGGAAGCGGTCCGGGCGCAGGCTGTCGACGCTGACGTTGATGCGCTTCACGCCGGCGTCCTTGAGCGGGTGCGCGAGGCGCGGGAGCTGCGAGCCGTTGGTGGTCAGCACCAGCTCGTCCAGCCCGGGCAGCGCGCCGAGGCGCTCGACCAGCCACATGATGTTGCGCCGGACCAGCGGCTCGCCGCCGGTGAGGCGGATCTTGGTGACGCCGAGGTCGACGAACGCGCGCCCGAGCGCGTGCAGCTCCTCCAGCGTCAGCACCTGCGCGCGCGGGAGGAAGGTCATCTCCTCGCTCATGCAGTACACGCAGCGGAAGTCGCAGCGGTCGGTGACCGACAGCCGCACGTAGCTCACGCGGCGGTCGAAGCGATCGACCAGCGTCCCGCGGCCGTCCGCCCGCGTCATGTCTGCCGGAACCGGGGTGATGTCGCTGCTCATGCCGTGCGTCTTCGTCCGCGTGCCGTGCTGCGTCAGCCGCCAATGATACCGCTGCACGGCATGCCGGACAGCGCGGCGCGTGGGACATTTTGTCCCGCTCGTGCGGCACCCTGGCGCGGCGGCATGCTGTTAGATTGAGCGCCCCGCAGACCCGCGGCGGCCGCAGTCATGTCCCAGTCCGACGTACCCACCCGCTTTCCCGTGTCCGTGCTCATGGAGCGCCGCCTCGCGCGCAGCGGGCCGTGGAGCGAGTACCAGTGGGAGTGCGTCGCGGTCACCGCCGGCGAGCGCATCGCGGGCGGGGAGTCGGGGATGACGCTGGTCTCCGAGGACGGCGACGCCGCGCGCTTCCTGTGGTCCGGGATGCCGGTCGAGCTGCACGCCGACGGCTGCGAGAGCTACTGGTACAACCTGCAGAGCGAGACGCCGTACCTGTTCGTGATCTGCCACCGCGACGAGGCGGCCGAGGACGACTCGATGGCGGTCGCGCCGGCCCTGGTCACCGCCAGCCAGGACGAGGCCAACGCGCACCTCGAGTCGGAGGACCTCGTGTTCTCGGTGCCGATGCCGGACCAGGTCGTCGCGTGGCTGGAACACTACGTCGTGCATCACTACGTGCCGGTGATCAAGAAGAAGCGCAAGCGGCGCGACTGGGCCGAGGAGGGGGAGCGCAATGCCCGAGGCGGACGACCCGAAGACCGTCTCCACTGAGGAACGCCCGCAGGAGGGCTTCTACGGCCGCTGGTCGCGCCGCAAGAGCCGCCGGCGGGCCGGGGGCCCGGGGGCCGCGGCGTCCGATCCGGTGCCCGCACCCGTGTCCGGGGCCGCACCCGTCGCCGACGCCGGGCGCGCGGCCGTCGCGGACGCCTCTCCCGCTCCCGGCGCCGAGGAGCGCGTGCTCACGGACGCCGACATGCCCGACCTCGATTCGCTTGGCGAGGACGCGGACTACAGCCCGTTCCTGTCCCCCGGCGTCAGCGAGGCGCTGCGCCGCAAGGCGCTGCGCAGGCTGTTCGCGAGCCCCGTCTACAACGTCACGGACGGCCTCAACGACTACGACGACGACTTCACGACCTTCGAGCCGCTGGGCGACATCGTGACCTCCGACATGCGCCACCGCATGGAGCGCGAGGCGGAGGAGGCCGAGGCGCGGGCGCGCGCGGAGGCCGACGCGCAGGAGCAGGTCGCCGCGCAGGACGGCGAGCCGGCGCAGGCCGACGCGGTGGACCCCGACGACGACGCGCGGCGCGGTGCGGCCGCAGCGGACGGCGAGGCCGCGCAGCAGCGCGGGGTCGCGCGCGCGGACGAAGCCGATGCCGGGCCGCACGACGACGCCGCGCCGCCCGGGCGCGCGCCGGCGGCCCGCGTGACGCCGGTGCCCGGGCCCGGCGAAGAACGCGACCCGGAGCCGGGGACGGACGCCGCCCCGGAGACCGGCGCCGGGGATGCGCAGCGCGGTGGCCGCGATGAGCGCTGACGGCACTGCGGGCCTCGCGGCGGCGGACGCGGACGGGCAGGCGCGCCGCGACGCGCTCGCGAAGGCGCTGCAACGGCCGGTCGTGCCGACCTCGCTGGTCAGCTACGCGTCCCGGGGCCATCTGCTGATCGCCGGTCCGGAGGCGATGGCGCGCGAGGCTGCGCAACGACTTGCCGGCGGCCCGCTCACGGTGTCGCTGCTGATCACGGACGGTCGCGGCGACGCGCATGACGCCACGCCGGTGCCGGAGCGCGGCGACGCCGCTGCGGCCGCGCAACGGAGCCGGTCGCCCGGCGCCCGGGAGATCCGCGCGCCGCTGGCGGCGGTGCGAGGTCACCTGGGCGCGTTCGAGGTGGACGTGCAGGCGGACGGTGCGCCGCGCCCGCTCGCGCCGTCCATTCTCACCGCCAACCGCCCGTACGACCTGGTGCTGGACCTCGGCCGGCAGCCGGCGCTGCGCGTGGACGTGCCGCCGCCCGGCTACTTCGCACCGGCCGGGGACGCGCAGCGCCTGGAAGACGCGCTCGCGGCGCTGCCGGAGCTGATCGGGGAGTTCGAGAAGCCGCGCTACTTCGACTACGACCCGGCGATCTGTGCCCACGGCGCACGCGGCCAGCGCGGCTGCAGCCGCTGCCTGGACGCGTGCCCCACCGGCGCCATCACGTCGCTGAAGGAGCGCATCGAGGTGGACGCGCACCTGTGCCAGGGCGGCGGCACCTGCGCCACCGCGTGTCCGACCGGGGCGATCCGCTACGCGTACCCGACCAGCGCGGACCTCACCGATCGCCTGCGGCTGCTGCTCGCGACGTACCGCGAGCGCGGCGGCGCCACCCCGCTGGTGCTGTTCCACGACGGCGACGCGGGCGCGGCCTGGCTCGCCGAGCACGGCGCCGCGCTGCCCGGGCACGTGCTGCCGTTCGCGGTCGAGGAGATCGGCTCGGTGGGCCTGGAGACCTGGCTCGCGCTGCTCGCGTTCGGCGTCGACGGCGTGGTGCTGCTCGCGACCGCGGCGACACCGCCGACGGTGCGCGCCGAGATCGAGGCCCAGCTCCGCGTGCTGGACGCGATCCTGGAGGCGCTGGGGGCGGCCGCGGGCGCGGTGGCGATGGCCGAGGCCGCGCCGGCGTCCGAGATGGCCGGGCTGTGGTCGCAGGCCGCGGGCGCGCGGGTGCGCCAGCCGGCGGCGTTCGCCGGCGTCGCGGGCAAGCGCGAGGCGATGCGCCTCGCGCTGGACCACCTGTACGCCCAGGCGCCGTCCCCGGCCGGGATCGCGGCGCTGCCCGCGCACGCCCCGTTCGGGCGCATCGAGGTCGATCCGGGCGCCTGCACGCTGTGCATGGCATGCGTCGCGGTGTGCCCCGCGGGCGCCGTGCTGGCCGCCGGCGACCGGCCGCGGCTGGACTTCGTCGAGCAGAACTGCGTGCAGTGCGGGCTGTGCGCGGGAAGCTGCCCGGAGGACGCGATCACCCTCGAGGCGCGGCTGCTGTTCGACCGCGAGCAGCGCGCCGCGCGCCGCGTGCTGAACGAGGACGCGCCGTTCGCGTGCGTGAGCTGCGGCAAGGTGTTCGGCACCACCCGGACCGTGGAGCGGATGCTCGAGAAGCTGGCCGGGCACTGGATGTTCCACGACAAGCCGGAGCAGCTGCGGCGGCTGCGGATGTGCGAGGACTGCCGGGTCAAGGACATGTTCCGCGACGGCGGCGGGCTGCTGGACGTGGACGGGGGGCCGCGGCATTGAGACGGCGGCTCCGGCCGGCGGGTCCCGACGCACCATGATGCAGCGCAGCGAAAGGACAAAAAGTCCCATCACCCCGCGCGCTCGCCCGTTGCAGGCCGCGCGCACGGCCGGATTTCTCCCGTCGTCCCCCTTTTTCTCCCGCGAGCGATGGCGCGCTTCTTGCTCCATCCCCCGAACGAGCATCCTGCACCAGAAGCAACCCCATGCAGACCGCTGCGGCCGTCCCGGTGACGGTCATGAATGACGCCCCGGCGCCCGTCGCCGAAGAGCAGGTGCGGGCGCACACCTACGGCCTGCTCGGCAGGCTGCTGGTCGCCGCGCCCGGACAGGACCTGCTGGACCTGCTCGCCGCGGTGGATCCGGAGCCCGGCGTGGAGGCGGACTTCGCGGCCGCGTGGCGCCAGCTCGCGATCGCGGCCGCGCGGGCCGCGCCGGCCGAGCTCGCGGACGAGTACCAGGATCTCTTCATCGGCCTCGGCCGCGGCGAGGTGGTGCCGTACGGCTCCTGGTACATGACCGGCTTCCTGATGGACAAGCCGCTGGCGGTGCTGCGCGCGGATCTCGCGGCGCTCGGCTTCGAGCGCCAGGATGGCGTGCCGGAGCCCGAGGACCACGCCGCCGCGCTGTGCGAGACGATGGCGATGCTGATCACCGACGGCCAGCCGCCGGCGGTGCAGCGGCGCTTCTTCCAGGGCCACATCGGGCCGTGGATGGGCACGTTCTTCCGCGACCTCGGCGAGGCCCGCTCGGCGGTGTTCTACCGCGCGGTGGGCCAGTTCGGGGAGCAGTTCATGGCATTCGAGGCGCGCTACCTGACGATGGCGGCGTGAGCGCGGATGCCGGCAACGGAGTGCCGTGGGACGCGAGTTGAAGACATGGCGGGGCCGGCGGCGCGAGCGCCGCGGCCACGACGCGAAGTGAGACGACACGAGGAGGATGACGCGATGAGCAACGACATGCGACCGGGTGGGCGACCGGACGGGCAGCGCCACGGGCGCCGGCGGTTCCTGAAGACCGCGGCAGTGGCGGGCGGTGCGGCCACCGTGGCGGCGGCCGGCGGTGCGGCGGTGGCCGGCACGGACGAGGCCCCGGCGGCGCAGGCCGCGCCGGAGCCGCAGGGCAAGCAGGGCTATCACGTCACGCCTCACATCGAGCAGTACTACCGCCTCGCGCGGCAGTGACCGGGCGAAGGGAGAGACACTCATGAAGCTGATCAAGAAGAGCAACGCCGGCACGAGCGCCGGCACGCCCGGCGACGCGATCGGGCGCCGCACCTTCCTGCGCCGCTCGGGGCTCACGCTGGGCGGCGGCGCCGTCGCGGCGATGGTGCCGCCGGCGATGATGCGCAAGGCCAGCGCGGCCACCGCGGAGTCCGCGCCCAAGGCGGGCGTCGCGACCGAGCTCAAGCGCAGCATCTGCACCCACTGCTCGGTGGGCTGCGGCGTGATCGCCGAGGTGCAGAACGGCGTGTGGACCGGCCAGGAGCCGGACTTCGAGTCCCCGATCAATCTCGGCGCCCACTGCGCGAAGGGCGCGTCGGTGCGCGAGCACGGCATGGGCGAGCGCCGGCTCAAGTACCCGATGAAGATGACCGGCGGCAAGTGGCAGAAGATCTCGTGGGATCAGGCGATCGACGAGATCGGAGACAGGATGCTGCAGATCCGCGAGGCCTCGGGCCCGGACTCGGTGTACTGGCTCGGCTCGGCCAAGTACAGCAACGAGCAGGCCTACCTGTTCCGCAAGCTGGCGGCCTTCTGGGGCACCAACAACACCGACCACCAGGCGCGCATCTGCCACTCGACGACCGTGGCGGGTGTCGCGAACACCTGGGGCTACGGTGCGATGACCAACAGCTACAACGACATGCACAACGCGAAGGCGATGATCTTCATCGGGTCGAACCCCGCTGAGGCGCATCCCGTCGCGATGCAGCACATCCTGCGCGCGAAGGAGAACGGCGCGAAGATGATCGTCGTCGAGCCGCGCTTCACGCGCACCGCCGC
>CBDUCN010000116.1:0-13683 GCA_965365655.1 uncultured Gammaproteobacteria bacterium | reverse complement strand
GACGACCGCGCGCAGCCCGGCTCGCGCGAATCCAGTCAACGCTGCGGCGCCGGCATGGTCCACTCGGCGGCATCGCGGCCCCCGAGGACGGCAGTCACCTCGCATGCCGGCCGCACCCGACGACACGCCCGTCCGGCCGCGCGGCAGGCTCCCGGGCGGGCACAAGCCCCGCCGCCCCGCCCGCGGCGACGTGGCTCAGGGCGTGAGCGCCTCCAGCCCGCCGATCCACGGCCGCAACGCATCGGGCACCCGCACGCTGCCATCCGCCTGCTGACCGTTCTCGAGCACCGCGATCAGCGTGCGCCCCACCGCGAGCCCCGAGCCGTTCAGCGTGTGCACCGGCTCCGGCCGGCCGGTGTCCGGGTTGCGCCAGCGCGCCATCATGCGCCGTGCCTGGAAGGCCTCGCAGTTGCTGCACGACGAGATCTCCCGGTAGCGCTGCTGGCCCGGCAGCCAGACCTCGATGTCGTAGGTCTTCGCGGCGCCGAAGCCCATGTCGCCGGTGCACAGCGTGACCACCCGGTACGGCAGCTCGAGCAGCTGCAGCACCCGCTCGGCATGCCCGGTGAGCTCCTCGAGCGCGTCGTAGGACGCGTCCGGGCGCACGACGTGCACCAGCTCCACCTTCTCGAACTGGTGCTGGCGCAGCATGCCGCGCACGTCCTTGCCGTAGGAGCCCGCCTCGCTGCGGAAGCACGGGGTGTGGCCGACCAGCTTCAGCGGCAGGTCGTCGGCGTCCAGGATGCGCCCGCGCACCAGGTTCGTGAGCGGCACCTCGGCGGTCGGGATCAGGTAGTAGCCGTGCTCGGCGACGTGGAACAGGTCGGCGGCGAACTTCGGCAGCTGGCCGGTGCCGGTCAGCGTGTCGGCGTTCACCAGCAGCGGCACGCTGGTCTCGCGGTAGCCGTGCTCGCGCGTGTGCAGGTCCAGCATGAACTGCGCGAGCGCGCGGTGCAGGCGCGCGACCTGCCCCGACAGCGCGACGAAGCGGCTGCCGGCGAGCAGCGAGCCGGCCTCGAAGTCCATGCCGCCGAGCGCCGCGCCGAGGTCGACGTGGTCCTTCGGCTCGAAGTCGAACGCGCGGGGCTCGCCCCAGCGCCGCTCCTCGCGATTGTCGTCCTCGTCGCGGCCCACGGGCACGCTGTCGTGCGCGAGGTTGGGCACCCCCATCAGCACCTCGTCCAGCGCGTCCTGGATCTCCTTCAGGCGCTGCTCGGAGGCCTTCAGCTCGTCGCCCAGGCGCCCGACTTCCGCGAGCAGCGGCTCGATGTCCTCGCCCGCGGCCTTCGCCTTGCCGATGGACTTCGAGCGCGCGTTGCGCTCCGCCTGCAGCGACTGGGTGCGCGTCTGCACCTCCTTGCGCTCGGCCTCCAGCGCCGCGTACGCGGCGACGTCCAGTTCAAAGCCCCGCTCGGCGAGACGCGCGGCGGTGCCTTCCAGGTCGTGGCGCAGGAGTTGCGGGTCGATCATGAGCGTGGAGCGTCCTCGGCGGGCGGCGGCGCGCCGTCCTCGGTTGTGTCGTCGTGGGAGCGGTCGAGTTCCCGCAGGCGCTCGAGGCGTTCGCGGATGCGCGCCTCGAGGCCCCGATCGGGCGGCGAATAATAGCGTTTCACCGCCATCGCGTCAGGGAAGTAGCGCTCGCCGGCCGCGTAGCCGCCGGCCTCGTCGTGCGCGTAGCGGTAGCCCTCGCCGTGACCCAGCTCCTTCATCAGCTTCGTCGGCGCGTTGCGCAGGCGCTCGGGCACCGGCAGCGAGCCGAGGGCGCGCGCGTCCTCCATCGCCGCGTTGAACGCCGCGTACACCGCGTTGCTCTTCGGCACGCACGCGAGGTAGACCGCGGCCTGCGCGAGCGCGAGCTCCCCTTCCGGCGAGCCCAGGCGGCGCTGCGTCTCCCACGCGTCGACGCACAGGCCCAGCGCGCGCGGGTCGGCGTTGCCGACGTCCTCCGACGCGATGCGCGTCAGGCGGCGCGCGAGGTACAGCGGGTCGCAGCCGCCGTCCAGCATGCGCGCGAGCCAGTACAGCGCGGCGTCCGGGTCGGAGCCGCGAATCGACTTGTGCAGCGCCGAGATCTGGTCGTAGAACGCGTCGCCGCCCTTGTCGAAGCGCCGCGCCCCGCCCTCCTCCAGCAGCCGCGCCGCGAGCGCGGCGTCGACCCGCGGCGGCGCGCCGTCCGGCGCCATCTGCGCGAGGTCGGCGGCGGACTCCAGCAGGCTGAGCGCACGCCGCGCGTCGCCGTCGGCGGCGCGGGCCAGCAGCGCCAGCGCGTCGGGCTCGCAGGCGAGCCCCAGCGCGCCTAGACCGCGCTCCGCGTCCGCGAGCGCGGCCTGCAGGATCGTCGTGATGTCGGCGACGTCCAGCGCCTTCAGGACGAATACCCGCGCGCGCGAGAGCAGCGCGCTGTTCAGCTCGAAGGACGGGTTCTCGGTGGTCGCGCCGACGAACAGGATCGTGCCGTCCTCGACGTGGGGCAGGAACGCGTCCTGCTGCGCCTTGTTGAAGCGGTGCACCTCGTCGACGAACAGCAGCGTCGCGGCGCCGTGCGCGCGGCGGTGCGCGCGCGCCTGCTCGACCGCGGCGCGGATGTCCTTGACCCCGGCCAGCACCGCCGACAGCGTCATGAAGCGCGCGCCCTGGTAGTCCGCGAGCATGCGCCCGAGGGTGGTCTTGCCGGTGCCGGGCGGCCCCCACAGCACCAGCGAGCTCGCGCGCCCGCTCTCGATCAGGCGCCTGAGCGCCTTGCCTTCACCGAGCAGGTGCGCCTGGCCGTGGAACTCGTCGAGGTTGCGCGGGCGCATGCGCTCGGCCAGCGGCACCCCGTCCAGCGACGCCTCGGACGCCGCGCCGCCGCCGAACAGGTCGTCCTGGCTCACGCCGCCGGCGCGGGCGACGCCGCGCGCGCGTCCCGCGGGGGAGTCACTGCCCCCGGATCACGTCCACGCCGGGCGGCGGCGTGAAGCGGAAGCGCTCCTCGTCCAGCGCCGGGTTGCGCCGGATGTCGCGGAACTCGAGGCGGGTGGTCTGGCCGAAGCCGTCGCGCAGCTCCATGCGCTTCAGACCGTGCTCGTCGAGCCCGACGCGGATCGCCTCGAAGCTGCCGCCCTCCGCGCGCGGCGCGAGCGCGAGCCACGTGAGGCCGTCGTCGCCGCGGCCCAGCTCGTCGACCCGGAACACCTCCTCCACCGGCTGGCGCGACGCGAGCAGCGCGGCCGGGGTCGCGTCCAGCGCGCCCGCCTGCCGGCGCACCGTGACCTGCAGCAGCTCCGGATCGTAGAGCCACACCTGGTCGCCGTCGGCGACGATCAGCTGGCGGTACGGGGTGCGGTAGTCCCAGCGGAAGCGCCCGGGGCGCGCCAGGATCACGGTGCCGGTCGATTCCTCCACCGGCTGGCCGCTCTCGTCCAGCAGCTCCTGGCGGAACTCCGCCTGCAGCGTCTCCAGACCCTGCAGGAACGCATCCAGGCGGTCGCGCCCGTCGCCGGCGGCGGCCGGCAACGCGAGGGCGGCAAGCAGTGCGACGGCGCCGGCACGGCGCGACAGATTCACGGTGAGCGGTCTCCGGGGGTCGGCTGCGCAGTATAGCCATCCGCCCGCCGGCGCCCGGGACGCCGCGCGCGCGTCCGGCGCAGCACCCGGCGTACGCCGGGCGTGGGCCGCGCGCGTCAGTCCGCCGGCGGCGGCGGCGGCGCGAGCACCTCGCGGGCGCCGTTCGACTGCAGCGGTCCCACCACGCCGCTCTCCTCCATCTGCTCGAGCATGCGCGCGGCGCGGTTGTAGCCGATCTTGAGCCGGCGCTGCACGCCGGAGATCGACGCGCGGCGGGTGTCGGTGACGATGTGCACCGCCTGGTCGTAGAGCGGGTCCGACTCGCCGCTGTCGTCCGCCATCCCGGGCACGCCGGGCATGCCGGCCATGCCGCCGGGGCCGTCGTCGAGCAGCGCGCTGCCGTCCAGCACGCCGTCCTCGTAGCGCGGCTCGCCCTGGCGCTTCAGGAAGGCCACCACCGCGTGCACCTCGTGGTCGTCGACGAACGCGCCGTGCACGCGGTTCAGCATCGACGAGCCGACCCCCATGTAGAGCATGTCGCCGTGGCCGAGCAGCGCCTCGGCGCCGCCCTGGTCGAGGATCGTGCGCGAGTCCACCTTCGACGAGACCTGGAACGCGATGCGGCTGGGCACGTTGGCCTTGATGAGACCGGTGATCACGTCCACCGACGGGCGCTGGGTCGCGAGCACCAGGTGCAGGCCGGCGGCGCGCGCCTTCTGCGCGAGGCGCGCGATCAGCTCCTCGACCTTCTTGCCGGTGGTCATCATCAGGTCGGCCAGCTCGTCGACGATCACGACGATCATCGGCAGCTTCTCGAGCGGCGGCGCCTCGGGCGCGTCCTCGCCGTCCACGGCCTGCACCTTGAACAGCGGGTCCCGGATCGGCTCGCCCTTCGCGGCGGCCTCCGCGATCTTGCGGTTGTAGCCGCCGATGTTGCGCACCCCCAGCGCGGACATCAGCTGGTAGCGGCGCTCCATCTCCGCGACGCACCAGCGCAGCGCGTTGGACGCCTGGCTCATGTCGGTGACCACCGGCGCGAGCAGGTGCGGGATGCCCTCGTAGACCGAGAGCTCGAGCATCTTCGGGTCGATCATGATGAGCCGCACGTCCTCCGGCGAGGACTTGTAGAGCAGGCTCAGCACCATCGCGTTGATGGCCACCGACTTGCCGGCGCCGGTGGTGCCGGCGACCAGCAGGTGCGGCATGCGCTGCAGGTTCACGACCACCGGGTGGCCGCCGATGTCCTTGCCCAGCGCGAGGCTCAGGTGGCCGCCGTCGGTCTCGTAGGCGCTGGACTTGAGTATCTCGGACAGGCGCACCAGCTCGCGATCCTCGTTCGGGATCTCGAGGCCGATGGTCGGCTTGCCGGGGATCACCTCCACCACGCGCACGCTGACGGTGGACAGCGAGCGCGCGAGATCCTTCGCGAGGTTGCTGACCTTGCTGACCTTGAGCCCGGCCGCGAGCAGGAGCTCGTAGCGGGTGATCACCGGTCCCGGGTGCACCTCGACGACCTCGGCCTCGACGCCGAAGTCGGCCAGCTTCAGCTCGACCTGGCGCGACATCGCCTCCAGCGCGGCCTCGCTGATCGTGCTGCGCCGCTCGCCGGGGGCATCCAGCAGATTGAGCGGCGGCAGCTCGCCCTCGGCCGGCGGGCTCTCGAACAGCGGCACCTGGCGCTCCTTCTGGGCGCGCACGCTCGGCTCGATCTTCGGCACCACCGGCTCGATGCGCGGCGGCTTGCGGTCCTGCGTCTTCTGGCGCTTGCGCTCGACCTGGGTCTCGCGCTCGCGCTTCACCTGACGGCCGCGCCACGCGTCGCGCGCGCGGTCCCACGCCGCGAGCGCGAGCCCGACGAGGCGCAGCGTGTGGCGGCCCGTGACGTCCATCACCGTGAGCCAGGAGATCCCGGTGAACAGGGTCAGCCCGGTGAGGAACAGCGCGAGCAGGAACAGGGTGCTGCCGAGCGGGCTCAGCGCACGCGCGAGGCTGCCGCCCACGACGTTGCCGAGCACCCCGCCGGCGTCCAGCGGCAGGCCGTGGCCGTGGAAGTGCAGCGTCGCGAGGCCGCAGCCGGTCGCGAGGGTGATCACGAAGCCCACGCCGCGCACCGTGCCGTGATACACGTCCATCGGCGGCCCGCTGCGCGCGCCGCGGAACAGCAGCCAGCCGCCGAACGCGAACAGCAGCGGGAACAGGTAGGCCAGGTAGCCGAACAGGTACAGCGCGACGTCCGCGAGCCACGCGCCGACGACGCCGCCCTCGTTCAGCACCCGCGACACCGGCCCGCTGTGCGACCAGCCGGGATCCGTCGGGTGGTAGCTGGCGAGCGAGAGCACGAGGTAGATCGCGACGGCGCCGGCCAGGATCAGGGCTCCCTCGCGGGATCCGCGTGCCAGCGGCCCGTGCAGGGCCGCCATGAATCCGGGTTTCTCGCGCGAGGCCTGTGCCATTTCTACTGAACGCAGTTTCTCATGAAGCGGTCACAATGGACTGATGCGTATGACATTTCAAGCTCGGTCCGCCGAGGCGGCCCGGCCGCCGCCGGGACGACCGCGCCGGCGCACGCGGCAGCGCGCGACGGCGAGGCCGGGCCTCGCCCGGCGCGACGGGCGGTGACGGGTGGCGGGCGTGCCGCGCGCGGTCCACGGGACGGCGGCGGCCTGCTTGTCGTTGGAGGTCGCGGACATCCTGTCCGCGGTGCGAAAGTGTCGCCCACGGCCGCCGCCGTTGTCCACGCGGGCAGCGCGGACGTCGCGGCCCGCGCGGCGCGGCGGCGATCGCCGTAACCTCCTGCGCCTTAGCCAGCGGCGTCCGGCTGCGCGCCCCAGCACCGCCGGACACGCGCCGCGCGCACGTGGACCAATGCAACATGGAACCGACATGAGCGAGACCCGACACTGCCGGCTGCTGATCCTGGGCTCGGGGCCGGCCGGCTACACCGCGGCGGTGTACGCCGCGCGCGCCAACCTGTCCCCGGTGATCGTGATGGGCCTGGAGCCCGGCGGCCAGATGACCACCACCACCGACGTCGACAACTGGCCCGGAGACGACGAGGGCGTGCAGGGCCCGGAGCTGATGGAGCGCATGCGCCGCCACGCGGAGCGCTTCCAGACCGAGCTGGTGTACGACCACATCCACACCGCGCACCTCGGCGAGCGCCCGTTCCGCCTCGAGGGCGACTCGCACGCGTTCACCTGCGACGCCCTGATCATCGCGACCGGCGCGTCGGCCCGCTACCTGGGCCTCGACAGCGAGGAAGCGTTCAAGGGGCGCGGGGTATCGGCCTGCGCGACCTGCGACGGCTTCTTCTACAAGGGTGACGAGGTGGCCGTGATCGGCGGCGGCAACACCGCGGTCGAGGAGGCGCTGTACCTGTCCAACATCGCGTCGCGGGTCACCGTGGTGCACCGCCGCGACGAGTTCCGCGCGGAGAAGATCCTGGCCGATCAGCTCGTCGAGAAGTCCCGCTCGGGCAACGTGGCCATCGCGTGGGACCACGTGCTCGACGAGGTGCTGGGCGACCAGAGCGGCGTGACCGGCATGCGCATCCGCAACGTCAAGGACGGCACCACCAGCGACAAGGCGGTCAAGGGCGTGTTCATCGCGATCGGCCACGTGCCGAACACCGGGCTGTTCACCGGCCAGCTCGAGATGAGCAACGGCGGCTACATCAAGGTGCGCAGCGGCCTCGACGGCAACGCGACCGCGACCAGCGTGCCCGGCGTGTTCGCGGCCGGCGACGTCGCGGATCACGTCTACCGCCAGGCCATCACGTCGGCCGGCTCGGGATGCATGGCCGCGCTGGACGCCGAGAAGTACCTGGACGCGCTGGAGCGCGAGGCCGGCTGATGGCCGAGCACGGCGCGACGGGACGCGCGCCGCTCGCCGGCGGCCCGGACGCCGGGGAGACCGCGGAGCTCACGTGCCGGGTCGCTGACGCGTTGTCGGAGGTCCCGGCCGCGACCTGGGACGCGCTCGCGGGCGGCGCGAACCCGTTCCTGCGCCATGCGTTCCTCGACGCGCTGGAGCGCACGGGCTGCGTGGGCCCCGACGAGGGGTGGCAGCCGCAGCACCTGCTGCTGTACGACGGCGAGACGCTGATCGGCGCGTGCCCCGCGTACCTGAAGAGTCACTCCTACGGGGAGTTCGTGTTCGACTGGGGCTGGGCCGAGGCCTACGAGCGCCACGGGCTCGCGTACTACCCGAAGCTGCTGAGCGCGGTGCCGTTCACGCCGTGCACCGGCCCGCGGCTGCTGGCCGCGGCCGGCGCCGACCGCTCCCGGGTGGTGCGGGGCCTGGTGTCCGCGGCGCAGCAGCTCTCGGAGCAGGCGGGGCTGTCCTCCGCGCACTGGCTGTTCACCGAGGCCGCGGACACCGAGCTGCTCACCGGCCTGCCCCTGCTCGAGCGCCACGGCTGTCAGTTCCACTGGCACAACCCGGGCTTCCGCGACATGCAGGACTACCTCGACGCATTCACGTCGAAGCGCCGCAAGCAGGTGCGCAAGGAGCGCCGCGAGGCCGCCGCCGCCCCGGTGGACGTCGAGCTCAAGCACGGCGACGAGCTGACCGAGGCCGAGATCGCGGCCTACCACGCGCTGTACTGCTCGACCTACGACCGCAAGTGGGGTTTCCCGAGCCTGACGCTGGAGTTCTTCCTGCGCGCCGCCGAGCGCATGCCGCGATCGCTGATCCTGATCCTCGGGAAGCGCAACGGACGCTGCGTCGCGGGCGCGCACCTGTTCCGCGGCGAGCACACGCTGTACGGGCGTAACTGGGGCTGCAGCGAGCAGCACCGCTCGCTGCATTTCGAGGTGTGCTACTACCGCGGCATCGAGTACTGCATCGCGAACGGGCTGGATCGCTTCGAGGCCGGCGCGCAGGGCGAGCACAAGCTGACCCGCGGCTTCGTGCCGGTGCGCACCCACTCCTTCCACTGGATCCGGGACGCGCGATTCCGCGACGCGATCGACGACTTCGTGCGCCGCGAGCGCGCCCAGAACCGGGCCTACCTGCGCGCCGCGTCGGAGCATGCGCCGTTCCACGGCGCCCGGCCCGAGGGGGACGGTTAAGATTGAACCGCAATGGTTCACCCCGCCCCCTGATCGCGCATGGCGCTGCACCCGCTGTGGATCCCGGAATCCGCGCCGGCGCACGCGTTTCCCGACGTCGACTGCGCGCTCGACGAGCCCAACGGGCTGCTCGCGCTGGGCGGCAGCCTGTCCCCGGAACGCCTGCTGTGTGCGTACGCGCGCGGCATCTTCCCGTGGTACAGCACCGGGCAGCCGATCCTGTGGTGGTCGCCCGACCCGCGCATGGTGCTGTTCCCGGGCGAGCTGCGCGTGTCGCGAAGCCTGCGCAAGCGGCTGCGCCGCGGCGAGGACCGCGTCACCGTGGACACCTGCTTCCGGCGCGTGGTGGAGGCCTGCGCCGCGCCCCGCGACGGCGCCGCGGGAACCTGGATCCTGCCGGAGATGGTGGACGCCTACGAACGCCTGCACCGGCTGGGGCACGCGCACAGCGTGGAGTGCTGGCGCGGCGGGACGCTGGCCGGCGGCCTGTACGGGGTGGCCATCGGCCGGGTGTTCTTCGGCGAGTCCATGTTCAGCACATTGCCGGACGCGTCCAAGGTCGCGCTCGAGTGGCTGTGCCGGCGTGACTTCGCGCTCGTCGACTGCCAGCTCCCGAGCCCGCATCTGCAGCGCCTCGGAGCGCGCTGCATCGCGCGGCGCGAGTTCTGCGCCCGCATCGCCAAGGCGGTTGCGGAGCCGGCGCCCGACCTCGGCCCGCGCGCCGACCCGGCGGCGGGTCACGAGCCGGCGGCGCACGGCATGAACGCGCAGGCGGGCGGACCGTGAGCGGGCCCTCCCCGCCGAACAGGCTGCTGCTCTACGCGACCCCGGCGCACGAGTGCAGCTACTTCGACGAGCGCCAGGCCGTCACGCTGTTCGCGGACCCCGACCATCCGAAGGACGCCTGGCTGCAGGGCCTTCTCACCGAGCAGGGCTTCCGCCGCAGCGGCCGCCACCTGTACCGGCCGCGGTGCCCGTCGTGCGCCGCGTGCGAGGCGGTGCGGGTGCCCGCCAGCCGGTTCCGACCGAGCCGCAGCCAGCGGCGCACCTGGCGGCGCAACCGCGACCTGCGGGTGGAGGTGCGCGACCAGGCGTTCCTGGAGGAGCACTACGCGCTCTACGTGCGCTACGTCACCGGGCGCCACCCCGGCGGCGGGATGGACGACCCGACCCCGGCCAAGTACGAGGATTTCCTGCTGTGCCCGTGGTCGGAGACACGATTGCTGGAGTTCCGCGACGGCGACGAGCTGGTGGCCGTCGCGGTCTCCGACCGCCTCCCGGACGCGCTGTCGGCGGTCTACACCTTCTACGCCCCGGAGCTGGTGTCGCGCGGGCTGGGGGTATACGCGGTGCTGTGGCAGATAGAGGCGGCCCGCCGGGCCGGCCTGGAGTGGCTGTACCTGGGCTACGCCATCGACGGCTGCCGGAAGATGGACTACAAGCGCCTCTACCGCCCGCAGCAGCGCCTGCGAGACGGCGAGTGGACGGAGCTCGACGGCGACTGAGGCCGGCGCACACTGCTTTTGCCTAGCCGCGGGTTTTTCGGCAGACTCCGCGCCCTTACCGGACAACGAATCAGCAGGCCTGACCCTCTTGGCGAAAGAAGACCATATCGAGATGGAGGGCACCGTCGTCGAGACGCTGCCCAACACCATGTTCCGCGTGGAGCTGGAGAACGGGCACGTCGTGACGGCCCACATCTCCGGCAAGATGCGCAAGAACTACATCCGCATCCTGACCGGCGACAAGGTCACGGTGCAGCTCACCCCGTACGACCTCAGCAAGGGGCGCATCGTCTACCGGGTGCGCTAGCCGGCTGGTGAAATCGGGCACGTGCGTGCCCGATGGCTGCCGGCACATCCCCGTGCCGGACCGGCGCCGGCGAACAACGACCTCTTCCAGCAGCCTGCCGGGGCGCCCGTGGTCCGTCGCGCGCGCTCAGCGCCGCGTGTAGACGGCGAACTCGCGGTGCGGCCCGGGCTGGATCTCGACGAGCGTGAGCCGCGCCTCCTCGTAGCCCTCGCTGCAGTACACCGCACCGGTGTCGATGTAGTGCACGTTGTCCACCGCCACCGCCTGGCGGGTGGGCGTGTGGCCGCAGTACACCCGCTTCACCCGCCCGAGCACCGGCATCGAGGACACGACCCCGGCGATGCGGTTTCGCGACCACATCGCGTAGAACATCGCGTCGGGGTCGCCGCCCTCCAGGCGATCGATGAACAGGTCCCAGCTCATCAGCGGCGGCACGTCGGCGTGCACGATGCCCACGGTCCCGGTGCCGGTGGCCACCTCCATCGCCAGCGGCATCGCCTCGATGGTGCGCATGAAGCGTTCGCGATCCGCGCCGTCCACCTGCAGCCACCACTGCCCGCCGTTGTGGTTGATCCACAGCTCGTACTGCTCCGGATCGTGGGAGTCCAGCACGAACTGCTCGTGGTTGCCGCGGCACGCGAAGAACCACGGGTTCGCGAGCCAGTCCAGCGCCTCGACGGATTCCGGGCCGCGGTCCACGAGGTCGCCGACCGAGAACAGCCGGTCGCGCATCGGGTCGAACGCCACCTCCGCGAGCAGCTCGCGCAGCGCGCTGAACATGCCGTGGATGTCGCCGACGACGAAATCCCGCCCGCCGTCGTTCGCGTCGAAGTACGCGACCCGCGGCGACTCGGCGTTGTCCGGTTCGGTGTCCTGCATGCCCTGGATGTGCTCTCCCGCGCGCCCCGCCGGGACGCGTGCGGTGCAAAGTCTACCGGCTGCCCGTCCGATCACCCGCACGCGACGCGGCCACGGCGGCACGCACGCGCTCGAGATCCTCGGCCGTGTCCACGCCCGGACCGGGCGGCGCGCAGGCCTCGGCCATCACGATCGTGGCACCGTGGTGCAGCGCGCGGAGCTGCTCCAGCGCCTCGCGCCGCTCGAGGTCGGACGGCGGCAGCGTCACGTAGCGGCGCAGGAAGCCGGCCCGGTACGCGTACAGGCCGATGTGGCGCAGGTGCTCCCCCTCGGGCCGGCACTGCGGGCCGGCGTCGAAGGTGCCGCGCTCCCACGGGATCGGCGCACGCGAGAAGTACAGCGCCCGGCCGGCGGCGTCGCAAACCACCTTGACCACGTTGGGGTCGAACACGTCGCGCGCGGTCTCGATGCGGTGGTGCAGGCTCGCCATCTCCGCCTCCGGGTGATCGGCCAGCAGCCGCGCGACCTGCCGGATCAGCGCCGGCGGGATCAGGGGCTCGTCGCCCTGCACGTTGACCACGATCGCCTCGTCCTCCAGCCCCAGCAGCTCGCAGGCCTCGGCCAGCCGCTCGCTGCCCGAGGCGTGGTGGGCGCCGGTCATCAGCGCACCGGCTCCGTCGCGGGTGCACACCGCGTGAATGCGCGCATCGTCGGTCGCCACGTGCACGGCACGGGCGCCGCTGTCGCGCGCCCGGTCCACCACGTGCAGGATCATCGGCCGCCCGGCGATTTCCCTGAGCGGCTTTTCCGGCAGCCGGCTCGACGCGAGGCGCGCCGGCACCAGCACCACGAAGTCCGGGTCCGGCGCCGCCGCGCCGCTCACGGCGCCGCCTCCCGGGAGCGCGGTGCGCCGGCCCGCGCCAGCAGGCCCTCCAGGCGCTCGCAGAACGCGTGCGGCAGCTCCGCGCTGACCGGCACGTACCAGTGGCGCGGCCCGGCGAAGCCGCGGCATTTCACCGCGTCCTTCTCCGTCATCAGCACCGGCGCGTCGTCGCCGAAGTCCAGGTCCCGGGGCCGGAACGGGTGGTGATCCGGGAACGCGTGCTCGCGCAGCGTGAGACCGGCCTTGCGCAGCATCGCGAAGAAACGCGGCGGATTGCCGATGCCGCACACGGCGTGCACCAGACCGTCCGCGAACGCCGCGAGGGGGCGGCGCGCGCCGCCGCCGGCAACCCTCTGGGCCGGCGCCGGCACCAGGGCCATCGCGAACTCGCCGCTGCGCGCGTCGCCGTTGCAGACCACGAGGTCCACGTCCGCGAGGCACGCCAGCGGCTCGCGCAGCGGGCCCGCGGGCAGGCAGCGCCCGTTGCCGTGGCGGCGCTCGCCGTCGACCACCACCACCTCCAGGTCACGCGCGAGCGCGAGGTGCTGCAGGCCGTCGTCGCTGATCACCACGTCGCATCCTCCGTCGCGCGCGAGGTCGCGCGCGGCGCGCACGCGGCGCGGGCCGCAGGCGATCACCGGCGCGCCGGTGCGCGACGCGAGCAGCACCGCCTCGTCACCCACCTCGCGCGGGTCGCTGTCCGCGCGCACGGGCTGTGGCCAGGCCGTCGCGCCGCCGCCGTAGCCGCGGCACACGACGCCCGGACGCCAGCCGCGCTCGGCGAGGAAGCCGGCGAGCCAGATCACCAGCGGCGTCTTCCCGGTGCCGCCCACCGCGACGTTGCCCACCACCACCACCGGAACGCCCACCCGGTGGCCGGGCAGCACGCCGCGGCGATACGCAGCGCGCCGCAGACGCATCAGCGCGCCGTAGAGCCAGCCGAGCGGCGCGAGCAGCAGCGACAGGGGGTGGCGGCCGTACCACAGGGCGTGCAGCAGGGGCTCCAGCCCCCCGCGGCGATCACTGCTCAGCGCCGTCGCCTCCCGCGATCCGGGTCGCGAAGCGCACCCGGGCGAGGCCCACGCGCTGTGCGGCGTCCAGCACCGCCATCACCGACTGGTGCGGCGCCTTGCCGTCGGCGCTCACCACCAGCGCCGGCTCGCCGCCGCGCGCCTCGGCCGCTTCGCGCAGCGCCTGCACCAGGGTGGCGGTCTGCGTGTTCACGAGGGGCCGGCCGTTCACGTAGAAGCGGCCCTTGTTGTCGACGCTCACCTCCAGGAAGCCCTCGCGGGTGGGCTCCGCGTCGGCGCTCGCCTCGGGCAGCTCGATGCCCAGCTCCGATTCGCGCTCGAAGGTCGTCGACACCATGAAGAAGATCAGCAGCAGGAAGACGACGTCGATCAGCGGCGTGAGGTTGATGTCCGGACCTTCCCGCCGATGGTGAGCGATGCGCACGGCTCAGTCCCTGCCCACCTGCGGCGGCAGCTCGCCCTCGTGCAGCGCCTCCACCAT
>CBDUCN010000115.1:0-13863 GCA_965365655.1 uncultured Gammaproteobacteria bacterium | reverse complement strand
CGAGGGTCACCGTGCGCGACGGCTCGGCCCGCGCGCGGCCGCCGCCGGTCAGCGCACCGCTCAGCGCGCCGAGCAGGGTGCGCCCCCCGGCGTCGCCGGTCGCGGTCTCTCCGCGGGCGCCGAGCTTGGCCACCGGCATCCAGCCGCGCTCGCCGCCGGCGTCCACGCGCGCCTGATCGAAACGGATCTCGAGCACCTCCACCTCGTCGCCCGCGGAGACGTTGCCGACCACGTCGGCCCTGTCCCCGGGCGAGCGGCGCAGGTCCGCGCTGACCAGCACGCTGGCCGGCCCGGGCTCCACCTGCGCCTCGGCGACGCCGCTCGCGAGCAGCGCGAGCAGGGCGATCCACACCTGGAGACGGAGCGATGGTGCGCGGGTCCGCATGGATGCCATCATCGGCATTTCGTGCCTTCGCCGGCAAGTCGCGCGGCCCCGCGTCCCACACGCAGGGCCCGACGATTGCTGCGGCCCCATCTGACCGAGGATCCGACATGAGCAACCACACATCGCGCAGCGTGCTGGTCACCGGCGCCGCGAGCGGCATCGGCAAGGCCATCGCGAACGCGCTGCTGGCCGACGGCCACCGGGTCACGGTGATGGACAGGAACGCCGCCACGCTGGAGGTGTGCCGCGGCGAGATGGGCCCGGCCGGCAACGTGCGCTTCGTGGAAGGCGACATCACGGTGGAGGCCGACTGCGCGCGCGCGGTCGAGGAGGCGGTGGGCGCGTTCGGCGGGCTGCAGGCGCTGGTCAACAACGCAGGCATCGGCATGAGCAGCCTGCGTCCCGACGCGGAGGTGAACCACCCGCCGATCGAGGAGCTGACGCCCGAGATCTGGCACCGCTTCTTCGACGTCAACGTGGTCGGCGCGGTGCGCATGACGCGCGCCGCCATCGGCCACCTGAAGGCCGCCGGCTGGGGACGCATCATCATCAACAGCACCAGCTACCTGACGATGCACCGGGTGCAGCCCTACGGCGCGGTGAAGTCCGCGCTGGAGTCCACCGCCGCAGTGTGGGCCAAGGAGCTGGAAGGCAGCGGCATCACCGTGAACGTGGTGGTGCCCGGCGGCCCCACCGACACGCCGTTCGTCGCCGAGATCGGCATCCCGCGCGAGAAGATGCTGCGCCCCGCGGTGATGGCGCCGCCGGTGCAGTGGCTGATGCGCGACGAGGCCGACGGGCTCACCGGGCGGCGCTTCGTCGCCGGGCACTGGGACACGTCGCTCGCGCCGGCCGCGGCGGCCGCGAAGATCGCGCGCTCCATCGCGTGGCCGGAGCTCACCGGCGACGTGATCTGGGTGCAGTGAGGCCGCGCGCGTGACGCACGCGGTGAACGTTCCCGCGGCGCGGGTGCGCGAGCAGATCGCGAGCATCCTCGCCGCGTGGGGCATGGCGCCGGACGCGGTCGCGATCACCGCCGACGTGATGGTGGAGACGGACCTGCAGGGCGTGGACTCGCACGGCGTGTCGATGCTCATGATGTACGAGCAGATGAAGCGCGACGGCCGGCTGAACGTGAACGCCCGGCCGCGCGTCGTGGAGCGCAGCGCCGTCACCGCGCGCATCGACGGCGACGCGGGGCTCGGTCACCCGGTCGCGCACCTCGGCATGGGCGTCGCCGTCGAGATGGCGCTCGCGCAAGGGCTCGGCGCCGTCACGGCCTTCAACTCGCACCACTTCGGCGCCGCCGGCGTGTACGCGCGCATCGCGGTCGCGCGCGGCTGCATCGGACTGGTGACCAGCACCGCGCGCACGGTCGCGGTGCTGCCCACCTTCGCCGCCGAGCCGGTGCTCGGCACCAACCCGATCGCGTTCGCGGCGCCGGCCGGCGACCAGCCGCCGTTCGTGCTCGACTTCGCGACCTCCGCGGTCGCGCTGAACAAGGTCAAGGTGCACGACTTCCTCGGCAAGCCGCTGCCCGCCGGCTGGGTGAGCGACGGCGACGGCCGACCGGTCACCGACGCCGCCGAGGCGCTCGCGGTGTGCCGCAACGCGGGCCCCGGCGGGCTCAACCCGCTGGGAGGCACCCGGGATCTGGGCAGCCACAAGGGCTACGGGCTGGGCGTGGTCGCGCAGATCCTGGCCGGCGCGCTGGCCGGCGCGGCGTTCTCGCCGATCCGCGACCGCGACCTCGCGCCGGACCAGCCCTTCGACATCGGCCACTTCTTCCTCGCCATCGACCCCGGCCGCTTCCGCGGCGACGGCGGCTTCGCGCGCGACGTGCAGCAGGTCGTGGAGGTGCTGCGCGCGACGCGCCCGGCCGACCCGGCGCAGCCGGTGCTGATCCCCGGGGACCCGGAGGACGCGAGCCGGGCCGCGCGGGAACGCTCCGGCATTCCGATCCCGCCCGCGCTGGCGGCAGGCGTCGAGGCCGTCGCGCAGCGCGCCGGGGTCCCCTTCCTGCTGCGCTGAGCCGGTACGGCCGCCCGCGGCGCCCGCCTCGCCCACCCGCGCGCGCCTCCGGGCGCACGCGGCCTGCCCGGGGTGCCCGCGCGACGCGCGGCTCAGTCGTGGCGGTGCCCGCCGCGCCTGCCCCGCCCGCGCGCCTCGTCGTCGGCGTCGTCGTCCGCGGCGTGCTCCGCGAGCACGGCCAGCATCGCCGCACCCGCGAGCGCGTGCACGCGCGCGCTCGGGTGGATCTCGTCGAAGTACACGAACGCGTCGAAGTTCGCGCCGCCGTCGCAGTCCGGGTGGAACACCGGCACGCCGGTCGCGAGCAGCGTCTCGGTCTCGAAGCACGCGTCCGTGGTGTTCGTGAAGCCGAGGCGGTCGGCGTTGCGCACGACGAAGTTCAGGAAGCGGAAGGTGTCGAACTCCGCGATGTCGACGCCGAAGTCCTCCTCGGCGCGGCGCACCGCCTTGCGCAGGCCCTTGTTGAAGCGCCGCGTGAGCTTCGTCGCACGCTGGCTGCGCTGGCGATCGCCGGTGGCGAGCACCTCCGGGATGCCGCCGATGTCGGGGGCGTTCGCGACCAGCAGGGTGCGCGCGCCCGCGGCCAGCAGCGCGCGGATCGCGTCCTCCACCGCGGCGGAGGCGTCGTCGACGATGTCACGCCCGGCCTGCTTGTCGCCGGCGGCGACCGCGTCGCGGATGTCGTTGCCGCCCATGAACACCACGTACAGCGTATCCGCCGGCAGCACGCCGCCGCGCGACAGCAGCAGCACGTTCACCTGGGTCGGCAGGTCGATGGTGGGCGGCACGCCCAGCGTCACGCTGCGCGCACCGGCGACCGCGAAGTTCGTGCCCACCGGGAACGGCGCGACCAGGTGCAGCGACGGGTCGGCGGCGAGGCCCAGGTCCGCGGCCAGCACCTCGACCGCGCGCGGGCCGTTGCTGAAGCCGTCGTCGTAGGGCAGCAGCGGGCTCGAGAGGAACGCGAACTGCGGCAGCGCCGCGAGGTTGCCGGCGTCGGACAGGCTGTCGCCGACGACGACGAGCTCGACGGGACCTTCCTCGGCGGCGGCGCCGGCGGGCAGCGCGAAGAGCAGCATGAGCGCGGCGCCGCGAAGCGCGCGCGCGAGGCGCGTGATGAGCATGGTCGGTCTCCCCAATGGCTGGTCGCGCGATGATAGCCGGGAAGCCGCGTCCCACGCCGGGAGGCGGGCGCCGGGTGCCGGGCGCCGCACGCGGCGCGGCGACCCCGCGCGCGCCCGAAGCACGCCGCAGTGCGCAGCGCCCGGGAGGAACGACGGCGGTGCGGCGCGAAGCGGCGCCGCGCGTGCTCCCGCGTGCTGCCGTCAGCGCGGTGGGTGACGCCGGGGGCCGGCAGTGCGGGACGGCGCGGCGGCGCGCGTCACGCCGCGGTCAGCGCCGGCCACAACGCCTCGGCGCCGGCCGCGGCCACCAGGCGCCCGAGGCGGATCGCCCACTCGCTCTCCTGGCCGTACTCGTCACGCCAGCTCCACAGCCGGCGCGTGAACTGGTGCAGGCGGTGCTCGAAGGTGAAGCCCATCGCGCCGTGCACCTGGTGGGCGATCGCGGCGCCCGCCCCGGCCGCCTCGCCGACGCGGATCTTCGCCGCGGCCACCGCGCGCACGACGCGCTCGTCGCCGAAGCCGTGAGCCGCGGCGGCGATCATCGCGCCGTCGGAGGCCGCGGTCGCGGCCGCGACCTCCCCGGCCAGCACCGCGAGGCTCTGCTGCACCGCCTGGAACTTCGCGATCGGCCGCCCGAACGCCTCGCGCTCCTGCGCGTACTGCACGCTCATCGCGAGGATGCGCTGCAGCGCGCCGGTCATCGCCTGCGCGCGCAGCAGCGCGCCCGCGACGCGAAGCCCGTCACCGCTCCAGCCCGCGGGCAGCGGGTGGACCGCGGCCGGCGCCGCGCCGTCCAGGTGCACGGTGTCCAGCGGCTCGCCCGCGAGGCTCTCGCGCGGCTCGATGCGCACGTCCCCCGGCGCGAACAGCGCGAGGGCGTCGCCGTCGCCCGTGTCCAGCAGCACCGCGAGCGCGCGCACGTGGCGGGCGAAGGGCACCCGGGGACGGACTCCGGAAACGCGGCCGCCTTCGAAGGTCAGCGGGGCGGCGCCGGCCGGCGCCGCCGACAGCGCCAGCATGCCCGGCTCCGGGGGCGCGCCGGCGCCGGCGAGCAGGTGCCCGGCGAGCAGGGTGTCGGCGAGCGGCACCGGGGCCGCGTAGCGCCCGGCGAGGCGCACGATCGCGCACACGTCCGCGAGCGACGCGTCGATGCCGCCCGCGGCCTCCGGCAGCCACGCGCGGTCGATGCCCGAGCCGGCGAGCGCGTCCCACACCGCAGCGGCCGGCTCGCCGCGCTCGACCGCGGCGATCGCCGCGGCATCGCAGGCTGCGTCGAGCAGGCGCTCCACAGTCTCGACGATCATCGGGTCGGGTGCGTGTGTCATGGGCGCTCCGTCGATACACTCGGCGTGCATCGATAATAGCGTTCGCGGGTGGCGCCGACGAGGCGTCCGCCGCGCGCTCGACCACCGGAGGAACTCCGATGTCCGCCGTGATCCAGCTCGACCCGGCCGCGCTGCCGGAGGAGACCCGAGGCCTGCGCGACGAGGTGCGTGCGTTCCTGCGCCGCGAGGCCGAGGCCGGCACCTTCGACCCGCGCAACCCGGGGCAGGCCGGGCGCATGTCGCCGGAGTTCTCGCGGCGCTGCGGCGAGGCGGGCTACATCGGCATGACCTGGCCGAAGCGCTACGGCGGCGGCGAGCGCAGCTTCCTGGAGCGTTTCGTCGTCACCGAGGAGATGCTCGCCGCCAACGCGCCGGTGTTTGCGCACTGGGTCGCGGATCGCCAGAGCGGTCCGATCCTGATGCGCTACGCGAAGCAGGCGATCTGCGACGACATCCTGCCGCGCATCGTGCGCGGCGAATGCACGTTCTGCATCGGCATGAGCGAGCCGGACTCCGGGAGCGATCTGTTCGCCGCGCGCACCCGCGCCGAGAAGGTGGACGGCGGCTTCAAGGTCAACGGGCGCAAGATCTGGACGTCCAGCGCGCACCGCGCGCACTACATGATCGCGCTGCTGCGCACGTCGCAGGCGACGAAGGAGAACCGCCGCCACGGGCTGACCCAGTTCCTCGTCGACATGAACAGCGACGGGATCACGATCAACCCGATCATCAACCTCACCGGCGCCCACGACTTCAACGAGGTGGTGTTCGACGACGTGTTCGTGCCCGCGGATCACATGCTGGGCGACATCGACATGGCGTGGAAGCAGGCCACCGACGAGCTGGCCTACGAGCGTGCCGGCCCCGAGCGCTTCCTGGAGACCATCTACGTGCTCTACGAGCTGCTCGAGCAGGCGGGCACGGAGCCCGACGATCGCGTCGCCGAGGGAATCGGCCGGCTGGTCGCGCAGCTCGCGTCGCTGCGCCAGATGTCGGTGTCCGTGGCGAGCATGCTGGAGGCCGGCAAGGTGCCGGTGACGGAGGCCGCGCTCGTGAAGGATCTGGGCACCAACTGGGAGCAGGACCTGCCGTCGAAGGTGCGCGACCTGGTGCCGCTCGCGCAGGTGGACCCCGGCAACCGGGTGGACTTCGAGACCCTGCTCGGCTTCGCGACGCTGATCGCGCCGAAGCTCACGATCCAGGGCGGCACGCGGGAGATCCTGCGCGGCATCATCGCGCGCGGACTGGGCCTGCGATGAGCGGCACCGCGCCGGACGCGGCGCTGGACGCGGCCGCCGGCGGCCTCGACGCGCTGCTGGATCCCCGCTCCATCGTGCTGGTGGGCGTGTCGCCGGACGCCGAGCGCATCCGCGGGCGCATGCTGGAGTCCATCCTCGACGGCGGCTTCACCGGCGCGCTGCACCTGGTGAGCCGCTCGCACGCCGAGATCCGCGGCCTGCCCTGCATCGCCAGCCCGGACGAGCTGCCCGACGGCGTCGACCTCGCGATCGTCAGCGTGCCCAACGAGTTCGTGTGCGACGCGATGGAGGCGTGCGGCCGGCGCGGCGTGCGGGCCGCGGTGATCATCAGCTCCGGGTTCGCGGAGGAGGCGAGCACGGGCGGAAAGGCGCGCGAGGAGAGGCTGCGGGAGATCATCGCGCGCTACCGCATGACCGTGCTGGGCCCGAACGCCGAGGGCCACCTGAACGCGTTCGCGCCGCTGGCCGCGACATTCAGCCCGGTGCTGCGCGCGCTGTCCGGTCCGGTGCTGCCCGACGACGTGCTGGCCGACCCGATCGCCGTCACGTCGCAGAGCGGCGGCATCGGCTTCTCCTTCCTGAGCCGCGGCAACCCGCGCCGGCTGCCGTTCGGCTACATCGTGAGCATGGGCAACGAGGCGGGCTGCGACAGCCTGCAGGTGATGGACCACGTGCTCGACGACCCGCGCATCGGCGTCGGGCTGATGTTCGTCGAGGGCCTGCGCACGCCCGCGCGCCTCGACGCCGTCGCGCGCAAGGCGATGACCCTGGGCAAGCCGCTGGTGATCGCGAAGATGGGGCGCTCCGAGCCGGCGGCAGCCGCCGCCGCGGCGCACACCTCGTCGCTGGCCGGCACCTGGCGCGCGCACCGGGCGATGTTCGATCACCTCGGGATCGCGGTGGCGGAGGACCTCGACGAGACCCTGGACATCGCCGCCGGCTTCGCGTTCCACAGGAACCGGCTGCCGGCGAGCCGGCGCGTCGCGGTGATCACGCCGTCGGGCGGCGCCGGGATCTGGCTCACCGAGGCCTGCGTCGCGGCGGGGCTGGAGGTGCCGGTGCTGGACGACCGGACCCGCGCCGGGTTCGACGCCCTGCTGCCGCCGTACGGCAGCTCGCGCAACCCGGTGGACGTCACCGCGCAGTTCATCTTCAGCCGCGGCTACGCGTCCGCGATCGAGATCGCCGCGCGCTCGCCGGCGATCGACGCGATCATGGTGGCCGCGTCGCTGACGCGCGCGTCGGCGGTGGAGCACGAGTACGAGCACCTCGTGCAGGTGGTGTCCGCGTGTCCGAAGCCGGTGATGTACTGGTCGTACACGGTGCCGGACCCGAAGTGCGTCGCGCTGCTGGGCGCCGCCGGAATCCCGTGCTTCACGAGCCTGCGCGGCGCCGCGCGCGCGATGCGCGCGCTGGCCGACTACGGCGCCGACCGCGAGCGGGTGATGGCGGCGGACACGCCGGCACCGCCGCCCGCGCCGTCCCTGCCCTGGCCGTTCCCCGGCGGCCGGCGCGTGATCTGCGAGTACGAGCTGGCGCCGCTGCTCGGCGCGTACGGCGCTGCGTGCGGCGGCGCACTGGCGACCAGCGGCGACGACGCGGTGCGCCACGCGATGGACGTGGACGGACCGGTGGCGCTGAAGGTGCAGTCGCCGGATCTGCCGCACAAGAGCGACGCCGGCGCGCTGGCGCTGAACGTGTCCGGCGAGACGCTGGTGCACGAGGCCTACGAGCGGGTGCTGGCCGGCGCCCGCGCGCACGCGCCGGACGCGGACGTGCACGGGGTGCTGGTGCAGCCGATGGCGCCGCCGGGCGTCGAGATGATCCTGGGCCTGGACCGCGACCCGGGCTTCGGCCTGATGATGCTGGTCGGCGCCGGCGGCGTGCTGGTGGAGCTCACCGGCGACGCCGTGCTGGCGCCGCCGCCGCGCAGCCGCGACGAGGCGCTCGCGATGCTGGACCGGCTCGCCGCGCGCCGGCTGCTCGCGGGCGTGCGCGGGGCGCCCGCGGCGGACGTCGCGGCGCTCGTGGACCTGATGCTGGGCGTCGCGCGCCTCGCCGCCGACCACGGCGAGCACATCCGGGCGCTGGACCTGAACCCGGTGATCGTGCATCCGCAGGGCCGCGGCGTGAGCGTGGTCGACGCGCTGCTGTACGTGGAGCAGGCGGAGACGGCTGCCTGATCCGCGCACGCGAATCGAGCACGGGGGCTGCCGCCGGCCGGGCGGCCGCTGCCCGTGTCCCCACTGTCCGCACCGTCCGAACGGGAGAGCAACCATGTCCCATGCCCTGAGCACCGACGAGGTGTCCGTGGATCTCGAAGATCACGTCGCCACCGTCGAGATCCATCGCCCACCCCACAACTGGTTCGACTTCTCGCTGATCCAGCAGCTGGCCGGCATCTACGACGGGCTCGCGCGCGACGACGGGTGCCGCGCGCTGGTGCTGTGCTCCGAGGGCAAGAACTTCTGCGCCGGCGCGAACTTCGCCGACCGCGGCGACTGGGGCACCGACGCGCTGGACGCGCAGGCCGGCAGGCTCTACGTGGAGGCCATCCGCCTGTTCCGCGCGAACATCCCGGTGGTCGCCGCGGTCCAGGGGGCGGCGGTGGGCGGCGGCCTCGGCCTCGCGCTGAGCGCCGACTTCCGCGTCACCTGCCCCGAAGGCCGCTTCAGCGCGAACTTCGTGCGCCTCGCGTTCCACCACGGCTTCGGCCTCACCGTCACGCTGCCGCGGGTCGTCGGGCGGCAGAAGGCCGATCTGATGCTGCTCACCGGACGGCGGGTGAAGGGCGAGGAGGCGTACGCCTGGGGCCTCGCCGACGCGCTGGTCGCGCAGGACGAGGTGCGCGGCGCCGCGCTCGATCTCGCGCGCGAGATCGCGGCCGGCGGCCCGCTCGCGATCGCCAGCATCCGCGAGACGATGCGCGGCATGCTCGCCGACGAGATCAAGGCGGCCACCGATCACGAGCTCGCGGTGCAGAGCCGGCTGCGCCACAGCGAGGACTTCCAGGAGGGCGTGCGCGCGACGGCGGAGCGCCGGCCCGCGCGGTTCACCGGGCGCTGAAGCCGGACGCCGCGGTTGCCTGCGGCGCGTCCCGGTGACCTATACTCCGGGGCTGCGCCGATAGGGGGATCCCGCCGTGCCGTCGATCGATGCGATCAGCCGCGCGACCTCCGGGCTCACCGCCCCGGAGTGCCTGCGCGCGCTCCTCGAGCAGTACTTTCCCGGCCGGGTCGTGGTCACCGCGTCGCTGCGCTCGTCCAGCGTCGCGGTGCTGAAGATGGTCGCCGACATCGACCCGTCGACGCCCGTCGTGTTCTGCCGGCGCGGGACGCCGTTTCCGGAGAGCCTCGAGTACCACGCGACGATCGTGGATCTGCTCGGGCTGAGCGACACCCGCGTGTCGGAGGGCCACGAGCCGGACACGCGCCGCGGCGACTGGGACCACTGCGAGCGGATGTGGGTGGAATACCAGAACGCTCCCGGGCGCTCGTTCGAGATCGCGCACCTGAACGACGTTCTCGAGCCGTTCGAGTGCTGGATCAGCGCCGTCTACCACATGACGTCGCCGGAGCACGAGCGCACGCGGATCGACGTCGAGGGCCGGCTCTGCCGCGTGGATCCGCTGGTCGGCTGGTCACGCGAGGACGTGCGCGCGTTCATGCGCGAGCACGGCCTGCCGTACCACAAGCGGGCCTACCGCAAGAACATGCACATGCGGGCCTGGCACGACAGCGCGCCGGTCGAGACCTACAACGTCTGACGCGCGGCGCGCCGGCGCCCGCGTGGCCCGCGTAGTGTAAGCTCCGGCGCCGCCCAGCCGTGAAGACCCGGGACCGCGTGGCCCGGCGCAGCCAGCATGATCATCGCCCAGATCTCGGACACCCACATCTCGGTGGATCACCCGCAGGGCGCGCGGCGCCTCGCCGACCTGCGCCGCACGGTGGACGCGATCAACGCGCTCACGCCGCAGCCGGACGTCGTGATCCACACCGGCGACCTGGCCAATCGCGCCCGGGACGACGAGTACGCGGCCGCGGCGCCGGTGCTCGCCGGGCTGCGCGCGCCGTTCTACCCGGTGCCGGGCAACCGTGACGACCGGGAGCTGCTGCGCGAGCGCTTCATCCGCCGCCCGTGCCTGGTGCCCGACGCGCCCCACGTGCAGTACGTCGTGGACGACCAACCGCTGCGCCTGATGGGCCTCGACAGCCAGAGCGGGCACAGCCAGCAGGGCGATTTCTGCGAGGCGCGGGCGGCTGCCGTCGCGCGCGAGCTCGCCGCGCAGCCGGAGCGGCCGACCGTGGTGTTCATGCACCACCCGCCGTTCGAGGTCGAAGGCGATCCGAAGTCCTTCCAGTACGAGACGCGCGACGGATTCGCGCGCGTGATCTCGACGCTGCGCTCGAACGGACAGGTGATCCGCGTGCTGTGCGGACACGCGCACCAGGCGCGGGACGCGGATCTGGGCGGCGTGCTGGCCAGCACCGTCCCGAGCATCGCGGTGGACCTGCGCATGGGCGAGGACGCGCAGCGCGAGACGGGCGCACCGCGCTTCCACGTGCATCGCTACGATCCGGCCCGCGGCTTCAGCACGCAGACCGTCGAGGCCGCCTGACGCCGGGCCGCATCCTGCGCCCGCGGCGGCGCGTGCCCGGGCGGCGCGCCGCGCAGCGCCGCTCAGCCCGAGGCCGCCTGCCCGGCGTAGAACTCCTCGAGGATGGCCACCACCTCCGGGCGGCTGAACTGCGGCGGGATCGGCTCGCCGCTGGACAGCATCTCGCGCTGCCGCGTTCCGGAGATGGACACGTGGTGCTCCTTGCCGTGCGGGCAGGTCTTGCCCGTGGCCATGCCGTCGCAGCGCCTGCAGAAGAACGTGTTGTCGACCTTCAGCGGGCGCGTGATCAGCGCGCCGTCCCACAGCTCGTCGAAGATGTGCTGCGCGTCGTGGGGGCCGTAATAGTCTCCGACGCCGGCGTGATCCCGCCCCACGATCAGGTGCGAGCAGCCGAAGTTCTGGCGGATCAGCGCGTGGATCAGCGCCTCGCGCGGCCCGCCGTAGCGCATCTCGATCGGATAGCCCGCCTGGATCACGGTGCCGGGCACGAAGTAGTTGTCGATCATCGCCTGGATGGCGCGGGTGCGCACCCCGGCCGGGATGTCGCCGGGCTTGAGCTTGCCCAGCACCTGGTGGATGAACACGCCGTCGGTCACCTCGACGGCGATCTTGGCCAGGTACTCGTGGCTGCGGTGCATCGGGTTGCGCGTCTGGAACGCGGCCACCTGCGACCAGCCCCTGTCCTGGAACATCGCGCGCGAATCCGCCGGGTGCAGGTACAGGCCGGGGAACGTCGCGGGCCAGTCGCTCTCCGAGAACACGGACACGCGCCCGGCCAGGTTCACCGGCGGCTGCGCGAGCACCTTCTGCACGCCGGGGTGCGCGTCGTCGGTGGTGCCGTAGACGTGCTCGCACTCGAGCTTCGCGTCGATGCGGTACTTCTCGCTCACGTGCAGCGTGCCGAGCCGCTCGCCGGTCTCGCCCGACGCGAGGGCCACGGTCTCGCCGATCGCGATGGAATCGGCGAGCTCCTCGCTGCACGACAGCGTGATCGGGATGGGCCAGAACACCCCGCTCGCGAGCTTCATGTCCACGCACGCGCCGCGCCAGTCGTCGTGACCCATGAAGCCGTGCAGCGGCGTGTAGGCGCCCATGCCCAGCATCAGGAGATCCGAGACCTCGCGGCTGGACATCGGAACGGCCTTCAGCCCGGCCGCGCGCGCGGCCTCGTCTGCGCGCTCGACCTCCGGCAGCAGCAGCGGCTGCAGGGTGTCGGATCCGTGTGGCGGTACCAGTTTCGACATTGCTTCAGCTTCCAGGACGCGCCGTGTCCGCTCGTTCCGGTTCCGGGTGCCGTCGCGTTGCGGGAAACGGACCGTGGCGCGTTCGCGAATCGGCGGCGCACGGCCTGGGCGCTTCCCCGCCGGGAACGATCCGTGGCGCGGGAGCCCATTAGTACCGTCGCGCGATCGCGACCGTCAATATTCCCTCGGGAAGACGGCCGTGCGTGCGCCGCGGCTTCCCGGCGGCGCTCCCGGCACCGCGCGCCGCCCCGGCCAGGGCGGTGACCGCGCCCGCCGGCCTCAGCGGATGTAGCCCAGCCCCTCCAGCCTCACCAGCACCCGGTGCGCGGCGAGCTCCGGCGTCAGCCCCTGCGTGTCGATCACGAGCTCCGGGTTCTCCGGCTCCTCGTAGGGATCGCTGATCCCGGTGAACCCCTTCAGGATCCCGGCGCGCGCCTTCGCGTACAGGCCCTTGCGGTCACGCGCCTCACACACGGTGAGCGGCGTCGCGACGTGGACCTCGACGAACCCGCCCACCCGCTCCACCATGCGCCGCACCTCGCGCCGGGTGGCCGCGTACGGCGCGATCGGCGCGCAGATCGCGATGCCGCCGTTCTTCGTGATCTCGGACGCGACGAAGCCGATGCGCAGGATGTTGAGGTCGCGGTGCTCGCGGGAGAAACCGAGCTCGCTGGACAGGTGCTTGCGCACGACGTCGCCGTCGAGCAGCGTCACGCGGCGATCGCCCGCTTCCAGCAGCTTGAACATCAGCGCGTTCGCGATCGTGGACTTGCCGGCGCCCGAGAGCCCGGTGAACAGGATCGTCAGCCCCTGGCGGTGACGCGGGGGGTGGCTGCGCCTGAGCGACTCGATGACCTGCGGGTACGAGAACCAGTCGGGGATCTCCGCGTCCTCGTGCAGCCGGCGCTCGAGCTCCTCGCGGGTGATGTCGAGGTACTTCATCCCGGGCGCGGTCTCGCTCAGCGGCATGTGCTGGCCGCGGTCCTCGACGTAGACCATCGGCTCCACCGGCACCATCGAGATGTCGAGCTCCGCCTCGTGCCGGCGATACAGCGCCTGGGCGTCGCCCGCGGCGTAGAACGGCTGGCCGTCGGAGCGGCGCACCGGGCCGGGCTCGTCGGGGCCGACCACGAAGTGCGTGCAACCGAAGTTCTTGCGCACGATCGCCTGCCACAGCACCTCCCGCGGCCCCGCATTGCGGGTCGCGAGGTTGAGCAGGCTGAGCGTCGTGGTCTGCTCGGGGTACTCGTGCAGCACCGCCTCGAAGCAGCGCACGCGCGTGTAGTGGTCCAGGCTGCCCGGAACGCTGAGGCCGACCTCGGGATGCAGCAGCAGGTTCGCCTCGCACTCGCGCGCCGCGCGGAAGCTCATCGCCTGCTCCGCGCGGTGGACGGGACCCGTCGGACAGTATGCGACGACCCGCCGCCAGCCGAGCTTGCGGAAACGCCCGCGCAGCTCCGACGGGGAGTCGCGCAGCAACCGGAAGTCGTGGTGCGTCGGCGGCTCGACGCCGGCCAGCGTGCCGCCCAGGTACACGGGGTGGGTGCCTTCCAGCAGCGCCGCGACGCCGGGATGCTCCGGATCCGTCGTGCCCAGCACGGCCTGCGCCTCCGCGTCGAGGTCCGGGCGCCACATGTCCTCCACCGCGAGCGTCGCGATCAGCACGCCCTGAGGATCGCGCAGTGCCAGCCGGTCTCCGACCGTGACCGATTCGGCGAAGGCCTCGGTCACGTCCAGCGTCACCGGCACGGGCCACAGCTCCCCGGTCGGCAGGCGCATGTCGGCGAGCACCCGCTCGTACGCCGCGCGATCGAGAAAGCCGGTGAGCGGCGAGAACGCGCCGTTCAGCAGCAGCTCGAGATCGCACAGCTGGCGCG
>CBDUCN010000114.1:0-13882 GCA_965365655.1 uncultured Gammaproteobacteria bacterium | reverse complement strand
TCACGTACCAGCCGTCGCCCTTGAGGTGAAAGGCGGCTGCCGAGATCAGCTTGCGAAGGCGCTGCTTGCCGCACGCGGGGCACTTGCGTTTCGGCGAATCGCTGAACTTCTGGATGAACTCGTGGCGCTCGCCACAGGCGTTGCATTCGTACTCGTAGATGGGCATGACGGGGTCCGGGGATTGCGGTGCGGTCGACCGCCGCAGGATGGGGGCGCGAACCGAGGCTTTCAAGAGCCCGTTGCCGACGCCGGTTCCAGCGGCCGGCCACCACACACGGCTCCAGGGCCCGGCACGCTGCACTGGTGTTCGGATACGCCGGTCCGGTGCGGGTCGCGGGGACCGTCGGCCGCATGGATGCGGCCGTCGAGCGTACAGGGATGTATTCACAGCGTGTCCCCGCGGCCCGTGCCGGGCCGGCCACCCCCGGGACCCCGCTGACCGATCACGAATGCGGCACGCTGGCGGGCGCTATCCTGGCGCGGCGCAGCCCTGGCGCCCGGAGCCGCCGTGACGGAGACCTACGCCGTGCTGAAGCCCGTGCACGTGACCCTGGCACTGGTGTCCGGGGCCGGCTTCGCATTGCGCGGCTGGTGGATGCTGCGCGGCTCGCCGCGCCTCGACGCGCGGTGGGTTCGGGTGGCGCCGCATGCGGTCGACACGGCCCTGCTGCTGAGCGGCGCCGCGATGGCGGTGATGCTGGGCCTCGCCCCCACCGCCCACCCCTGGCTCGCGGCCAAGCTGGCCCTGCTCGTCGCCTACATCGCCGCCGGCATGGTGGCGCTGCGCCGCGGCCGCACCCGCCGCATCCGCGCGACGGCGCTCGCGCTCGCACTCGCGGCATACGCGTTGATCCTGATCACCGCGGTCAGCCACCGACCCCTGGGCGTTCTCTGAACGGGCGTCGCGCGAAGCGCGCCGCGGGGCCGACGGCGGGCCGCCCGCGGCTCAGGACCCGTCGTCCGCCGCCCCGCGTCCGGCCGCGCGGCGACGCTCGTGCTCGGCGATCGCGTCGAGCACCGCGCCCACGTCCTCGTCGGTCACCTGCAGCACCGCCGGCAGGCGTCCCACCGCGGGCGGCTGCAGGTCGTTCGCCGGGCCGCTGCGCAGCGGCGCCTCCTCGTCGTTGAAGCAGTCCATCGGCTGCGCCGCCACGCCGCCCGGCGTCGCGAGCGCGAGCAGGCCGATCACGATTGCGCGCTTCGGCATGGGCGGTCGGCCCTCCGGGCCCGGTCGTTGCCAGACGGGCGATGCTACGCGCGGCCCCGGCGGGCGGCCATGCGCGGTCAAGCCCCGGGCCGCGCGGCCGATGATCAGCCGGTACGCCGCCGCGCATTGCACCCGTCGGGCCGCCGGCTATGCTTCGCGGCGATGCCGGCTCGTCCTCCCGGAGGCCGAATGAGCATTCCCCACCGCCGGTTCCAGCTGCACGCCGCCCTCCTCGCGGCGCTCGCCGCGCTGGCCGTAGCGGCCGGGCCGGCGGCGGCGCAGATCTACCGCTATCAGGACGAGCACGGGAAGTGGCACTTCACCGACCGCCCGCCGGCGGCGGTGAAGAAGGACGCCGAGCGCATCGACCGGGCGGGCGCCGCCTCGGGGGCGCCGCTCGAAGGCGATCTCGCCGAGCGCCTCGGCAGCCGCTTCCCGACCGACACCCCGGTCGCCGCCGCGACCCTCGCGGTGGTCACCGTGAAGACGCCGATCGGCAACGGCTCCGGCTTCTTCGTCAGCGCGGACGGCTACCTGGTGACCAACCGTCACGTGCTGCGCCCCGAGGAGACCGGGCAGTGGCAGAAGACCGAGGACAGGCTGGACGATGCGCGAGGCCGCTTCGAGGCGGCCGACGCCGCGCTCGCGGAACGCGCCGCGATGCTGGCCGAGATGCGCGAGGCCCGCAGCGCGCTGGATCGGCAGCTCGCGCAGGCGCCCGGCAGCGCCCGGCGGGCGGAACTGGAGGCGGAGCGCGAACGCCTGCAGCGCGTCTACCGCGCGCGCAGCAGCGAGTACCGCGACGTGAAGCGCGACGTGGACGGCAAGCGCCGCGAGTTCGAGCGCATGCGCTCCGAGTTCAACCGCCGCGGCGCCGCGACCACCATGGCCACGAACTTCACCGTGATCCTGAAGGACCAGAGCAAGGTGCAGGCGCGCCTGGTCGCACTGTCCGAGAAGGCCGACCTGGCCCTGCTCAAGGTGGACGGCTACACCACGCCGCGCCTCGACACGGCGCCGCTTTCGGAGGTCTCCCAGGGCATGGCCGTGTATGCGATCGGCAGCCCGCTGGGCATGGCAGACGCGCTCACCAAGGGCGTGGTCACGCGGGTGCGGCGCGACCACATCATGACCGACGCCAAGGTGCTGCCGGGCAACAGCGGCGGCCCGCTGATCGCCGAGGACGGGCGGGTGGTCGGCATCAACACGCTGAAGGTCGCGCGCAGCGCCGCGGCGGACGGCTTCGGCATCGCCATACCGGTGGACGTGGCGCGCCGGGAGTTTCCGCAGCTGAAGTGAGAGGACGCGATCCTCTCGCCCGCCTGCTGCGCGTGCCGTGCGACGGCGCGCGATAGATTCAAGCGCTCCGAGGGCCCCCCAGGCGCCGCCGGCCGATCCGGCCCGGCGCCCGGGGCGCCCGCCGTGCACTGCGCGTCAGGTCGCCGCGTCCCCCCGGAGCCTCTTGCCCATGCTCACGCGCTCCTCCACGTCGAAGCCCAGCGCGCGGTAGAAGCCGAGCACCGCGGCGTTTCCGGCGCGCACCTGGAGGTTCAGCTTGCCGCAGCCAAGCGCCGCGAGCCGCGACTCGAGCTCCGCCACGAGGTGCGCGCCGATCCCCCGGCGGCGGTGGCCGGGTGCGACGGCCAGCGCGTACACCCAGCCGCGGTGGCCGTCGTAGCCGCCCATCACGGTGCCCACGACGGCGCTGCCGTGCGCCGCGACCAGGAACAGCTCCGGCTGCACGCGGCACTTCGCCGGCACCGCGACGGCTGCACGGTTCCACGGCGGATCGTCAGGAAACACCTCCCGCCACAGGCGATCGACCCCGGCGAAGTCGGCCGCGCGGTACGGGCGCACCGCGACCGTCACCGGCGCGCGCCGGATCGCTGCGCGCGGCGATCGGTGAACGTGGACATGTGCGCAGTGTAGCGGGGCGGCCCGGCGCCGCGGCGGCGCGCACGGCCTCACGCCGCGCGGTGGCGCTCCCAGGCCTCCAGGAACGCGGCGAGCTGGCCGCGCTCCACCGTGCGCAGCAGACCGCTCGCGCCGGTGCGCGGGTCCACCGCCACGCCGCCGGGCTCGCCGTAGCTGCGCACCACCTCGGGGGAATCCACGCGCAGCCCGGCCCATGCCGCCTCGAGGTCCCCCACCAGCCCCGCGAGGGTCGCCCGGCTCGCGCCCGCCAGGGTCACCTTCTGGCCGGTGTGCGGCAGCGACAGCGTGGCCTCCAGCTCCGCGAGCAGCGCGAACGGCCCGCGCAGCAGCCCGCGATCGCGCACGTCCACACCGAAGCCGTCCGACTCCTGGGGCACGACGTCCACCCGCAGCAACGCGTCCGCGGCGCCGCTGCGGCGCTGGCGGTGCACGCCGCGCTCGGCGTCCAGGTAGTGCTCCGCGCCCGGCCCCTCGACCTCCAGCACCATGCGCGACAGCGCCGTGCCGGCACGCGGCTCGAACGCGGCCGGCGCACAGCGCAGGCCGCTCAGCCGGCACCAGCCGAGATACATGCGCGCGACGCGCAGCATCCAGTCCCGCGACGGCGCCCGGGCATCGACGGCGGACAGCACCAGCCACACCCGCGACACGCCTTCGAGCCGCTCGCGCTCCTCCCAGGCGCGAAGGTCCTGCGCGGCCCGGGCGAGCAGTCCCGCGTCGATCGCCTCGCCGGCCTCCAGCGCCTCGCGCACCCGCTCCACCGCGGCCGCGTAGCGCCCGGCGAGCCGGGTCGCGAGATCGAGCGCGCGGAAGCGCTCGGTGACCAGGTCGCGGCGCGCCGTGTCCTCCCAGAACTCGGGCTGCGCCATCTCGTTGAGCAGCCGGTCGCGCTCCGAGACGTCCCGCGCGAGCGCCTCGAGGCGCGGCGCGGCGCGCTCCACCAGCGCCGCGGCCCCGAGCCCGTCGGTGGCCGCGGGCGACGGCGTGCCGGGGACCGGCGCGCGCGCGGCGGGCGCCCGGTCCGCTGCGCGCCGGATCGCGCGGATGCGGCCGCGGCGAAGCTCCAGCGCCAGGGTCTCGCCGGCGGCGAGCGGTGCACGCGCCATCACGCCGGCCAGCGCGGTCGTGGCCTCGCGCTCCACGGTGCGCTTCAGGAAGCGCGCGCCGTGCTGCGCGTCGTAGCCGTGCGCGGCCAGCCAGTCGAGCACCGCGTCGTCCACCGTCACGCGGGCGCCACAGCGCCGCAGGCCCGGGCGCTGGGCGAGGGCCTCGAGCTCGCGCGACGCGAGGGCGCGTATCTCGTCGCGGGACAGCGGGTGGAAGTGCACGACCTGGTCGAAGCGGTTGAGCAGCTCGAAGCGGAAGACCTGCTTCACGCGGCGGTCCATCTCCTCGCGCCGGGACTCGAGGTCGGAGGGCGTCGTGAAGCCCAGCGCCGCCTCGCGATAGACCTCCGCACCGGCATTGCTGGTCGCGATGATGATCGAGGAGCGGCACGTCACGGTCTCGCCGGCGCCGTTGACGAAGCTGCCCTCGTCGATCAGCGGCAACAGCCGGTCGTGCACCGCCCGGTCCGCCTTCTCGAGCTCGTCGAGCAGCACCACGCCGAAGGAGCGGCCCGCCAGGCGCTGCGCGAGCACGCCGCGGCGGTTGGCCGGCAGGTGATGCTCGGGGTCGCCGAACAGCGCCTCGGCACCGCGCGGGCCCGCGTGGTCGCCCATGTTGATCCGCACCATGCGCTCGGCGCTGCCGAACAGCTCCTCGGCCAGCATGCGCGCGAGGTGCGTCTTGCCGACGCCGGTGGGCCCGACGAACAGGAACACGCCGAACGGCCGGCGCGGATCCGACAGCCCCGCCTTGATGGTCGCGATGGTCGCGAGCGCCGCGGTGACCGCATCCTCCTGGCCCAGCAGCGCGTCGCGGAAGCGCTCCTCCAGCGCGTCCAGCGCGAGCGGCACGGCCGGGTCCACCAGCCAGCGCGGCGTCGCGTGCACGGCGCAGAAGCGCCGCGTCACCGCGTCTGCGTCCACGGTGTCGCCGGCCAGCGCGGCGCTGGCCTGCAGCAGGTCGATGGCCTTGCGCGGCAGCCGGCCGCGGGACAGGAAGCGGTGGCCCAGGTACACCGCTTCCTCGAGGGCCGCGTCCTCGAAGCGCGCTCCGCCGCCGCCGTGCGGGTCGCCGGCCCAGCCTCGCACCATGCGCAGCGCCCGCGGCAGCTCGGGCTCCGACAGCGACAGGGTCACGAAGTGCTGCCCAAGCTCCTCGAACACCTCCAGCATCTCGTTCATCGCCGCCGGCCGGCCCTCGACGAGGACCGGCAGGCGCTGGCGCAGGCACAGGCCGTCGAGCTGTGCGGCGAGACCGGTCTGGTGGAGCAGGTCGCCGTCGCGGAAGAACGCCACCACCGGGCGCGGCAGCCGGGGCAGCGCGTCCATCAGCGCGGCGAAGGCCTCGAACAGGCTCTCGTCCTTGCCGAGGCGCGACAGCCGCAGCCCGACCGAGAGCTGCAGCACCGGCGCGTCCGCCAGACCCCGCAGCGACTCCGTCTCCGGGATCCGGCGCGCGAGCTCGGTGACCAGTGCGCTCTTGCCGACCCCGGAATCCCCGACCAGCAGCAGGTCGTGCCCGGCGGAGAGGATCCCGGCGGCGTGCTCCAGCTCGCTCTCCACGTCGAAGGCGCGCGGCAGGCCGGCGGCGGCGGCGCTCAGATCACGCTCCAGCCACAGGCCCAGGATGCGTTCGGCATCCGCTTCCGTCGGGATCGTCATGGGGGGACTGCCTCGCGCGGCGCTTCGGGGCGCACGGAAGTGTAGCGACCGGCGGCGCGCGCTCGGTCACATTCCGGGAATGAACGGAGAAAACCTCTTCTCAGACCATGATTTACATGATTTACCTAGTGTATTCTCCGAGCTTCCCTCTGCTGGAACGTCCCGGTGCCGTGATCGGCCATCAGCGACAAGACCCGCCGCGTGGCCCGCGCGCGCGTCGCGCGGCCCGCGCGGCGCTGCTGCGCGCGCTGGCGGCCGCCCTGAGCCTGACCTCCGCGAGCGCCGCGCGCGCGCTCACGATCGACGACTTCGTGCGCGAGGTGGTGGACGCCAATCCGCTGGTCCGCGAGCGCCTCCACGCCTACCGCCAGGTGGCCCAGGACGAGCGCATCGCGCTGGCCGGCTGGCGGCCGCGGCTGGACGTGTCGGCCTCCACGGGCCAGTTCTCCCGCAAGGCCCCGAACACCCTGCAGCGCCGGCGCGACTTCGACAGTCAGCAGGCCGACATCACGCTGACGCAGAACCTGTTCGACGGTTTCGACACCACGAACCAGGTGGAGCAGGCGCGGGCGCGGCTCAGCTCCGCCGCCTTCCAGCTCTACGACACCGCCGACAACGTGGCGCTGGACGCCGTGCAGGGCTACCTGAACGCGCTCAGCGAGCAGCGCCTGGTGGAGCTTGCGGCGCAGAACGTGCAATCGCATCAGCGGATCCTCGACAAGATCCGCGAGCTGAGCGAACGCGGCATCGTCCGCCGCTCCGACCTGGAGCAGACCGAGGGCCGGCTGGCCCAGGCCCAGGCCGCGCTCATCGCGCAGCAGAACAACCTCGAGGACGCGATCACCCAGCTGCACACGCTCGCCGGGCTCTACGTCGCGCCCGAGTCGCTGGTCGAGCCCACGCCCCTCGGCGAGCTCGCCGAGACGCGCTTCGACCCGCTGCTCGAGGAGGCGCTGCGCGCGCACCCGGCCATCCAGTCCGCACGCGACAACATCCGCGCCGCGCGCTTCGACTACCGGCGCGCGAAGAGCGCCGACCTGCCGACGCTGGACCTGTCGGTGCGCCAGAGCGTCGGCAACGAGATCGACGGCGCACGCGGGCGTACCGACGAGGGCAGCGTCGTGCTGAGCCTCGGCTACAACCTCTACCGCGGCGGAGCCGACGCCGCCGAGCAGCGCAAGCGCGCGAGCGCGATGCACGAGAGCAAGGCGTTCCTGGACCGCGTGCGCCGGCAGGTGATCGACACCCTTCGCCTCGCCCTCGCAGCGGAGCGCTCGCTGCACGCGCAGCTCCCCTACCTCGCGCGGCACGCGCGCAAGTCGCTGGAGACCGTGGAGCTCTACCGCGAGGAGTACCTGCTGCAGAAGCGCGATCTCATCGACCTGCTCGACGCCGAGGGCGAGCTCACGCGGGCGCTCAGCAGCCAGGCGCAGGCGCACTACGACGCGATGGCGTCGCGCTACCGCGTGTACGAGGGGCTGGGCGCGCTGTTCGGCGTGCTTCAGCTCGCGGTGGACGTCGAGGACAACGACCTGCGCATCGCCGACCTTCGCGCCGCGGGCATCGACGACGAGAGCCTGCCGGCCGACCGCGACGCGGACGGCGTACCGGACGACACGGACCTGTGCGACAACTCGCCTTCCGGCGCCGCCGTCGACGCCACCGGCTGCGCCGGCCGCGCGGAGGTCGGGCTCGGCATGGACGCGGTGAATCTCACGTTCGAGGCCGTGGACGACGACTTCACGACGCCGGCCGGGCAGGCGCTGATCATCGCGGTGGACACGCTGCTCGACAACGACCGCGTCCCGCAGCGCGACCAGCCCGAGCTGCGCGCGTTCAGCCAGCCCGAGCACGGCTCGGTGATCGTCAACGACGACGGCGAGCTGGTGTACACGCCGCCTGCCGCGTTCGTCGGCCGCGACGCCTTCCAATACACGCTGGGCGACGCGCGCGGGCGACGCGCGACCGCGACCGTGCAGGTGGACGTCGAGGCGCGGGGCGGCCCGCCGCTCGATGACGTGGTGCAGCTGCAGTTCGAGTACAAGCAGCTCACGTTCCAGCCGGGGTCGCAGGTTCGCTTCGAGCAGGTGCTGGACACGCTGGCGGCCCGCCCGGCGGTGCGCGTGGAGATCACCGCGCACACGGACAACGTCGGATCGGCCGCGTACAACGAGCGTCTGTCCGGATACCGGGCCGATGCCGTGCGCGCGATGCTGGAGGCGCGCGGGGTGCACCCGTCGCGCATCACCGCGCGCGGCGAGGGCGAGCGCGAGCCCATCGCCGACAACGCGACCGAGACCGGGCGCGCCCGCAATCGCCGCGTCGAGATCCGCTTCGTCGAGCCGGACGAGCGGTGAGCGCGAGCGTGAAACGCGCTTCAAGGGCCGCGATTCAGGAAGCCGGATCGCGACCCGGCACGCTTTCCGGGAACATCAGTCCCCATGCTTGCAGCGGCGGTCACGACGGGCGAGCATCGCGCTTGACGCCCGGGTCCTGCACGCGGCTCACGCGCGCCTCACGGCGCACGAGCTCGACGGATCCGTCCGGCACACGATGTGCCGCGTGGCCCGACGGGACAGCCCGGTTCGAGACGCGCGGCGGAACGAGGGGACCGCTGCATGACCGCTGGCCCGCGCACGCAGAGCAGGCATGCCCGCCGAAGTATCGGCGCTGCGCTCGCGGTGTTCAGTCTCGCGATGGCGATGCTCGTCGCGGCCCCGGCCTCGGCGCGCGACGACGCGGCGTCGAGGGACGCCGCACTGCAGTCGACCGTGAACGCGCTGTCCCACGCATCGGTGTTCGATCGCCTGCGCGGGGTGAATCGCTTCTTCAACCGCTTCACCTATCGTTCCGACCGCGAGCTGTGGGGCCGCGAGGACCACTGGGCGTCGCCCGCGGAGCTGATCGAGCGCGGTGCAGGGGATTGCGAGGATCTCGCGATCGCGAAGTACTTCACGCTGCGCCGGCTCGGCTTCGCGATGCCGTCGCTGCGCCTCACCTACGTGCGCGACGTGCGAAGCGGGCGCAGCCACATGGTGCTGCTCTACCTGCGTCCCGGCGCTCCGGCACTGGTGCTGGACAGCCTCGAGGAGGGTCTTCGGCCCCTCACCGCGCGCGCCGACCTGGTGCCGGTGTACGGCCTCGACGAGGAGCGGGTCACGGTCAGCGTGCCCGGCGGGGGCGAGCGCTCCTTTCCCCACGCGGGGCGCTGGGTGGTGCACCACTGGCAGGCGCTGCTCGCGCGCGTGCGCGCGCAGCGCGAACCGTCGCAGCGGGCTGCAGCGCCCGCCGCGTTCCTGCTCGCCGCGGCCTCCGTCGGCGCGGACTGAGGTCGGCCCCGCGCGCCGGTGCGCCGGCGCATCGCGAAAGACCGGCCACCTCGGCGCCTGATCGTCTCGCGAACGGGGATCCGCACTGCAGCATGGGCGCGTGCCGGCCGATAACGCCGGCATGGCCTTGCACGCGCAGGAAACGGGAGGCCCGGGCCCCGCACCCGGAGCCGGTCCGAACGGCGCCGGGGCGTCCGCGCGCACGCGTGACGGCGCGCCGCGCGCCGACGAGCCCGGGATCCGCGAGCCGGGCGCCACGCCCGAGCCGGCAGCGCCTCCACGGCGCCCGCTGCACCCCGTCGCGCCGGACGCAGCGCCGCCCGGGACGGACGCGGACGGGGCCGATGCTGGAGCGGACGTGCTCGGCACACCCGCGGACGCGCCCGGCCCGGACACCGACGAAGCACGCGCGCTGGGCACGCTGATGGCGGATCTCGACAAGCGCACCGCGGATCCCCTGCTCGAGTGCCTGGTGCTGCTGGCGCGCCGCTTCCAGCGCCCGGTGTCCATGGAGGCGCTGGTCGCCGGGCTGCCGGTGCGCCCGGGCGAGACCGCGCCCGAGCTGTTCTCCATCGAGAGCTCCAAGGCGCTGTTCTCGCGGGTCGCGCATCGCGCCGGCTTCGCGACGCGCCTCATCCAGCGCGATCTGCGCCAGTTCTCCGAGCTGCTGCTGCCGTGCATCCTGGTGCTCAAGGACCGCGGCGCGTGCGTGCTCGAGAGAATCGATGCGGATACCGGCCAGGCCACGGTGCTGCTGCCCGAGCTGAGCGAGGGCGAGAGCACGCTTCCCATCGAGGACCTGGAGGCGCAGTACCTCGGATTCGCGTTCCTCGTGAAGCCCGAGTACCAGAGCAAGGCGCGTCCCACGCGGCTCGTCGACGTCGGCGCCGGCCACTGGTTCTGGGGCACGCTTCGCCGCTCGCGCCAGATCTACCTCAGCGTGCTGGTCGGCTCCGTGCTGGTGAACCTGTTCGCGCTCGCGACGCCGCTGTTCACGATGAACGTGTACGACCGCGTGGTGCCCAACAACGCGATCGAGACCCTGTGGGTGCTCGCGGTTGGCGTCGCGACGGTGTACGTGCTCGACGCGATGCTGCGCTTCCTGCGCAACTATCTGCTGGAAGTGGCCGGCAAGAAGAGCGACGTCATCATGTCGTCGATCCTGTTCGAGCAGGTCATGAACCTGCGCATGGACAAGTGGCCCGACAGCGTCGGCGCCTTCACCAGCAAGCTGCACCAGTTCGAGAGCATCCGCGGCTTCTTCACCGCCTCGACCATGCTCACGCTCGTGGACCTTCCGTTCTCGCTGATCTTCCTGCTCGTGATCGCCTATATCGGCGATGCGCTGGTCGCAATCCCGCTGGTGACGATGAGCCTGCTGCTGCTCTACGGCCTGATCCTCGTCCGGCCCCTTCGCGCCAACATCGAGAAGGTGTCCGCGGCCAACTCGCTCAAGAGCGCGATGCTGGTCGAGAGCCTGTCGAACATCGAGACGATCAAGACGCTGGGCGCGTCGCGCTACGCGCAGTGGGCCTGGGAGGAGTGCTCCGGCGAGATCGCACGGCGCTCGGTCGGGGCGCGCATGATGTCGGGCTCGATCAGCGTGGTCACGAACTTCCTCGTGCAGGCCAACATGGTCGGGATCGTGATCCTCGGCGTGTACGAGATCGTCGACCTCAAGATGTCGCTGGGCGCCCTTATCGCCACGGTGATCCTGGCCCAGCGCGCGATCGCCCCGATGGCGCAGGTCGCCGGTCTGGTCACGAACTACCAGCAGACCAAGACCGCCTACGCGCAGCTCGACGCGCTGATGCGTGAGGAGGTCGAGCGCCCGGAGGGCGAGAACTACGTGCGCCGCCCCACGTTCGACGGCGCGGTGGAGTTCAACCACGTGACCTTCACCTACCCGGGCGCGGAGTCGCCCACGCTGCGCGACCTGAGCTTCCGGGTCGCCGCCGGAGAGCGCGTGGGCGTGATCGGCAAGGTCGGCTCGGGCAAGACGACGCTCGCGAAGCTGCTGCTTCGCCTGTACGACCCGGACAGCGGCGCGGTGAGCGTCGACGGGATCGACGTCAAGCAGGTCGACCCCGCGGACCTCAGACGCAGCATCGGCTACCTGTCGCAGGAGATCGAGCTGGTGCGCGGCACCATCCGCGAGAACATCACGTTCAAGGACCCGAGCGTCGACGACGCGCAGATCATCGAGGCCGCGCGTGTCGCCGGCGTGGACCTGTTCGTCAACCGCATGGCCCGCGGCTTCGACACCGCGGTCGGCGAGAAGGGCGCGCGGCTGTCCGGCGGGCAGCGCCAGTGTGTCGCGCTCGCACGGACGGTGCTGCTGAAGGAGCCCATCCTGGTGCTCGACGAGCCGACCAACAGCATGGACAACGCGACCGAGTCCGAGGTGCGGCGCCGGCTGTTCGAGTACACCCGCAACAGGACGCTGATCCTGGTCACCCACAAGGCGCCGATGCTGGAGCTCGTGGACCGCCTGGTGGTCGTCGAGGACGGCAAGGTCACGATGGACGGGCCGAAGGCCGAGATCCTGAAGGCACTGCAGGAACGCGCGAGCACCGCCGCGTGAGAAGGACCCGATGAGCGCACGCATCAGCTACGACGAGCAGGACCTCCGCTACATGCAGAGCCTCGCCTCGGCCGTGGTGCAGCGCTCGCCGCGCTACATGATGGCGACGCTGCTGCTGATCGCGCTCTCGGTGGCTGCCGGGATCGCGTGGATGAGCTTCGCCGAGGTGGACGTCGTGGTGCGCGGCGCGGGCAAGGTCATCCCTTCGCAGAAGCTGCAGGTGGTGCAGAGCCTGGAAGGCGGCGTGGTGTCCGAGATCCTGGTCAAGGAAGGCGACCTCGTGGAGGTCAGCCAGCCCGTGATCAAGATTAGCGACGTCGCCTTCGCGAGCTCGTTCGGCGAGAACCGACTGCGGCTCCTCGAGCTCGGCGCGAACATCGCCCGGCTGCGTGCGGAGGCGAGCGGCGAGCCCTTCGAGCCGGACCCCGACGTCGAACGCGAGGCGCCGGAGATGATGCGCGCGGCGGCCGGGCTCTACGAAAGCCGGCGCCGGCAGCTCACGCAGACGCTGCAGATCCTCGAGGAGCAGGTGCGCCAGCAGCAGTCCGAGCTCGCAGAGGCGCGATCGCGGCGCGCCTCGCTGCAGGAGCGCCTGGCGCTGATGCGAGAGGAGGTCGAGCTCAAGGAGCCGCTCGTCTCGCGCGGGCTGGTGAGCCGGGTGGAGCTGCTGCAGCTGCGCAAGCAGGAGAACGAGATCCGCAGCGAGCTGGACGGCGTGCGGCTGTCCATTCCCCGCTTCGAGTCCACGATCGAGGAGACACGGAGCAAGATCGAGCAGAGCACGCTCGAGTTCCGCAATGCCGCGAAGCGCGAGCTCAACGAGGCCGTCGCCGAGGCGTCGCGGATCCGCGAGACGCAGGAAGCCCTGGAGGACCGGGTGCAGCGCACCACCGTACGCTCGCCGGTGAAGGGCACCGTGTCGCGGCTGCACATCAACACCGTGGGCGGAGTCGTGCCGCCCGGCGGCCCGATCCTCGAGATCGTGCCGTACGAGGACTCGCTGCTGATCGAGGTCAACATCAAGCCGGCCGACATCGCGAACATCGCGGTCGGGCAGCCGGTGCGCCTGAAGTTCACCGCCTACGACTTCGCGATCCACGGCAGCCTGGACGGCGAGGTGCAGTTCCTGAGCGCAGACACGGTGACCAACGAGGAAGGGGAGAGCTTCTACGTGGCGCGCATCCGGCCATCGCGCGACCACCTGGGTGCGACGGCAAAGCCACTTCCGATCCGCGTGGGAATGACCGCGGAGGCGGACATCATCACGGACAAGAAGACCGTGCTGGAGTACCTCCTCAAGCCCATCAACCGCGGACTGCAGCGTGCGCTGAGCGAGGCCTGATCGGACCGTGGCCGGCGCGAGCGTGCTGCTGCTGTCGACGTCTCCGGGCTACGTGAGCCACGCGCGCCTCGCGCTCGGCCCGGGCGTGACCGTTGAGGCGCTGGCGCCCGATGCGTTGAATCTGCGGGGCCGGCCGGCACCGGACGTCCTCATCGTGCACGCGAGCAGCGTCGCTCCGCAGCAACGCGAGGACCTGTTCACGAACCTGCAGGCCATCGGTGCGCCGCTTGCCGTGGCCGCCGACGTTCCGGATCTGGACGAGATGCTGGACCTGTCGCGCTTCGACATCCGCGCGTACTTCAACAGCTACATGGCCGACGTGCACTACCGGCAGATGCTGCGCATGCTGTGCGACGGCCTGACCTGGTTCTCGCCGCCGCTGATGTCCGGCGCGCTCGCGCTGGCGCGGCGCACGCGCGACGCCGCGGCGCGGCCGTGTGCGGCCACACTGGCCCCCCTCACCGGCCGCGAGCGCGAGATCGCGCAGGACGTGGCGTCGGGGCTCAGCAATCGCGAGATCGCGTCGGGGCGCCACATCACGGAGCGCACCGTGAAGTCGCACCTCACCCGGATCTTCAGGAAGCTCGGAATCCGCAATCGCCACGCGCTCGCGATGAAGCTGCGCGAAGGCTGAGCCGCCGCGACGGGCGCGGGGAGCGTCGTCGCTTGCGTCCCGCCGTGCGCGGCGAGACGCCTCCCGGGCCGCGAGTCCGAATC
>CBDUCN010000113.1:0-14111 GCA_965365655.1 uncultured Gammaproteobacteria bacterium | reverse complement strand
TCAACGTCAACGACTCGGTCACCAAGTCCAAGTTCGACAACCTCTACGGCTGCCGCGAGAGCCTGGTGGACGGCATCAAGCGCGCCACCGACGTGATGATGGCCGGCAAGCTTGCGGTGGTCGCCGGCTACGGCGACGTGGGCAAGGGCTCGGCGGCCTCCCTGCGCAGCCAGGGGGCGCGGGTGGTGGTCACCGAGATCGACCCGATCTGCGCGCTGCAGGCGGCGATGGAGGGCTACGAGGTCAGGACCATGGACGAGATGGCGCCGCTCGCCGACATCTTCGTCACCGCGACCGGCAACGTGGACATCATCACCATCGACCATATGCGTGACATGAAGGATCGCGCGATCGTGTGCAACATCGGGCACTTCGACTCCGAGATCCAGATCGAGGCGCTGCGCAACTTCAAGTGGCACCCGGTGAAGGAGCAGGTGGACGAGGTCGAGTTTCCCGACGGCAAGCGCCTGATCGTCCTCGCCGAGGGGCGGCTGGTGAACCTGGGCTGCGCCACCGGCCACCCGAGCTTCGTGATGAGCGCGTCCTTCACGAACCAGGTGCTCGCGCAGATGGAGCTGTGGGAGCACCCGGACCGCTACGAGAACAAGGTCTACGTGCTGCCCAAGCGGCTCGACGAGAAGGTGGCCGCGCTGCACCTCAAGCGCCTGGGCGTGCATCTCACCGAGCTGGACGACAAGCAGGCGGAGTACCTCGGCGTCACCTCCGACGGGCCGTTCAAGCCCGACACCTACCGCTACTGACCGGGCGCCGTCGCCGCGCGCGGGACGCCGGGCGCCGCGGGCCGTGCACAGGATTCGCGATGCGATCGCAGGCCGTCATCTGGCTGCTCGAGGTCTCCCGGCTCGCCGGGGTGCTGCTGGCGCTGCTCGCGTGCGCGCCGGGCGTGTCGGCGGACCAGGTGACGCTGAACGTCTACACCGCCCTCGAGCCGGAGGAGACCGACCGCTACGCGGCGCGTTTCAACGAGGACCACCCGAACATCCGGATCCAGTGGACGCGCGGCGCGACGGGCGTGATCACGGACCGGCTGCTTGCGGAGAGGGACGCGCCGAAGGCAGACGTGGTGTGGGGCCTGGCCGCGACCAGCATGCTGCTGCTCCAGGGCGCGGGCGTGCTGCAGCCGCACCGCCCGGCCGGCCTGGAACGCCTGGACCCGCGCTTTCGCGACGCGGCCGACCCCCCGGCGTGGGTGGGCATGGACGCGTGGGTCGGGGCGCTGTGCGTCAACACCATCGAGACCGCCGGGCGCAAGCTCAGCCTGCCGAAGTCGTGGCACGACCTGACCCGCTCGGAGTACGAGGGGCACCTGTCGATGCCCGATCCGACGGTCTCGGGTACCGGCTTCCTGACCGTCGTGGGGTGGCTGCAGATGCTGGGCGAGCAGGGCGGCTGGGCGCTGATGGACGACCTGCACCGCAACGTGCGCAGCTACACCCGCTCGGGCTCCGAGCCCTGCGTCCAGGCGGCGCGCGGCGAGGTGGCCATCGGGATCTCGTTCGCGTTCCGTGCCGCACGCGTGAAGGGCGGTGGTGCGCCGATCGAGGTCGTGCTCCCGGTGGAAGGCGTGGGCTGGGACATCGAGGCGGCCGCCCTCGTCGCCGGCACCGGCAAGGCCGACGCGGCCGCGACGCTGCTGTCGTGGGCCATCGGGGATGCGGCGATGCGCGCGTACAACGAGGGACACACCGTGCTCGCCGTGCGCGGCATCGCGAAGCCCGTGGACCTGCTTCCGGCGGAGCTGCCGACCGCGATGATCAACCCGGACTTCGCGTGGGCGGCCACCCGGCGCGCGGCGATCCTCGCCGAGTGGCGACGGCGCTACGGCGACAAGGTGGAGCCGGCGCCCAAGCCCAAGTCGAAGCCTTGAGCACGCCTGCCCCGTTCGCCCTGAGGCGGCGATCGCGCCCGCCGCACCCGAGACGCCCTGCGCACCTGGCGGGCGCGCCGGCATGACGGGTTCCCGGACCAACGCGCTGGGTCAGCCCATCGGCGAGCCGTTGCCCGAGGGCTGGTCGCCGCCGCCGCGGCCGCCGAAGGAGCCGATGCAGGGGCGCCTGTGCCGGCTCGAGCCGCTGGACGCGGCGGCACACGCCGCGTCGCTTCACGACGCGTTCGCCGCCGACGTGGACGGGCGCGGCTGGACCTACCTCGCGTACGGGCCGTTCGACGATGCGGCCGGCTTTCTCGCGTGGGCGCGTGACGCGGCGGCCGGCGACGACCCGCAGTTCTTCGCCATCCTCGACCCGCTCAGCGGCCGCGCCGTGGGGGTCGCGAGCTACCTGCGGATCACGCCCGCGAGCGGCAGCATCGAGGTGGGTCACATCCACTACGCGCCGTGCCTGGCCGGCACGCCCGCGGCGACCGAGGCGATGGTGCTGATGGCCCGGCGCGTGTTCGGCCTCGGGTACCGGCGCTATGAATGGAAGTGCGACGCCCTGAACGGGCCCTCGCGGCGCGCCGCGCAGCGCCTGGGCTTCTCGTTCGAGGGCGTCTTCCGCCAGGCCACGGTGTACAAGCAGCGCAATCGCGACACCGCGTGGTACGCGATGCTGGATCGCGAGTGGCCGGCGCTCGACGAGGCCTTTAGCCGCTGGCTGGACGCGTCGAACTTCGACGCCGAGGGGCGCCAGCGCAGCGCGCTGTCGGCCCTCACGGCGCCGCTGCTCGCCGCGCGGGGCTGAGCGGCCCGCGCCGCGCGACGAGAGCGAGCGGGCCCCAGGGGCGCCCCTCGTGCGCGCCGCGCGCCGTGCGGCACGCCGCATGCGGGGCCGCCGCGCGCCGGGCCCTGGCGCGCTCCGGCAGGCGGGCGTCGCGCGCGCCAACGTCCGCGGCCGCCGCTTCTCTATCCTTCGCGCGCTCCCCCGGCGCCGGGACAGCCATCCGGGGCTCGTGTACCTTTCGAACGAAGGCCGCGCCGGGGCGCAACCGCCGCCGGCGCCTGTTGCCACCCGACGGAGCCCTGTCCGATGTACGACGGAAGCGAACGGATCGCGGATTTCGACCCCGAGCTCATGCGCGCGCTGACGCACGAGTCGCAGCGCCAGGAGGCGCACGTCGAGCTCATCGCGTCCGAGAACTACGCGAGCCCCCGCGTGCTGGAGGCGCAGGGCTCGCTGCTCACGAACAAGTACGCGGAGGGCTATCCCGGGAAGCGCTACTACGGGGGCTGCGAGCACGTGGACGTGGCCGAGGCGCTCGCGATCGAGCGCGCGAAGGCGCTGTTCGGCGCCGACTACGCGAACGTGCAGCCGCACTCGGGCTCCTCGGCGAACGCGGCCGCGTACATGGCGCTGCTGGAGCCGGGCGACACCCTGCTGGGCATGAGCCTGGATCACGGCGGCCACCTCACTCACGGCGCGAAGGTCAACTTCTCCGGCCGCCTGTACAACGCGGTGCAGTACGGACTCGACGCGGAGAGCGGCCTCATCGACTACGAGCAGGTCGCCGCGCTGGCGGCGGAGCATCGCCCGCGCATGATCGTCGCCGGCTTCTCCGCGTACTCGCGCGTCGTCGACTGGCAGCGCTTTCGCGACATCGCGGACAGCGTCGGCGCCTGGCTGGTCGTGGACATGGCGCACGTCGCGGGGCTGGTGGCCACGGGCCACTACCCCAACCCGGTGCCGGTCGCGGACGTGGTGACCAGCACCACCCACAAGACCCTGCGCGGCCCGCGCGGCGGGCTGATCCTGGCGCGCGCGAACCCGGAGGTGGAGAAGCGGCTGAACTCGCGGGTCTTCCCCGGGCTGCAGGGCGGTCCACTGATGCACGTGATCGCCGCCAAGGCGGTGGCCTTCAAGGAGGCCATGCAGCCGGAGTTCAAGGCCTACCAGGAGCGTGTGGTCGCCAACGCGCGCGCGATGGCCGAGGTGTTCGCGCAGCGCGGCTTTCCGATCGTCTCCGGCGGCACCGACAACCACCTGATGCTGGTGAGCCTGGTGGCGAAGGGGATCACCGGCAAGGCCGCGGACGCGGCGCTGGGCGACGCCCACGTCACCGTGAACAAGAACGCGGTGCCCGACGACCCGCAGCCGCCGATGGTCACCAGCGGCATCCGCGTGGGCACGCCGGCCGTCACCACCCGCGGATTCGGCGAGGACGAGGTGTGCGACGTCGCGCGCTGGATGTGCGACATCATGGACGACCCGGCCGACGGCGCCGTGCGCGAGCGCGTGCGCGCGCAGGTCTCGGAGCTGTGTGCGCGCCACCCGGTGTACGGCGCCCGGTCGGCGCGCGCCGCCTGAAGCGCGCGGGCACGCGAGCAGCTCCGGTGGCCGTCAGCGTGTTCGACCTGTTCTCGATCGGGATCGGGCCGTCGAGCTCGCACACCGTCGGGCCGATGCGCGCGGCGCGCACCTTCGCCCGCGGCCTGATCGCCGACGGGCTTGGCGCGCGCGTCGCGCGACTTCGCTGCGAGCTCTATGGGTCGCTGGGCGCGACCGGCAAGGGCCACGGCAGCGACGTCGCCGTGCTGATGGGCCTCGAGGACGAGACGCCGGAGGGCGTCGATCCGGATGCGGTGCCGGCACGCGTCGCGGCCATTCGCGACGCCCGCCGGCTGCGCATCGCGGGCGGCGACGCGATGCGCTTCGACGTCGACGAGGATCTCGTCTTCATGCGCCGCAAGAGCCTGCCGCTGCACCCCAACGGGATGCGTTTCCGCGCACTGGACGCGGACGGCGGCGTGCTGCGCGAGCGCGTCTACTACTCGGTGGGCGGCGGCTTCGTCGTGGACGAGGAGGCGGCCGGCGCGGACCGCATCAAGGTCGACGACACCGTGCTGCCGCACCCGTTCGACAGCGGCGACCAGCTGCTCGCGCGCTGCCGCGAGACCGGCCTCGGGATCAGCTCGCTGATGATGCGCAACGAGCGCGCGTGGCGCGACCGCGACGCGATCCGCGACGGGCTCCTCGCGATCTGGCAGGTGATGCAGGACTGCGTCGCGAAGGGCTGCCGGGAGGAGGGGATCCTGCCGGGGGGCATGAAGGTGCGCCGGCGGGCGGCCGCGTTCCACCGCCGCCTGCGCTGCCAGTCGGACGACGGGTCCGGCATGGCGGCGATGGACTGGGTGAACCTGTACGCGCTCGCGGTGAACGAGGAGAACGCGGCCGGCGGGCGGGTGGTGACCGCGCCGACGAACGGCGCCGCGGGTATCGTCCCCGCCGTGCTTCACTACTACCGCGACTTCTGCAAGGGCTACGACGAGGACGGCGTGGTGCGCTTCCTGCTCACCGCCGGCGCGGTCGGCATCCTGTACAAGCAGAACGCGTCCATCTCCGGCGCCGAGGTCGGCTGCCAGGGCGAGGTGGGCTCTGCCTGCTCCATGGCGGCGGCCGGCCTCGCCGAGGTGCTCGGCGGCAGTCCCGAGCAGGTGGAGAACGCCGCCGAGATCGCGATGGAGCACAATCTGGGCCTCACCTGCGACCCGGTGGGCGGCCTGGTGCAGGTGCCGTGCATCGAGCGCAACGCCATCGCTGCCGTGAAGGCGATCAACGCCGCGCGCATGGCGCTGCGCGGCGACGGCCAGCACTACGTGTCGCTGGACAAGGTGATCAAGACCATGCGCGAGACGGGCGCCGACATGAAGACGAAGTACAAGGAGACCGCGCGCGGCGGCCTCGCGGTGAACGTGATCGAGTGCTGATGAGGGTCTGCAGGCTCATGGTCTCTTCCTGCCGCACAGGCGCAGACGACGCGCGCAAGACACGGGACGCGGTGCGGGTCCGTACGGGTTCGGCGCGTTCCGCGCGCTGCCTGCTCCCAGAGGCGAAAGCCGGACGTTGACATGACGAAGTACTCGATCTTCTCACTCGCGCGCAACGCGCTGTCCTTCCACGAGCGCTGGCAGGCGGCGTGGCGCTCGCCGGAGCCGCGCCCGCACTACGACGTCGTGATCGTCGGCGGCGGCGGTCACGGCCTCGCGACCGCGTACTACCTCGCGAAGAACCACGGCGTGACCAACGTCGCGGTGCTCGAGAAGGGGTGGATCGGCGGCGGGAACACCGGGCGCAACACCACGATCTGCCGCTCGAACTACCTGTGGGACGAGAGCGCAGCGCTCTACGAGCACTCGCTGAAGCTCTACGAGGGGCTCTCCCAGGAGCTCAACTACAACATCATGTTCAGTCCGCGCGGCGTGATGAACCTCGCGCACAACCTGCACGACCTGCGCGAGCTGTCGCGGCGCGTCAACGCGAACCGGCTGAACGGCATCGACTCCGAGATCCTGACGCCCGATCAGATCAAGGCGATGTGCCCGATCCTGAACACCTCGCCCGAGTCGCGCTACCCGGTGCTGGGCGCGTCGCTGCAGCGCCGCGGCGGCACGGCGCGCCACGACGCCGTCGCGTGGGGCTTCGCCCGGGCGGCGGACGCGCGCGGCGTGGACATCATCCAGAACTGCGAGGTCACCGGGATCCGGCGCAAGGACGGCGCCGTCACCGGCGTCGAGACCAGCCGCGGCTTCATCGGCGCGGGCAAGGTGGGCGTGGTCGTGGCGGGCCACGCGAGCGTGCTGGCCGCGATGGCCGGCTTCCGCCTGCCGGTCGAGAGCCATCCGCTGCAGGCGCTGGTCTCGGAGCCGATCAAGCCGGTGCACCACACGGTCGTGATGTCGAACGCGGTGCACGTCTACGTCAGCCAGTCCGACAAGGGCGAGCTGGTGATCGGCGCCGGCATCGACGGCTACACCAGCTACGCCCAGCGCGGCAGCTTCCCGGTGATCGAGCACCAGATGGGGGCTCTCGTCGAGCTGTTCCCGATCTTCTCGCGCCTGCGCATGCTCCGCTCCTGGGGCGGCATCGTGGACGTGTGCCCGGACGCGAGCCCCATCCTGTCGAAGACGCCGGTGAAGAACCTGTTCTTCAACTGCGGCTGGGGCACCGGGGGCTTCAAGGCGACGCCGGGATCCGGCTGGGTGTTCGCCCACACCATCGCGCGCGACGAGCCGCACCCGATCAACGCCCCGTTCACCCTGGACCGTTTCGTCAGCGGCATGCTCATCGACGAGCACGGCGCGGCGGCGGTCGCGCACTGATGCGGGGGCGTCGGATGGCCGGGATGTCGCCGCAGGGCCGCGACGGTCGCGCAGCCCGCAGGGAAGACCACGGGAGCCGGTCATCGAGCCCGCGGGTCCTCTGCGCCCAGCGCGCCGGCCGGGTACACGCACCGTTTGCAGCGAAAGCACCATGTTCCTGATCGAATGCCCGCACTGCGGCCCGCGCGACGAGTCGGAGTTCACCTGCGGCGGTGAGGCGCACATCGTGCGTCCGCCGGACCCGTTCGCGCTCGACGACGACGCGTGGGCCGACTACCTGTTCATGCGCAGCAACCCGCGCGGGGTGCATCACGAGCGATGGGTGCACGCACAGGGGTGCCGGCGCTGGTTCAACGTCACGCGGCACACCGTGAGCCACGAGATCCTCGCGGTGTACGCGATGGGCGAGCCGCCGCCGGCGGCGGGGAAGGGCGGCGCGTGAACCAGCCGAACCGACTGTTCTCGGGCGGGCGCATCGACCGCGACCGTCCGCTCGCGTTCCGCTTCGACGATCGGGAGTACACCGGCTTCCATGGCGACACGCTCGCGTCGGCGCTGCTCGCCGCCGACGTGCACCTGGTCGGGCGCAGCTTCAAGTACCACCGCCCCCGCGGCATCGTGACCGCCGGGTCGGAGGAGCCGAACGCGCTGGTGCAGCTCGAGACCGGCGCTGCGACGCAGCCGAACCTGCGTGCGACGCAGGTGGAGCTGTACGACGGGCTCGTCGCGCACAGCCAGAACCGCTGGCCGCACCTGCGCTTCGACGTGGGTGCGGTGAACGGGATGCTCTCGCGGCTGTTCCCGGCCGGCTTCTACTACAAGACCTTCATGTGGCCGCCGAAGCTGTGGATGCAATACGAGGCGGTGATCCGCCGCGCGGCCGGCCTGGGCCGGGCGCCCCAGGAGCCGGATCCGGACGTGTACGACAAGATGCACGCCCACTGCGACGTGCTGGTCGCAGGCGCCGGGCCGGCGGGCCTGTCGGCAGCGCTGTCGGCGGCGCGCGCCGGTGCGCGGGTGCTGCTCGCCGACGAGCAGGCGGAGACCGGCGGCGCGCTGCTGGGCACGCGCGACGTGATCGACGATGCGCCCGCGACGCAGTGGGTCGCGGAGGCGACCGCCGAGCTGCGCGCGATGGACAACGTGCGCGTGCTCACCCGCACCCAGGTCTTCGCGTACTTCGACCACAACTACCTCGGGCTGGTTGAACGCCTGGGCGACCACCTGTCCCCCGGGACGCTCGGGGGCCGGGCCCGGCAGCGCCTGTGGAAGGTGCGCGCGCGGCAGGTGGTGATTGCCACCGGCTCGCACGAGCGTCCGCTGGTGTTTCGCAACAACGACCTGCCGGGCGTGATGCTGGCCGGCGCCGCGCGCACCTACGTGAACCGGTACGCGGTGCGTGCGGGCATGCGCGTCGTGGTGAGCGGCACCAACGACGCGGCATGGGACGCGGCGCTGGACCTGAGCGACGCCGGCGCGTCGGTGTGCATGGTCGAGGCGCGCGGCGACGCGCCGGCGGATCTCGCCGAGGAGGCCCGCCGGCGCGGCATCGAGGTGCTCACGGGCCGCGCGGTCGTCGCCGCCTACTCCGCCCGGCAGCGGGTGAACCGCGTCGAGGTGGCGCCGATCACCGCGGATGGCAGGGGCGTGGCCGGTCACCTGCGGCCGATGAACGTCGACCTGGTGTGCATGTCGGGAGGCTGGTCGCCGGCGGTGCACCTGCACTCGCAGTCCGGCGGCAAGGTGGTGTTCGACGACGCGAAGGCCTGCTTCGTGCCCGGCGAGCCGGCGCAGGCGGCGCGCGTGGCCGGCGCCGCGAACGGCACCTTCGACCTCGACTTCGTGATGTCGGAGGGCCGCGAGGCGGGCAAGGCCGCCGCCGCGGACGCGGGCTTCCGCCGCCGCGCGGCGCCGGCCGCGCCGAAGGTGCAGGCACGGCGCAGCGGCGCGCCGCGCGCGCTGTGGCAGGTGCCGCTGGCGCCGGGGGTGCGCGCGAACAAGAGCTTCGTGGACTTCCAGAACGACGTCACCGCCGCCGACATCCGCCTCGCCGCGCGCGAGGGCTACCGCTCGGTGGAGCACACCAAGCGCTACACGACCACGGGGATGGGCACGGACCAGGGCAAGACCAGCAACGTGAACGCGCTGGCCATCCTGGGCGACGCCCGCGGCCAGCCGATCCCGCAGGTGGGCACCACGACCTTCCGTCCGCCGTACACCCCGGTCACGTTCGGCGCGCTGGCCGGGCGCGACCTCGGCGCGCTGATGGACCCGGTGCGCCGCACGCCGATGCACGGGTGGCACGAGGCCCACGGCGCGCTGTGGGAGGACGTCGGGCAGTGGAAGCGGGCCTGGTACTACCCCCGCAATGGCGAATCGATGCGCGACGCGGTGAGCCGCGAGTGCGTCGCCGCGCGCAGCGCCATCGGGATCCTGGACGCGTCCACGCTCGGCAAGATCGACATCCGCGGCCCGCACGCCGCGGATCTGCTCAACCGCGTGTACACCAACGGCTGGAAGTCGCTGGCGGTGGGCCGCTGCCGCTACGGGCTGATGTGCACCGAGGACGGCATGGTGTTCGACGACGGCGTCACCGTGCGCCTGGCCGAGGACCGCTACCTGATGCACACCACGTCGGGCAACGCGGCGCGGGTGCTCGGCTGGCTGGAGGAGTGGCTGCAGACCGAGTGGCCGGATCTCGAGGTGTACTGCAACTCGGTGACCGAGCACTGGGCGACGGCCTCGATCTGCGGCCCCCACGCACGGCGCCTGCTGTCGGAGCTGACCCGCGACATCGACCTCGACCCGCAGGCCTTCCCGTTCATGAGCGTTCGCGAGGGCACGGTCGCGGGCATCCCGGCGCGCGTGCTCCGCGTGTCGTTCACCGGCGAGCTGTCGTTCGAGATCAACGTGCCGGCCGATCACGGCCTCGCGCTGTGGAGCACGCTGATGAATGCCGGCGCACGCTTCGGCATCACGCCCTTCGGCACCGAGACGATGCACGTGCTGCGCGCGGAGAAGGGCTTCATCATCGCGGGGCAGGAGACCGACGGCACCGTGACGCCGCTGGACCTGGGCATGGAGCGCATGTGCAGCCAGGCCAAGGACTGGATCGGGCGCCGCTCCCTGGAGCGCCCCGACAGCCGCCGCGCGGATCGCAAGCAGCTCGTCGGCCTGCGCAGCGAGGACCCGGATTTCGTGTTGCCCGAGGGTGCGCAGATCGTCGAGCACTTCGGCGGCGAGCCGCCGGTGCCGATGATCGGTCACGTGACGTCGAGCTACTGGAGCCAGAACCTGGGACACTCGATCGCGCTGGCGCTGGTGCGCGGCGGGCGGGCGCGCCACGGCCAGGAGGTGCTGCTGCCGCTGCAGGGCCACGTCGCCCGCGCGACGGTGTGCGAGCCGGTGTTCTTCGACCCGACGGGAGAACGGATGAATGGCTGACGCCTGGCTGCGACAGCACGCGCTGGCCCACCGGGGCCTGGAGGCGCGAGTGCGTGCCGCCGATGCCGCGGTGCGCCTGGAGCCGCTGCCGGACGCGGCGCAGCTGTGCCTGCGCGGTGACGGCGGGCGCGCGTTCCAGCGCGCGGTCGAGGGCGTGCTGGGCGTGGCCCCGCCGCGCGAGCCGAACACCGTCGCGAGCGCGGACGGCGCGACCCGCGTGCTGTGGCTGGGCCCCGACGAGTGGCTCGCGGTGCGCGACGGGGCGGATGCCCCGCCGCTGGCCGCGGCGCTCGAGGAGGCGTTGTCCGGGCGCCACGCGCTCGTGAGCGACGTGAGCCACAGCCGCGTGATCCTGCTCCTCGAGGGGCCGCGGGCGCGCGACGTGCTGATGAAGGGCTGCAGCCTGGACCTCGACCCGGTCGCGTTCGGGGCGGGGCGCTGCGCGCAGACCGCGCTCGCGCGCGCGCACATGCTGCTGCACCAGGTGAGCGACGCGCCGGGCTACCACGTGTACGCGCACCGCAGCTTCGCGGACTACGTGTTCGCGTGGCTGGAGGACGCCGCCGCCGAGTACCTGCTGCCGGCGCCCGACTGAGTCCCGGCCGGGCGCGGTGCCCGCGGCGCCGGAGGCGCCGGGCTCACCGTCCGGGTGCGTCTCCGGGCGCGCCGCCGGCGAGGCACTCGATCGCGATGCCGGCCAGGTACGTGGAGCCGCACGCGCACAGCAGCTCGCCAGGCTCCAGCTCCGCCCGCGCCCGCACGAGCGCTTCGCGCGGATCCTCGACGACGACGGTCTGAAGTGCCGCATCGAGGCCGCCGAGCGCGGCCGCGAGCTCGCCGGGCGGCGCGGAGCGCAGCCGATCCGCGCGCGTCACGAACACGCGGCGCGCCCCGCCGAGCAGGCGCGCGAGGGCCTGCGGCGGCTTTCCGCGCACCGTGGAGACCACGAAGCACCGGCCGCGCGCCGGGATTCCGGCCAGGGTGTCCGCGAGCGCCGCGAACGAGGCCGCCGTGTGCGCGGCGTCGGCGACGATCCACGGCGAGCGCGAGAGCACCTGTGCGCGGCCCGGCAGCTCGCAGTCGGCGAGGGCGTCGGCGCGGCAGTCGTGACCCGCCGCGCGCGCGAGCATCAGCGCGAGCGCGGCGTCGACGGCCAGGTGACGGCCCGCGTGGCGCAGCTGCAGCTCGGCGGTTCGCGGCGCTCCTTCCCAGCACCAGCGCACGACGATCCGCTGGCCGCCGTCGGCGGGCGATGCCTGCACCGACCAGTCGCGGCCCGCGCGCAGCACGCGAGCGCCGGCCGCCGCCGCGCAGTCCTCCACCACGTCCGCCGCCTCCGGCGGTAGCTCGCCGACCACCACGGGTACGCCCGGGGCGATGATCCCCGCCTTGTGCCAGGCCACGTCCGCCAGCGTGGGGCCCAGCTTGTCGGTGTGCTCCAGCTCGATGCTGGTGATGCAGCATGCCGCCGGGCTGATCGCCTTCGTCGCGTCGTAGCGCCCGCCGAGGCCGGTCTCCACGACCGCGGCCGCGCACCCCGAGCGCGCGAGGATCAGCAGCCCGGCGGCCGTGACCAGGTCGAAGAACGTGGGCGCCGCGTCGTCGCCGGCCGCGTCCAGCGCCGCGACGTGCGGGCGCAGGCACTCGAGCGCCGCGGCCAGCGCCGCATCGCTGACCGGCTCGCCGTCGACCCGGATGCGCTCGTTCCAGCGCCGCAGGTGCGGCGAGGTGTACGTGCCGGTGCGCACGCCCGCGTCGCGAAGCAACGCCTCGGTCATCAGCGCGGTGGAGCCCTTGCCCTTGGACCCGGCGACGTGCAGCGCGTGCAGCGCGGCGGGATCCACACCCTCGCGGGCCAGCAGCTCGCGCACCGCGACGCCGGCAAGGTGCGCGCGCGCGGCGTAGGGCCGGGGATCGTCGCGCACCCGTGACAGCAGCAGCGCGTCCACGTCCGCGTAGTCGCGCACGGGGCGCGCGAGCGGGTCGCTCATCCGGGGCTCGCGTCGCGGGCGGCACCGCGGCCGCCGCCGTGCGCGACGCGATCGGCGCGGCGCGCCAGGGGCGGCCGTACCGCCACGCGGCTCGTACCCGCGCCGAGTGTCCCGGCGCAGCGCGCTGCCGGGCGCCCGCGCCCGCTCAGGGCCGCGCGAGCCCGTGCTGACGGCACGCGGCGGTGAGCGTGTTGTGCAGCAGGCAGGCGATGGTCATGGGCCCGACGCCGCCCGGCACCGGGGTGATGCCGGCGACGCGGGGCAGCGCGCTGTCGAAGTCCACGTCCCCGACCAGCCGCGACTTGCCGTCGGCTGCCGGCACGCGGTTGATGCCGACGTCGATCACGGTCGCGCCCTCGCGCACCCAGTCGCCGGGCACCATGCGCGGACGGCCCACCGCCGCGACCAGGATCTCGGCGCGCAGGCATTCCTCGCGGAGGTCGCGGGTGCGCGAGTGCGCGATCGTGACCGTGCAGCTCTTCTGCAGCAGGAGCTGCGCCATCGGCTTGCCGACGATGTTCGAGCGGCCCAGCACCAGCGCGCGCTGCCCGGACAGGTCGCCGAGCCGATCCTCCAGCAGCATCAGGCAGCCGAGCGGGGTGCACGGCACCAGTCCTTCGCCGCCGGTCGCCAGCCGGCCGGCGTTGTGGACGTGGAAGCCGTCCACGTCCTTGGCCGGGTCGATGGCGTCGATCACCGCCGCCTCGCGGATCTGCTCCGGCAGAGGGAGCTGCACCAGGATGCCGTGCACCGCCGGGTCGTCGTTGAGCCGGCGCACCACCGCCAGCAGGTCGTCCTCGCCGGTGTCCGCCGGCAGCCTGTGCTCGAAGGACTGCATGCCGGCCTCCCGGGTCTGGCGCGCCTTGTTGCGCACGTAGACCTGGCTCGCGGGGTTCTCGCCGACCAGCACCACGGCGAGGCCCGGGGTGACTCCCTGCGGCGCGATCGCCGCGACGCCCGCCGCGACGCGCTCGCGCACGCGGGCCGCGAATGCCTTGCCGTCGATGACGCGCGGGTCGGGGGGCTGCTGGCTCATCGGGCGTTTCCCGGTGGCGATGGGGAAGGCGCACGAGTGTAGCAGCGGCGCCGAAGGCGTGACCGCCGCCCGCATCGGCGTCGTCGGCGGGTAACCCCATGTCGCCGCAACGCACGTCGCGCGGGATCGCCGACCCCAGAATGCTCGCACCGAGGCGGCCCTCCGGGGCCCGCCCATGCGTGCGGCTTGCAGCATTCACGGGGTGCGCGACCATGACGGACGACATCGACGACGGCGACGACATCGACCTCGCCGCGCTGCCCGACGACGAGCTCGTCAAGCAGATGCACGACGACCTCTACGACGGTCTCAAGGACGAGATCGAGGAGGCGACCCACATCCTGCTCGGGCGCGGATGGACGCCCAAGCGCGTTCTCGACGAGGCGCTGGTCGAGGGAATGCGCATCGTGGGCATCGACTTCCGCGACGGCATCCTGTTCGTGCCCGAGGTGCTGCTGTCCGCGAACGCGATGAAGGGCGGCATGGAGATCCTGCGCCCGCTGCTCACCGAGACCGGCGCCCGGTCCATCGGCAAGATGGTGATCGGCACGGTCAAGGGCGACATCCACGACATCGGCAAGAACCT
>CBDUCN010000112.1:0-14217 GCA_965365655.1 uncultured Gammaproteobacteria bacterium | reverse complement strand
CGTTCGAGCGCAACCTCGCGCGGATGGCGGAGCTGGCGCGGGACGCAGGCGTGCGCCTGCGCCCGCACGCGAAGACCCACAAGTGCGCGGCGGTCGCGAAGCGCCAGATCGCGCTGGGTGCGGTCGGCGTGTGCTGCCAGAAGGTGAGCGAGGCGCAAGCCCTGGTGGACGGCGGCGTGCCCGACGTGCTGGTGAGCAACGAGGTGGTGGGGGAGCGCAAGATCGCGCGCCTCGCGGCGCTCGCCGCGCGGGCGCGGGCCGCGGTGTGCGCGGACGACGCCGGCAACGTGACCGCGCTGGGCGCCGCCGCGGTGCGCGAAGGCGCGGAGCTCGGGGTGCTGGTGGAGATCGACGTCGGCGCGGCGCGGTGCGGCGTGGCGCCCGGGGCGGCGGCCGTGGCGCTGGCGCAGCGGGTGGCCGACACGCCGGGTCTTCGCTTCGCCGGCCTGCAGGCCTACCACGGCAGCGCGCAGCATCTGCGCACGCCGCAGGAACGCGAGCGCGCGATCGGCGCGGCGGTCGCCGCGACCCGCGAGACGGTCGCGTTGCTGGCCGACGCGGGGCTCGACTGCGACACGGTGGCCGGCGCCGGTACGGGCACGTTCCGCATCGAGGCCGGCAGCGGTCTGTACAACGAGCTGCAGTGCGGCTCCTACGCGTTCATGGACGCGGACTATGCGCGCAACCTGGGCGCGGACGGCGAGCCGGTGCACGAGTTCGAGCACGCGCTGTTCGTGCTCGCGACGGTGATGAGCGCGGTGCGTGAGGACTACGCGGTGGTGGACGCGGGCCTCAAGGCGCTGGCCTTCGACTCCGGGCCGCCGGCGGTCGCGGAACCTGCAGGGGCGGTCTACGCGCGGCCTTCCGACGAGCACGGGCGCATCGAGCCGGGGCCCGGGGCGCGCCGCCCGGCGCTGGGCGAGCGCGTGCGGCTCGTCCCGGGGCACTGCGATCCCACGGTCAACCTGCACGACTGGTACGTCGCGGTGCGCGGCGGCGTGGTGGAGGAGGTGTGGCGCATCGACGCCCGCGGCGCCGTCTTCTGATCGCCGCGCGCATGCCGGGCGGCGGCGGGCGCCGCCGCGCCGGGTGCGCTGACGGGGCGCCGGCGCGCCCGGATGTCGTCCATCAGCCGTCGCGCCGCTTGCCGGCGCCGTTCGCCAGCGCCTCGCTGAGCGCGGCCACCTCGGTGCGCAGCGCGCGCAGCTCCGCGAGCATCTCTCCGCGTTCGGCGTGCGCGGCCTCGGCCTCCGCGGCCTCCTCCTCGTGGTAGCGCGACTGCATCGCGTTCACGACGACGGCGATGAACAGGTTCAGCATCGTGAACGTGGCGATCAGGATGAACGGCACGAAGAACGCCCACGCATAGGGGTACACGGCCATCACGGGTCGCACGATGCCCATCGACCAGCTCTCGAGCGTCATGATCTGGAACAGCGAGTAGAGGCTGCGGGGGAGGCTGCCGAACCACTCGGGGAAGCCGTCGCCGAACAGCTTCGTCGCCATCACGCCGGCGACGTAGAACACCAGCAGCAGGATCGACACCACGGAACCCAGTCCCGGCAGGGAGTCCAGCAGCGCGCCGATCACACGCCGCATGCGCGGCACCGCGCTCGCGATGCGCAGCACCCTCAGCACCCGCAGCGCGCGCAGGACGGCGAAGCCCTCGCTGGCCGGCACCAGCGCGATGCCGACCACGAAGGTGTCGAACAGGCTCCACGGGTCGCGGAAGAAGGCGCCGCCGTGGGCCCCGATGCGCATCGCGATCTCGGCCACGAACACGGCCAGGATGACGGCGTCCACTGCCAGGAGCACGCTTCCCGCATGGGCCATCGCGGTCGGCGAGGTCTCGAGGCCCAGGATCACCGCGTTGATCACGATCAGCGCGATGATGAAGCGCTGGAAGCGCGGCGCGTCGGTGACGGCGAGCAGCCGCGCGCGCCAGGGCGACGGCGTGCTCACGAGCCGGCGCTGCGCTCGATCCGATCGGGCTGCGTCGCTTCCCAGTCGAACGGGGGCAGGCCGCGGAAGGCCGTCTCGAGCCCGTCCTGCCACGCGAGGCGGAAGCGGCGGTAGAAGTCGGAGTCCACCTGGATGCGCTCGTTGCGCGCCAGCGCGAAGCCGTCGCGAGGGTAGATGCCGAGGTCGAAGGGCGGACCCACGCTCACGTTGGAGCGCATGGTCGCGTCCAGCGACACCAGCGCGAGGCGCGCGCCGTCCTCCAGCGTGGTGTCGGCGCGCAGCACCCGGTCCAGCATCGGCTTGCCGTACTTGCTCTCGCCGATCTGCAGGTACGGCGTCTGCCGCGACGCGTGGATGTAGTTGCCCTGCGGGTAGATCAGGAAGATCTCGTGCGCGCCGCCGCGGATCTGGCCGCCCAGGATCAGCGACACGTCGCCGCTGATGCCGGCGCTGCCCAGCGCGTCACGGTGTCGGTTCTGTACCCGCACGCTGACGTCGCCGACGTGCCGCGCGGCGTCGCTGATGTGGCGCACCGTCGCGAGACCGGGCGAGGCCCGGTCAGTGACCTCCTGGCGCAGCACGTCCACCATCTCCTGGGTGTTGCCCAGGTTGCCCGCCGACAGCAGCACGAACAGCCGGTCGTCGCCCGGCGCGAACACGTGCAGCTTGCCGTAGGCGGTGACGTAGTCCACCCCGGCGCTGGTGCGCGTGTCCGCCGCGAACACGAGGCCGGCGTCCAGCTTCATCGCGAGGCAGTAGGTCATGGCCGGCAATGATAGCGCTGGGACGTGACGCGGGCGCAGCGCTTCCGCGGCGGCCGGTCGCGGCGGCCCGGTGCGGGCGGCGTCGCGGCAGGCGCGGTGAACGCTTCACCAGATCTCAGTCGAGGATCTCCACCGGATCCCCGACGCTCACCGTTCCGACGCCCCGCGGGATCAGGTTCACGCCGAACAGGATCCCGCGCGTCCGATCGCGGCGGTAGCGGCTCAGGGTCAACAGCGGCTCGCGGCCCGCGTCGGGCACGCCGGTGTCCGGGTCGATGGTGGTCATCACGCAGCGGTCGCACGGCTTCGGCACGTCGAACTCCACCGCGCCGATGCGCAGCCGCCGCCAGCCGTCCTCGGCGAACGGCGCGCCGCCGGCCACGGTGACGTTCGGGCGGAAGCGGCGCATGTCGGGGGAGCCGGGCGTGCGGCTGGCGAGATCGGCCAGCGACGCCTCGCCGATCAGCAACAACGGATAGCCGTCGGCGAAGCTGACCTCGTCGCCGGGGCGCGCGTGCTCGGGGTCTATCCCCCGCGCCGCGTGCGCGTCCATGTGCACCAGCCGGCACGGCAGGCCCAGCAGCTCCTCCAGCCAGCGGTCCGCCGCCGGGTCCACCGTGACCGCCTGCACCGTGCTGCCCCAGACCTCCACCGGGATCCGCTCCCCGCGCCCGGCACCGGTCGCGTCGGCGATGCGCAGCGTGTCGCGGCCCGGCGCGGCGAGCGCGAGGCCCGCGCCGTCGGGCCGCGCGGTGACGGTGACCAGCGCGGGGTGCGCGCGGCCGGTCAGGAAGCGCCCGCCCGCGTCCACCACCATCCAGCGCCGGTCGAGCGCGAGCCCCCGGGCCTCCACCGTCGCGTCGGCGAGCGCGAGCCCGGCGGTGGACTTCACCGGGTAGATGCTCAGGCTCGCGACCCGCAGGCTCATGCCGGCGCCGCGCCGGCGCGCCAGCGCGCGAGCACCCGCCCGCGGTTCAGGGCCAGCCACTGCAGCGCGATGATGGTCTTCGCGTTGACGATTCGCCCGGCCTCCAGCAACGCGAGCGCCTCGTCGAGGCCGTAGGTGTAGACCCGGATGTCCTCGTGCTCCTCGTCCAGGCCGTGCAGCCCGCCGGCGCGCGACGCGTCCACCCGCCCGCAGAACAGCGCGACCGTCTCCGAGCAGGCCCCGGGGCTGGAGAGGAACGGCGCCGCGATCGGGAACAGGTCGGTGATCCGGCAGCCCGATTCCTCCTCCGCCTCGCGGCGGCACACGGCCTCCGGCGTCTCGCCGGGCTCGATGATGCCGGCGACGCACTCGAGCAGCCACGGCTGCCAGCCGCAGGCCCAGGCGCCCGGACGGAACTGCTCGATCAGCACGACCTGCTCGCGGTCCGGATCCAGCGGCAGCACCGCCGCGACCTGGCCGCGCTCGAAGACCTCGCGGGTCATCGGCGAGCCCATGCCGCCGGCGTGCTGCTCCACCCGCAGACAGTGGCGATCGACGCGGAAATGACCCTGAAACGCGATCTCGCTGGAGATCACGTCGACGCGTTTCGGCGCCATGCGCTGCCTCGCAAGGACCCGGGAGTGCGGCGGATTATACTGGCGCCCCCCTCGCACCCCGGACCGCGGTCCGCAACGGATGTCTCCATGATTCCCGCCCCGACGCTGCGCGAGACCTGGACCGTGACGAAGCCGGCGGTGAGCGCCGCTGGCGGGCTGGTCGCGAGCCAGCACCACCAGGCCAGCGCGATCGGCGCCGCGGTGCTCGCGGACGGCGGCAACGCGATCGACGCGGCCGTGGCGACCTCGCTCGCCATCGGCACGCTGGAGCCGTGGATGAGCGGCCTCGGGGGCTGCGGCAACCTGCTGTACCTGGAGGCGGCCAGCGGACGCTGCCACGCGGTGGAGTTCGGGGTGCGCGCGCCGCTGGACCTGGACCCGGCCTTCTACGCGCTCGCCGAGGGCGGCGTCGACGACGACCTCTTCGGCTGGCCCGCGGTGGTGGACGACCGCAACGTGCACGGCCCGGCGTCCTTCGCCGCGCCGGCCTACCTCGCGGGCATCGCCACGGCCGCGGAGCGCTTCGGCACCCGGCCGCTCGCGGAGCTGATCGCGCCGGCGCTGGAGAGCGCGCGCGCCGGCATGGTCGTGGACTGGTACGCGACGTTGAAGATCGCGGCCGCGGCGCCGGTGCTGGCGCGCTTCGAGGAGAGCGCGCGCTGCTACCTGCCGGGCGGCTTCGCGCCTGCGGGGGAGTGGGGCGGGCCGGTGCCGCGCATCCGTCTCGGGCGCCTGGCCGACACCCTGCAGCGCATCGCGGAGGCCGGCTGGCAGGACTTCTACCGCGGCGATCTGGCCGCCGCGCTGGCCGCCGATCTGGAGTCGGCGGGAAGCTTCCTGCGCGCCGCGGACCTCGCCGCCGTCGCGCCCAGGGTCGGCGACGCGGACGCGTGCCGCTACCGCGGCGCGCGGGTGTTCACCGCGCCGGGGCTCACCGCCGGGCCGACGCTGCAGCAGGTGCTGGCCGCGATGGAGCCGGCGTTCACGCCCGGCGCGGCGCCGGACGCCGAGGCCTACCTCGCCTACGCGGACGCCCTGCTCGCCGGCTACGAGACGCGGCTCGCGACGATGGGCGACGCCGACGACCGCCGCGCGCCGGGGTGCACCACGCACATCAGCGTGGTCGATCGCGACGGCAACCTCGTCGCGCTGACGCAGACGCTGCTCTCGGTGTTCGGCTCGAAGGTGATGCTGCCCGGCACGGGCATCCTGATGAACAACGGCATGATGTGGTTCGACCCGCGCCCGGGACGGCCCAACTCCATCGCGCCGGGCAGGCGTCCGCTGTCGAACATGTGCCCGGTGGCGGTGCAGCGCGGCGACGGCGTGCGCTTTGCGGCCGGCGCCTCCGGCGGGCGGCGCATCATGGCCGCCGTGATGCAGATCCTGTCCTTCCTGGTCGACTACCGCATGAGCGTGGAGCAGGCGGTTCACACGCCGCGCATCGACGTCAGCGGCACGCCGTGGGTGACCGCGTTCGAGTCCCTGGACGAGGCCGTCGTGGCGCGCCTCGCCGAGCGTCACCGCGTGTACCGCGAGCCCAACGCGGTGTACCCGGTGCTCTACGCGTGCCCCAACGTCGTGGCCCGCGATCCGGCGCGCGGCGAGAGCAGCGGCGGCGCGTTCATCATGTCGCCGTGGGCCGGCGTCGCCGCCGGCTGAGCGCGACCGGGCGCCATGGGTCATCGTGCCGAACCGGTCCGCCCCGTCGCGACGGGTGCCGGGGACGTCGCGGGAAGCCGGCGACGCGCTCACGCGCCGTGCCGGCGGGTGCCGCGCGAGCGGGCGGGGCCGTGCAGGTGAGCGCGCCGTTCAAGTACCCGCTGGCGCGGGTAGGCATCATCGGCGGCGGCCAGCTCGGGCGCATGATGGTGACGCGCGCGGTCAAGCTGGGCTGCCTCGCGGTGGTGCTGGACCCGACGCCCAACTCGCCCGCGGGGCAGGTGGCGGGTCACCAGATCGTCGGCGACTACCACGACCCGGCGCGGCTTCGCGAGCTGGTGGAGGCGTGCGACGTCACCACCTTCGACCTCGAGGCCATCGACACCGGCGTGCTGGCGCAGCTCGCCGAGGAGGGCCATCTGATCCGCCCCGCGCCCCGGGTGCTGGCGATCGTGCAGGACAAGCTCGAGCAGAAGCGCCACTTCGCCGCGCACGGCATCCCGGTGCCGGAGTTCGTCGCGGTGGACGGTGCGGATCGGGAAGCCTTCGCGCGCTTCGGCTGGCCGCTGGTGCAGAAGGCGCGCCGCGGCGGCTACGACGGGCGCGGCGTCGCGGTGATGCGCGGGCCGGACGATTTCGCGCAGGCGCTGCACGTGCCGTCGATGCTGGAGCGCTTCGTGGACGCGCAGTGCGAGCTCGCCGTGCTGGTGGCGCGTGGCCTCGACGGCGACACCCGCTGCTACCCGGTCGTGGAGATGGTGTTCCGCGAGGGCGTGAACGCGCTCGAGATGCTGCTCGCGCCGGCGCGCATCGCGCCCGAGACGGCCGCCGCGGCCCAGGCGCTGGCGGTGCGCACCGTGGAGGCGCTGGACGGCGTGGGCATCTTCGGCGTGGAGCTGTTCCTCGATCGTGCCGGGGCGCTGCTGGTCAACGAGGTCGCGCCGCGCACCCACAACTCCGGCCATCACACCATCGAGGCCAACGTCACCGACCAGTTCGAGCAGCACCTGCGCGCGGTGCTGGGCCTGCCGCTGGGCGACACGTCGGAGCTGTCGCCGGCGGCGATGATCAACCTGCTGGGCGCCGAGGGAAGCAGCGGGCGCCCGGTGATCCACGGCCTGCGCGAGGCGCTGGCGGTGCCGGGAGTCTCGGTGCACGTGTACGGCAAGGGGCGCAGCGCCCCGAACCGCAAGATGGGTCACGTCACCGTGATCGATCGCGACCTCGAGAACGCGCGGCGCAAGGCGATCGAGGTGCAGCGGGTGCTCGGTATCGCCGGCGAGGAGGACGCATGAGTCAACCGAGGGTGGGCATCATCATGGGCAGCGACTCGGACCTCGAGGTCATGAGCGCTGCCGCGGAGGCGCTCGCCGAGCTGGGCGTGCCCCACGAGATCACGGTGGTCTCCGCGCACCGCACGCCGGTGCGGATGATGGAGTACGCGCGCGACGCGCGCGGCCGGGGTCTGGGCGTCATCGTCGCCGGCGCCGGCGGCGCCGCGCACCTTCCGGGCATGGTGGCCGCCGTCACGCCGCTGCCCGTGATCGGCGTGCCGGTGGCGAGCACGCTGCTGGCCGGCGAGGACTCGCTGCTGTCCATCGTGCAGATGCCGGCGGGCGTGCCGGTGGCCACCGTGGCGATCAACGGCGCGCGCAACGCGGGCCTGCTGGCGGCACAGATCCTGGCGGTGGGTGACGCGGCGCTGATGGACCGCATCGAGGCCTACAAGCGCGACCTCGAGGAGCTCGTCGAGCGCAAGGCCGCGCGCGTCAGCCGGCGCTGGCCGGAGGACTGATCACGGCGGCGCGCTCTCTCGCGCCGCAGTCGGGGAAACGCCGGACGGCTCAGCCGTCGCGCAGCCAGCGCGCCGCCTGCAGCGCGAAGTAGGTCAGGACGCCGTCGGCGCCCGCGCGCTTGAACGCGGTGAGCGATTCCAGGATCGCCGGGCGCTCGTCCAGCCAGCCGTTGCCGATGGCGGCCATCAGCATGGAGTACTCGCCGCTCACCTGGTAGGCGAAGGTGGGCACGCCGAACGTGTCCTTCACCCGGCGCACCACGTCCAGGTACGGGAGCCCCGGCTTCACCATCACCATGTCCGCGCCCTCGCGCAGATCCGTGGCGACCTCGTGCAGCGCCTCGTCGCTGTTCGCGGGGTCCATCTGGTAGCTGTACTTGTCGGCGCCGCCCAGGGTCGCGGTCGCGCCGACCGCGTCGCGGAACGGGCCGTAGAAGCACGACGCGTACTTCGCCGAGTAGGCGAGGATGCGGGTGTTGACGAAGCCCTCCGTCTCCAGCACCTCGCGGATGCCGCCGATGCGCCCGTCCATCATGTCCGACGGCGCGACGACGTCGGCGCCCGCGCGGGCGTGAGACAGGGCCTGGCGCTGCAGCGCCTCCACCGTGAGATCGTTCACGACGTATCCGCTGTCGTCGATGAGCCCGTCCTGGCCGTGGGAGGTGTAGGGATCGAGGGCCACGTCGGTGATCACGCCGAGGCCCGGCACCTCGCGCTTGAGGTTGCGTACCGCGCGCTGCACCAGGCCCTCGGGGTTCCAGGCCTGCGCGGCGTCGTCGCTGCGCAGGCTGCCCGGCAGGTTGGGGAACAGCGCCACCGCACTCACCCCGAGCTCTGCGGCCTGCGCGGCGGCATCCAGCAGCAGGTCCACGCTGAGGCGTTCCACGCCCGGCATGGACGGTACGGGCTCGCGGGCGCCGCCGCCCTCGATCACGAACACCGGCCAGATCAGGTCGCCGGCGGCGAGGGTGGACTCGCGCATCAGGCGGCGCGAGAACGCGTCGCGGCGCATACGGCGCATGCGCGTGGCGGGGAACCGGCGGTCTGCGGTGTTCACGGGCGGCGCCCGGGCGCGCTCGCGTCGGTCGCGGCTCCCGGCGCGGTCCCGTCCGGGGCCGGCCCGGCCTCGGCGCCGGCCGCGGGCGCGCTCTGTTCCGTGTCCGCCGCGGCGCCGGATCCGGTCTCGCGCGCGGCGGCCGTCGCGGTCGCTCCGCCGCCGGCCGCCGGCGCCGCGGCCGCCGTGTCCGTCGCGGGTGGGGTCTCCGCAGCCGCGCTGCCGGCGGCCGGCGCTGCCGGCGCAGGCGCGGCGTCCGCGGCCGCTTCCGCCGACGTCGATCCGGGAACCAGCAGGTTCACGAGCGGCGCCGTGACGCGGCTCACGGCGTCGCGCTGCACGTACAGGGTCCAGACGACCGCGACCAGCAGCACGCTGGCGGCGATGCCGACCAGGCCGCGCAGGAACGTGGAGAACACCGCTGCCATGGGTAGTGACCCGTGAAACCTCTGAGCCGGCAACCGTACTGCCCGCCCGGCGCGCCTTCAAGCAGCCGGCTCAGCCCGGCGCCGCCGTCGCCGCCCGCGCGGCGCGAAGCTGCGCCACCGTGGCCTCGATCCAGGCTTCCGCGCGGCGGTTGATCTCGCCCGCGCCCAGGCCCCGGGTGTCGATGGGCTCGCCGATCACCACCCGCACCATGCCGGGGTGCTTGATGAAGCTGTTGCGGCCCCAGTAGTCGCCCGAGTCCAGCGCCACCGGCAGCACCGGGGTGCCGGTGGCGGCCGCGAGGCTGGCGCCGCCCTGCTTGTAGCGGCGCCGGGTGCCCGGGGCGACGCGGGTGCCCTCGGGGAAGATCACCACCCAGATCCCGCGCGCGAGCCGCTCGCGGCCCTGGGTGATCACCTGCTGCAGCGCGGCGCTGCCCGCCTTGCGGTCGATCGCGATCGGGTCGAGCAGCCCGAGCCCCCAGCCGAAGAACGGGAGACGCAGCAGCTCGCGTTTCAGCACCCACGTCTGGGGCACGAAGATCAGCGGGAAGATGATCGTCTCCCACGCCGACTCGTGCTTGCTGAACACGATGCACGGGGTGTCCGGCACGTTCTGTGCGCCCTCGATGCGGTAGTCGAGCCGCACCACGACCCGCAGCAGCCAGCGCACCGCCGCGTTCCAGCGGCTGATCACCCGGTAGCGCACGGGGTACGGGAGCGGGAAGGTCGCGAGCGACACCAGCGCCCAGACCATCGTGAGGAGCGCGATCGCGACGGCGAACAGCGCCGAGCGCAGGGCGGTGGGCAGGGACACGGGACGGCTCACGGGCGCGCAGTGTACAGGGCCGCCGCGCAGGTGCGCCGCGCACGCATCCGCGGCGTGTTAAGTATCTCGAAAACCGCGTGCGGCGCCGCGGCGGCGCTCGCGCGCACCGAGGGCCCGGGAGATTCCAGTCGATTCAAACGGTTGACGGGGCGTCACCGGCCTCGCGCGGTCTCCGGAGCCCGTCGCGCGGCGGCCGCCCGACACCCTCGGCAAACACCGGCGCCTGTTTCCTTGAGGGGGCATCGGCCGTGCGTTAAGTTTCGGACGACACCGACTCCCGGCTTCCGCGCCGTCCAGCCAGCAGGCACCCCAATGATTCCATTCTCCATCGCCGGCGTGCAGATGCACGTCTCCGCGGTCACGTCGAACCTCCCGGGCATGGACGAGCGCCTGAACATCCTGATGATGCGCTACCCCTGGGTGCAGATGGTGGTGTTCAGCGAGCTGTGCGCGTTCGGTCCGAGCCCGGAGCACGCGCAGAGCCTGCCCGGCCCCGCCGAGGAGGCGTTCCAGGAGATGGCGCGCCGGCACGGCATCTGGCTGATCCCGGGGTCGCTGTTCGAGCGCCGCGACGGGCAGATCTACAACACCGCGCCGGTGATCAACCCGGAGGGGCACGTGGTCGCCCGGCACCGCAAGATGTTCCCGTTCCGTCCGTACGAGCACGGCATCGCGTCGGGCACCGAGTTCGTGGTGTTCGACGTGCCCGAGGTGGGGCGCTTCGGGGTGTCGATCTGCTACGACATGTGGTTCCCGGAGACCACGCGCACCCTCGCGGCGATGGGCGCGGAGGTGATCCTGCACCCCACGCTCACCGACACGCTGGACCGCGACGTGGAGCTCGCGATCGCGCGCGCGAGCGCGGCGCAGAACCAGTGCTTCTTCTTCGACATCAACGGCATCGGCGCCGGCGGCTACGGGCTGTCCACCATCGTCGGTCCGCACGGCAACGTGATCCACCAGGCGAATGTCGGCGAGGAGCTGATGCCCATCGAGATCAACCTCGAGCGCGTACGGCGCGAGCGCGAGGTGGGGATCCGCGGCCTGGGCCAGCCGCTGAAGAGCTTCCGCGACCGGCACGTGGATTTCAGCGTCTACCGCCACGACGGCTTCGACCACAGCTACCTGCAGTCCCTGGGCGCGCTGGAGAAGCACCGCCGGCCGATGGTCGCGCCGGCCACCGAGCACGACGCGCAGGTGCTGATCCACGAGCGCAGCGCGCAGCTGCACGGCCACGGAGACGGATGATGAACGACGGTACTCCCGCGAGCCCCGCGCGCCGCTCGCTGAACTACTACTACAACCTCTCCCAGCTGCGCTTCGACACCTGGCAGACCGCGAAATCCCACAGCGCCCGAATCGCCGCCAGGGCTGCGCGCGGCGGCGACATCTCCGAACGCCGCGACGAGCTGCGCGAGGAGCTGAACCTCCTGCAGACCATCGAGGACTACACCGCGTTCCCGTCGCGCGAGGACTTTCGCTATCTGTGGCGGCTGTTCGAGCTCGAGGACCATGCGGGGCTCGCGAGGGTGATCGCGCGCCTGGTCCGGGCGCTGGTGAGCCATTCCTACCGCCGGCACAGCATCGACATCTCCGAGGACGAATTCGGCGAAGAGGGCGGCGAGGACATCGAGGCGCTGCGCGACCAGTTCGAGTACAGCACGTCGTCCCGGCCCTACTTCGAGGTGTTGATCGTCGACGAGCTGACGCAGCAGGAGGAGAGCGCGATCCGGGCCGGTTTCCACCGCGTGCGCCGCCCGGAGGACCGCTTCGTCTACGACACCGTCGTCGTCCCCAGCTTCGAGGACGCGCTGATCGCGGTGCTGTTCAACTACAACATCCAGGCGGTGGTGATCCGTTACGGCTTCCCGTTCCGTTCACGCCACCAGCTCGAGATTCTCCGCCGCTACCTGGAAGGACTGGACGACGAGGAGATCGAGCAGCTCACCGACACCGAGCGCAGCATCCTGCTCGGACGCAAGATCGCCGAGCTGCGCCCGGAACTGGATCTCTACCTGGTGACCGACGTTGCGGTGGAGCACGCGGCGAGCGGCGACGTCGAGCACTTCAAGCGCATCTTCTATCGCGAGATGGACTATCTCGAGCAGCACCTGTCGCTGCTGCGCGGCGTGAACCAGCGCTACCAGACACCGTTCTTCACCGCACTCAAGGAGTACAGCCGGCAGCCCACCGGCGTGTTCCACGCGATGCCGATCTCGCGCGGCAAGTCGGTGATCAAGTCGCACTGGATCCAGGACATGGCGGAGTTCTACGGCGTGAACATCTTTCTCGCCGAGACGTCCGCGACGTCCGGGGGCCTCGATTCGCTGCTGCAGCCTACCGGCCCCATCAAGACGGCGCAGGAGCTGGCCGCACGCGCGTTCGGCTCGCGACAGAGCTTCTTCATCACCAACGGCACCTCGACGGCCAACAAGGTGGTGGTGCAGGCGCTGGTTCAGCCGGGCGACATCGTGCTGGTGGACCACGACTGTCACAAGTCGCACCACTACGGCATGGTGCTGGCCGGGGCGCGGGTCGACTACCTGGACTCGTACCCGCTGCACCAGTACTCGATGTACGGCGCGGTCCCGCTTCGCGAGATCAAGGAGCGCCTGCTCGACTACCGGCGTACCGGCGACCTCGGCAAGGTGAAGATGCTGCTGCTCACCAACTGCACCTTCGACGGCCTCGTCTACAACGTCGAGCGGGTGATGGAGGAGTGCCTGGCCATCAAGCCGGACCTCGTGTTCCTGTGGGACGAGGCCTGGTTCGCGTTCGCGGCCTTCACGCCGACCTACCGCCAGCGCACCGCGATGGCGACGGCGCGGCGACTGCGGCGCAGGTTCCAGACTGCGGAGTACCGCGCGGCCTGGGAGGCGCAGCGCGCGGAGCTCGAGGCGGCGGGCGACAGTGACCAGGCGCTGCTGGAGCGCAGGCTGCTGCCGGACCCGGACCGGGCGCGGGTTCGCGTGTACGCGACGCAGTCCACCCACAAGACGCTCACCTCGCTGCGCCAGGGCTCGATGATCCACGTCTACGACCAGGACTTCCGGCAGAAGGCGGAGGAGCCCTTCCACGAGGCCTACATGACCCACCTGTCGACGTCACCCAACTACCAGATCGTCGCCTCGCTGGACGTGGGCCGGCGTCAGGTGGAGCTCGAGGGCTTCGAGCTGGTGCAGAAGCAGATCGAGCTGGCGATGACGCTGCGCGAGCAGATCACCTGCAACGCGTTGCTGCGCCGCCACTTCAGCGTGCTCACCGCCGGCGACATGATTCCCGGCGAGTTCCGGCCGTCCGGAATCGAGTCGTACTACGATCCCGAGACCGGCTGGCAGGGCATGGAGCGCGCATGGGTCACCGACGAGTTCGTCGTCGACCCCACGCGGATCACGCTGTATCTGGGCAAGACCGGCATCGACGGTGACACGTTCAAGAACAAGTATCTGATGGACAAGTTCGGGATCCAGATCAACAAGACGTCCCGGAACACCGTTCTGTTCATGACCAACATCGGGACGACGCGAAGCTCGGTCGCGTACCTGCTCGGCGTCCTCGTGAAGATCGCGAAGGAGCTGGACCAGCGCTACGACGAGATGAGCCCCGTCGAGCGACGCATCCACGAGAAGCGGGTGCGCTCCTACACGGTGGACCTCCCGCCGCTGCCCGACTTCAGCCATTTCCACGAGGCGTTCCGCGGCCTGTCGGGTACCCCGGACGGCCGGCTGCGCGATGCGTACTTCCTGTCCTACGACGACGCGAACTGCGAGTATCTGTCGCTGGACGACGGCAGCATCGACCAGGCCATGGAGTCCGGCCGTGAGCTGGTCGCGAGCAGCTTCGTCATCCCCTACCCGCCGGGATTCCCGATCCTGGTTCCCGGGCAGGTGGTGAGCGCGGAGATTCTGCATTTCCTGCGCGCCCTGGACGTGAAGGAAATCCACGGATACCGCCCGGAGCTGGGCCTGCGGGTGTTCACGACCGAGGCGATGGCTGCGGCTACCGCGCGAACGGGCAACGTGCTCGGTGCAATACAGAAAACCGAGGGGGAGACCAACGAATGAAGAAGCTCAACGACATCTCGGACATCCGGCGGTTCTTCCACCGCAACGAGACGCCCATCTACTTCATCAGCGCGACCAACTTCAACCTGCTGGGCATCAGCGAGTGGGTGAAGAACT
>CBDUCN010000111.1:0-14277 GCA_965365655.1 uncultured Gammaproteobacteria bacterium | reverse complement strand
GAGAACTGCCACGACGAGATCTTCAAGCGCGAGGCCGGCGCGACCGATGTCAGCATGTTCTCGATCCTCCAGGGCAGGCACTGCGGGCGCTGCCACGGCGCCGTCGCGTTCCCGCTGACCGAGTGCCGGCGTTGCCACAGCGTGCCGCGCAAGGACATCACTCCGTGAGCGCCGGCCGCCGCCGATGGCCAGGGTGGCGCGCCGCCGGCGCGGTGCTGCTCGCCGCCGCGGCGACGCTGGCGCACGCGGAGTACGCGGACGTGATCATCAACAAGCGCTCCGACAAGGAGGGCATGCGCCCGGTCGTGTTCCCGCACTGGTTCCACCGCATCCGCTTCCGCTGCAAGGTCTGTCACCACGAGCTCGGCTTCAAGATGCGTGCCGGAGCCAACGACATCACGATGGCCGCGATCACCGAGGGCAAGTACTGCGGCATGTGCCACAACGGCGAGATCGCGTGGACCACCGAGAACTGCGACCTCTGCCATTCCGGCCGGCCGGGGCAGAAGAGCCGCATCGTCGGCGGTCACCAGACGCTCGGGCCCGGACGGTGGTGAGGACGCGCATCGTTGCGGGCGCGGCGCTGGTGCTGCTGCTGTCGGGCTGCGCCCGCGACGTGCCGCTGGTGATGACTCTCGGAGCATCCGAGGTCGAGGCCGGCGCGGCGCCGCGCGTGTGGCCTCCCGCGCCCGACCTTGCCCGCTACGCGTACGTGGGCGAGCTCACGGGCGAGAACAACTTCAAGCCCGCGGACGGCGGTTCGCGCGTGCGCGCGTCCACGGTGCTGGCCTTCATCCTCGGCCTCGGCCTGGACGAGGAGAAGCCGCTGGTGCTGCAGCGCCCGCAGAGCGGGATCACGGACGTGTCGGGCCGTGTGTACGTCACCGACGTGAGTCACCAGGCGGTGTTCGTGTTCGACCCGCTGGGCGGGCGGCTGGACCTGTGGGCGTTCGCGCGCCCGGGCGAGCGCTTCGTCGCACCCATCGGCATCGCGATCGCGGGTGACGGCAGCGTGCTGGTGACCGACGCCGAGCTCGGCGCCGTGTTCCGGTTCGACCGCGAGGGAACGCCGCTGGGGCACTTCGGCGACGACGTCCTGGTGCGCCCGACCGGCATCGCCCGCGACCCGGTGCGCGGTCTGATCTACGTGGCGGACACGCGCGGCAACGACGTCAAGGTGTTCGACGAGGCCGGCAACCTGCAGGACTACGTGGGCCGATCCGGCAGCTCGCTAGGGGAGCTGAACGCGCCCACCCACATCTCCTTCGCGCAGGGGCATCTCTACGTCACCGACACGCTGAACTCGCGCGTGCAGGTCTTCGACACGCAGGGAGACGCGACCCAGCTGCTCGGAGAGCGCGGCCTCTACATCGGAAATCTCGCGCGGCCCAAGGGCGTTGCGGTCGACGAGGAGGGCCACGTGTACGTCGTCGAGACGTACTACGACCACCTGCTGATCTTCGACCGCGACGGCCGCTTCCTGCTCCCGATCGGCGGTACCGGCAGCGCACCGGGGCGCTTCTATCTCCCGGCGGGCGTATGGACCGGCAGCGGCAACCGCATCTACGTCGCGGACATGTTCAACGGGCGCGTGTCCATCTTCCAGTTCCTGGGGGAGTCGTGATCCGCAGCGTCGACATCGGGCTGCGCGTGCTGCTGCTCGCCGCGCTGCTGGCCGCAGTGGGTCCGGACGCCCGAGCGGCGCGCGTCTCGGACATCGCGAACACCAAGCACAACCTCTCCGCCAACGGCCCGGGGCCGGTGCGTGCGGTGAGCGAGACCCAGATCTGCGTGTTCTGCCACACGCCGCACGCCGCCGAGAACGTGCCCGACGCACCGCTGTGGAACCGTCAGCTCTCCGGCGCGACGTACACGCCGTACACCTCGAACACCATCGATGCGGACGACATCGCGGCGACGCCGGGGGGCAGCTCGAAGCTGTGCCTGTCGTGTCACGACGGAACGCTCGCCATCGGGGCCGTGAGCGTGACGCCGGGCAGCGGCCAGGGCACCGGCATCCAGATGACCGGCACGGCGCTCGACGGCACGATGCCCGAGGGCGCGGGCGCGCAGTCGGGATTCACGCGCCGGCTCGGCGTCGACCTGACCAACGACCATCCCATCTCCTTCACGTACGACAGCGCGCTGGCGCTGGCCGACGGGGAACTGCGCGACCCGACCCTCGAGCCGCACATCGGCCTGCGCGGATCCGGCAACCGTCCGGTCGTGCCGCTGGAAGGGGACACGCCGCAGACGGGCAAGCTGGAGTGCACGAGCTGTCACGATCCGCACATCCGCGACGACACGCTGGGCTACTCGGTGAAGTTCCTGCGCCTGAACCGGTTCCAGATCGGCACACCCGCCGGCGGCGCGTTCCAGCAGGCGACCGACCAGGTCTGCCTGGCCTGCCACGACAAGCTGGGCCAGGCCTGGGCGCAGTCGGCGCACGCGGACCCGAACGTCGCCAACGAGCTGTACACGAACCCCGCGGCCGCGACCCGGGAGTTCTTCACCGGCATCCGGGTCTGGGAGGCGGGCTGCCTGAACTGCCACGACACCCACACGGTGCAGGGCTCGCGCCGCCTGCTGCGCGAGGGCACCGACGCCCTCGGGTCGCCGAAGCTCGGCGGCGAATCGGCGCTCGAGGAGACCTGCTACCAGTGCCACACCACCGCGGCGGAGACCATCCTGCAGTCCGCCGGCCAGGTGCCGAACGTGAAGACGGACTTCCTGAGCCCGTACCACATGCCGATCACCAGCGCGGACCAGCGGGCCAACGAGGAGCGCCACGACCCGCACAACGCGGACGGCGAGGAGACGCCGGTGCTGCTGGGTGACACCAACATCACCAACCGCCACGCCGAGTGCACGGATTGCCACAACCCGCACCGCGTGCTGAAGAACCGCCTCTTCAACGGCACCGGGTCCACCGTCGCGGGCACGCACGATCACTCGGCCACGCATTCCAACATCGCGTCCGGCGTGCTGCGCGGCGCGTGGGGCGTGGAGCCGGTCTACGCGCTGGACGCGAGCTTCCACCTGTTGCCGAACACCTACGAGGTGCGGCGCGGAGACGGCGGCACGGGCGCGAGCACGGCGGTGGGTCAGCCCTACGTGACGCGCGAGTACCAGATCTGCCTGAAGTGCCACTCGGACTTCGGTTTCGACGACAACAACCTGTACCCGACCGGCAACCGGCCGGACCTGGGCGATTCCGGCGGCAGCACGGCGGCCGGCACCAACGGCCTCACGCAGTACACCAACCAGGCAAAGGAGTTCCAGGCGCCGACCACGCACCGAGGCCAGGTGACGACCCCCGACAGCGGGGCGGGCTCCGGCTTCTCCACCAACAACCACCGCTCGTGGCACCCGGTGATCGGCAGCACGGGTCGCACCGCCGGCATCCGCAACATGAGCGCCAGCACGAACATGTTCCTCGCGCCGTGGAACGGGAACGCGAACATCGGCGCGCAGACCATGTACTGCAGCGACTGCCACGGCAGCAACACCGCGCCGGGCACGGTGGTTCCCCCGGGCGGCGAGGACGGCAACCCGTGGGGGCCGCACGGGTCCACCAACGCGTTCATCCTGAAGGGCACCTGGACCACCGCGACCGGCGACAACAACTCGGGGCTGTGCTTCCGCTGCCACAATCACACGAACTACGCGACCGAGGCGAACGAGGGCGACCGCGCGGGGTTCGAGAGCGGCTTCGGCGGCCCCAGGGACTCCAACCTGCATGCGTTCCATGCGAAGCGGCTCGGCAGGAACCTTCGCTGCATGTGGTGTCACGTCGCGGTCCCCCACGGCTGGAAGAACAAGGCGCTGCTGGTGAATCTGAACGACGTGGGTCCCGAGGCCGGGCTGCCCGCGGGCACCGAGGTGACGATCAACAACAGCGGCTCCGTGTTGAACCAGCAGCCCTACTACCTCAACGCGAAGCTGAAGGTGCGCACCTTCGCGACCAGCGGCAACTGGACCGAGACCAACTGCGGCTCGGCCAGCGGACAGCAGGGCATCGGCCGCGACTGGATGCGCAACGTGTGCGAGAACCCGCCGTGAAGCGTCTGCTCGCCCCGCTCGGCTCGCTGGCCATCACCTTCCCGGTCATGCTCGCGCTCGCTGCCTGCGTGGTGGCGAGCTACTCGCTGGACGCGCTCCCGCGCTGGCTGCTCGCGCTGCCGCTCACGGTTCTCACCGTGAACCTGCTCGCCGCGCTGGCCACGCATCCGCGCTTCCGGCGCCAGCTGCCGCTGCTCGCGTTCCACCTGTGCCTGCTCGCGGCGATGGGGCTGTCCGTCGCGGCGCTGCTCACGGGGCTGGAGGCCCGCGTGGAGGTGCTGTCCGGCGAGCCCTTCGAGCCGGCCGCGGCGACCGTGACCGAGCGCGGCGCGTGGCACCCCGAGGGCCGCCTCGCGGAGCTCGCGTTCGTGCAGCGCGGCTTCACGGTGGACTATGCGCCGGGGCTGGTGCGTGGGCGCACGCTGAGCACGGTCGCGGTGCCGGACGAGGACGGCGCGCTGCGCACGCAGACGGTGGGCGACACCCGCCCCCTGGTGCAGGGCGGCTTTCGCGTCTACACGAGCTCGAACAAGGGCTACGCGGCGGTGCTGACCTGGCTCGCCGACGGCGCGCCCGCGGAGCGCGGCGCGGTGCACTTTCCGTCCTACCCGCTGAACGACTGGAAGCAGGTGCGCGAGTGGCGCACGCCGGCCGGTGAGGCCGTCTCGTTCGAGCTCGCGGTGCCGGCGGCGCCCGCGGACGGGCGCTGGCGCTTCGACGGCGCGGCGGTCGCGCCGGACCTGCCCCTGGTCGTGCGCCATCCGGGCGGCGAGCGTCGCCTTGCTCCGGGGGAGTGGATCGCGCTTCGCGGCGGACGTCTGCGCTACGACCGGCCAACGACGTGGATGGGCTACCGCATCGCGTATGACCCGACGCTGCCGTGGCTGCTCGCGAGCGGCATCGTCGGCGCGCTGGCCCTCGCCGCGCACTTCTTCGTCGCGCTGCCGGCGCCGGCGGGCGCCGGCGCACGGCTGGGACGGGCTCGTGCTGCCGGTGCCTGAGGTGCTCTGGCTGTGGGGCGCGCTCGCGGGCTACTCGGCCAGCGCGGCCGTCGCCCTGCGCCGCACCGAGCGGGTGACGTCGCGGGACCGACAGGTGTTGGCCGCGATGTGGCTCGCGGTCGTGCTGCTCGCGCTCGCGCTCGCGCACCGCTGGCTGCGCGTGGGGCAAGGCCCGTTCATCACGCTGTTCGAGGTGCTGCTGAGCAACCTGTTCAGCCTCGGGCTGTTCTATGCCGTGGCCTACTGGCGCGTGCCCGCGGTGCGCCCGGGTGCGGTGGTCGTGCTGCCGGTGCTGATCGTGCTCGCGACCTGGAACCTCGTCGTGTCGCCGGCGCACGTGCCGCTGCCCGCGACCTTCGACAATCCCTGGCTGTGGGTCCACGTGGGCACCGGCAAGGTCTTCCTCGCGGCGTCCCTGGCCGCCGCCGGCCTCGCCGTGGTCTGCGCGGCCGGACGCGTGCCGCGCACCGTCGGGATCGCGGCCGCGGATGCCGCGGCGTGGCGGCTGCTGGCGCTGGCCTTCGTGTTCCAGACGCTGATGATCGTGGCCGGCGCGGCGTGGGCGCGCGACGCGTGGGGCCGCTTCTGGGGCTGGGACCCGCTGGAGACCTGGTCGTTCGTGAACTGGCTGGTCACCGGCGCGGTGCTGCACCTGCGCGTGACCTGGAAGCCGCCGCCGGCAGTGGGATGGTGCGGGATCGTGCTCGTGTTCGTCCTCGCGGTGCTGACCTTCCTCGGCGTGCCCTTCGTGAGCGTGGCCGCGCACAAGGGGATCTTCTGATGGAGCGTACGCGCGCACACCAGCGCTACCGCGCGCCCGGACCGGCGCGCTGGGCCGCGGCGGCCGCCGTGGTGGTCGCGGTGGCGGCGCTGGGGCTGGGGCTCGAGCGCGCCGCGCGGCCCGTTGCGGACGACGCGCCGCATCCCGCCGGCGACGTGCCGGATGCGCGCGCGACGCGCGCGGCGGACGGCGCCGCCCACGCTGCGGAGGAGGCCCCCCGCGCGGCGCCTGCGGCCGCGGCTGCGGCAGGCGCCGATCCGCGCCTCGAGCACGCCGTGGCCCAGCACTTCCAGCGCGGCGTCGCGTTGCTGCACGCGCGCCAGCCCGAGTACGCGGCCGTGGCCTTCCACGAGGTGCTGCGTCTCGCGCCGCGGCTTCCCGAGGCGCACGTGAACATGGGCTACGCGCTGCTGGCACAGCAGCGTCCGGGCGCGGCGCGCGATTTCTTCATCGCCGCGATCGAGCTGCGTCCGTCGCAGGCCAATGCCTACTACGGGCTCGGAGTGGCCAGCGAGGAGCTGGGCGACATGCCGGCGGCGCTCGGCGCGATGCGCTCCTTCGTGCACCTCGCGCCGCCCGACGACCCCTTCGTGACCCGGGCACGGTCCGCGCTGTGGGAGTGGCAGTCGGCGGGCGCGCCGGCGCCCGGGGACGCGGGCGGTTCCGCGCCGGCTCCGGCCCGGGCGGGGGAGGACGGCTCGCTGCGCGCGGTCGGCACGGCGGTCCCGGCCGATGCCGGCGCACGCTGAGCGTCGGGGCGGCGCACCGTCCGCGCGTCGTGATCACGGCCCCGCGCAGGGCGCGGCGCCGCGCTGATGCACGCCGGCGGTTCGTGCCGAGCGCCCGGGGGCGCTACGATTGCGTGCTTGTCGACGCGTTCGGAAAGAACGGCGCGCGCGGATGCCTGCTGAGCGCGAGGGCCAGCCCCGGCGAGGCGCCGGCCGTGGAAGGTCCGTGTGCGGACACAGGCAGCGCGCGTGAGCATGTTCGTGACGGCTTCAGTGGTGAACAACTTGCAGTCCCGGTTTCAGCACGCCGAGGTGCGCCGGACGCCGGCACCGTCGTGCGTCGCCGGCGTCGGACGCGCCGCGCAGCCGGCTCGTGCCGGCGTTCCGCGCCCGGGCGCCGGCGGCCGCTGCTGCGAGCGGGCGGCGGCACGCCCCGTCACGGCTCGCGTGCAGCCGCACGGCGGGCTCGGACCGGCGGGGACCTGTCCGGCGTACGGCGCGGGGGCCGCGATCGCCGATCCGCGCGGCGGCCGGACGCACCGGCGGTGCCGGCCCGCCGTCGTGCCGCGCGCGGAGGATGCCCCGTGAAGCCCGCCGGCGAGCGCCACGTGCTGCGCTTCGCCATCGCGTCCCTGGTGGGGATGGTGGTGATCGGGGCGGCGCTCGCCGTGTACGGCCGCATCACCGCGATCGAGCAGCTCAAGTCCTTCGGTATCAGCCAGCACGAGACGCTGGCGCGCACGCTGATGGCGTCCCTGCAGCGCCACATCATCCCCGTGCTCGAGCTCGGGGCGACGAGCTCGCCGGACACGCTTCGCGACGCGCCCGAGGTGCATGAGCTGCGCCGCTACCTCGTGGACCCGCTGGTGGGCATGAAGATCGTGCGCATCAAGATCTACGACCGCAGCGGGCGCACGGTGTTCTCCACCGAGGCTTCGCAGGTCGGCGAGGACAGCGGGCGCAACGAGGGCTGGCTGGCCGCGATGATGGGCGAGGTCACCGCGGAGATGGTCCACAAGAACAGCTTCAACGTCTCCGACGGCGTGATCGAGCACCGGGATCTGCTGGAGACGTACGTCCCGGTGCACGACCTCAGCGACGGCCACATCGTGGGCGTGTTCGAGCTCTATTCCGACATGACCGGGCTCGTCGCGGAGATCGACGGCGTGCAGCGCAACCTGGTCACGGGCACCCTGGTGATCGTCGGCACCGTGTTCCTCGCGCTGCTCGCGCTGTTCCGGCGCATGGACCGCGCGCTGCGCGAAGAGAAGTCGGCCGCGTCGCGCTACCTGAGCGAGGTGCTGGATGCGCGGGAGAACCTCGAGGCGAGGGTGTCGGAGCGCACGCGGGAGCTCGCGGTGAGCGAGCAGCGTTTCCAGGACGTGGCGGAGGCAGCGGGCGAGTACATCTGGGAGACCGACGCGATGGGGCGCTTCACGTTCGTCAGCGACCGGGTCTCGGCGGTGCTCGGCTACGCCCCGCGCGACCTGATCGGGCGTGCCCCGATGGACCTCGCGCCCGAGGAGGACGCGGCCATGGTGCGCGCGCACTTCGCGAACCACGGCACGGACACGCCGTTCACCGGCATCGAGCACCGCAGCTACACCCGTGACGGACGGCTCGTGTGGCTGAGCGCGAGCGGAGTGCCGGTGCGTGACGAGCGCGGGCGCTTCGTCGGGCATCGCGGCGCGGCGCACGACATCACCGAGCGCCGCGTCGCCGAGGAGAGCCTGCGCAAGATGTCGCTGGTGATCGAGCAGGGCGCCGAGATCGTGATCATCACCGACACCAGCGGAGTGATCGAGTACGTGAACCCGGCGTTCACCGCGCTGTTCGGATACGAGGCGGAGGAGGTGATCGGGAAGACCCCGGCCGTGCTGCGCTCCGGCATGCTTCCCGACGAGACCTACGCCGAGCTGTGGCGCACGATCCGTGCCGGCGGCACCTGGCGGGGCGAGATATGCAACCGGGCGAAGGACGGCGGCCTGTACTGGAACCTGGTCTCGATCTTCCCGTTGCGCGACGCCCACGGGGCTGTCACCCACTACGTCGGGCTGCAGAGCGACATCAGCGAGCGCAAGCGCAGCGAGCAGGCGCTGCTCGCCGGGGAGGCGCGGCTGCGGGCCGTGATGAACAGCGTCGCCGACGCCATCATCACCAGCGACGCGCAGGGGATCATCGACATGGTCAATCCCGCGGCGGAGCGCCTGTTCGGCTACGAGGCCGGCGAGCTCCTCGGGGCCGACCTGCGCATGCTGATGCCGTCGCCGTACCGTGACGAGCACGCGGCGTACATGGAGCGCTATCTCACGACCGGCGAGGGGCGCATCATCGGGCGCTCCGGGCGCGAGGTGACGGGGCTGCGCAAGGACGGCAGCGAGGTGCCGCTGGAGCTCGCGGTGGGCGAGATCCGCACCCGCGAGGAGCGCCGCTTCGTCGGCGTGCTGCGCGACCTCACCGAGCGCAAGCGCGCCGAGCGCGAGCTCGAACGCGCCCGCCAGCAGTATTTCCACCGCGAGAAGATCGCGGCGATGGGGCAGCTCGCGGCCGGTATCGTGCACGAGGTGGGCAATCCCGCGGCCGCGATCAGCGGCGCGGTGAGCGCGCTGCGCCAGCGCGTGGACGCGAGCCCGACGAAGGTGGACGAGGCCGTGGAGCGCAACCTGGAGCTGATCGCGGAGCAGTCGCACCGCCTGGCGGCGATGACCCGGGAGATCTCCGACTTCGCCCGCCCGCGCGAGACACGCCGCAGCCTGCTGGATCTGAACCAGGTGGTGCGCGGCGCGGTGAGCATCATGCGCTACGATGCACGCGTGCAGGACGCGCAGCTCACCCTGGACCTGGACCCGGAGCTGCCGGCACTGCGCGGGTCCCAGGACCAGCTCACCCAGGTGGTGCTGAACCTCGTTCTCAACGCTGCCGACGCCTGCGAGAGCAAGCCGAACGGGGAGGGCCGCATACAGGTGCGCACCGGGCGCGCCGGGGAGCGGGCGCTGCTGCTGGTCGGAGACAACGGCACGGGAATGGACGCCGAGACCATCGAGCACGCGATGGACCCCTACTTCTCCACCAAGGGGCAGGATCGCGGCATGGGGCTCGGGCTCGCGCTGTGCCACGACATCGTCGAGGAGCACGGCGGAGAGATCACCATCCAGTCCCTGGCCGGCTCGGGGACCACCGTGCGCGTGCTGCTGCCGCTCGAGGGAGAGGACTGACATGGCGTCGCTTCAGGTGCTGGTGATCGACGACGAGGCGGCGCTGCGCCAGGTGCTCGCCGAGCAGATTCGCGAGGCCGGCTACCAGGTCGAGCACGTGGGCACCGGCGAGGCCGCGCTGAAGCGGCTCGCGAAGGGCGACGTGGACGTCGCGCTGTGCGACATCCGCCTGCCGGACATCAACGGCATCGAGGTGATGCGGCGCACCCTGGAGTCGGGCGTGGACACCGTGTTCGTGGTGATGACCGCGTTCGCGTCCGTGAACACCGCGATCGAGGCGATGAAGGCGGGCGCGCACGACTACATGATCAAGCCGGTGCGCGCGGAGGACCTGAGCCACCGCCTGAACGCGGTCGCCGAGATGATGGCGCTGCGCGACGAGAACCGGCGCCTGCGCACCCTCGTGCCGGAGACCTTCAGGGACGCGTGCCTGCTGCCGTCCGGCGCCGCGCAGCAGGTGATGCGTCTCGCGCAGCGCGTGGCGAGAACCGAGGGCACGGTGCTGGTGACCGGCGAGAGCGGCACCGGCAAGGGCATGATCGCGCACTTCATCCACCGCCACAGCCCGCGCAGCCGCGCGCCGCTGGTCAGCGTGAACTGCGGGGCCATCCCCAAGGACCTGCTGGAGTCGGAGTTCTTCGGCCACCTGAAGGGCGCATTCACCGGCGCCGACCGGGCCAAGAAGGGCCTGATGCTGGAGGCCGACGGCGGCACCATGCTGCTCGACGAGATCGCCGACCTGCCGCTGGCGCTCCAGGTGAAGCTGCTGCACGCGATCGAGGAGAAGGCGATCCGCCCGGTGGGCGGCGAGCGCGCCCGCCAGGTGGACGTGCGCATCCTGGCGGCGACCAACCAGGATCTCGAGCAGCTCGTGCGTGACGGGAAGTTCCGCGAGGACCTCTACTACCGGCTGAACGTGCTGCACATGCACCTGCCGCCGCTGCGCGAGCGCAGCGAGGACGTGGAGGCGCTGATCCACTACTTCCTGGGCAGCGGGCCACGCCGGCTGGGGCTGACGGGGCAGTACCGGATCGATCCCGAGGCCGAGGAACTGCTCAAGGAGTACCACTGGCCCGGCAACATCCGTGAGCTGCAGAACGTCATCGATCGCGCGCTGATCCTCTGCGACGGAGATACCATCACCGTCGCCGACTTGCCTCACCAGGTGACGCGGCCTCCTCCCGGCGAGGCGGCGGGCCCGGTCCCGGATTCAGGAACGCTGCGCGAGCGGGCCCGGGAGTTCGAGGTCAACGTCATCAGGCAGGCCATCCGCGACGCGGGCGGCGATCGCCGGGCGGCGGCGCGCGAGCTGGGCATCGGCCTGTCCACGCTGTACCGCAAGCTCGAGGAGTACAATCGGCAGCAGGATGAGCAGGATGATTCTTAGCGCCGCAGTGGCAGCGTTTTCCTGCGGACACCGGGACATGACCTGCACGGCAGGAGTTCTCCTCGGGGATCTGCGGCACGGCATCCCGCGCGGAGGCGACGATGATCGGAAACGGCAGGCGCCGGAGATCGGCGCCGGTGACATGGACACTGGCAAGGAACGCGAAGCAGTGAAGCTGTCGAGACGGATGCGGTGGTTGCGCGCGCTGACCCTCGCCGCCGCCGTGGGCCCCGCAGCGGGCGCCGCGCAGCAAGGGGAGCCCGGCCTGGGCGTGCTGGAGCGCTTCGAGGTGGGCCGCGACGTGTATGTCCGCGCCCTCACGGTCGAGCCGGATCGCGGCGCGCTGTGGATCGGCACGTCGACCGGCGTGCTGGAGGTGGATCTCGCGAGCCGCGACGTGCGCCAGACCTTCACCCGGGAGCACGGGCTCGCCAACGAGTACGTGTTCGCGATCGGCCTCGACCGCGACGGCAACAAGTGGTTCGGGACCAACGCCGGGGGCGTGTCGCGCTATCGCGACGGGCAGTGGAAGACCTTCTTCCCGATGCACGGGCTGGCCGACTTCTGGGTCTACTCCTTCGCCCAGCAGGCGAACGGCAGCTTCTGGATCGGCACCTGGGACGGCGTGTCCCGGGTCGACCCGCTCACGGGCGAGTTCACGAACTACGTGGACGAGCTGATCAACGAGTGGGTGTACGGCATCAGCGTGGATTCCCGGGACCGCGTGTGGTTCGCGACCGAGGGCGGCGTGTCGATGCTCGACGGCGCCGCCTGGCAGGCATGGACCCACGCCGACGGCCTGGGGGCGCCCAACGAGCAGGCGCTGCCGCCGAGCAAGAACACCGGTCTCGGCACGCGTTCCCGCCACGATCTGGGCGTGCTGCGCGCCGGCGAGGCCACGTACAACCCGAACTACGTGTTCGCGATCCACGCATCCCGCCACCCGGTCAGCACCGCCGGCACCGGCGCCGACGAGGTGATCTGGGCCGGCACCTGGGGCGGCGGCGTGTCGCGCTTCGATGGCCGGGGCTGGCGCAACTGGAGCACGCGCGACGGGTTGGCCGGCAGCATCGTGTACAGCATCGCGGAGGGCGAGGACGGCGTGCTGTGGTTCGGCACGAGCCGGGGCCTGAGCCGCTTCGACGGCAGCAGCTGGCAGACCATCGACCGGCGCCGGGGGCTGCTGAACGACCACGTGTACGCGGTGGTCGTCGCGCCGGACGGCTCGGTATGGGCCGGTACCCGGGGGGCGGTGGCGCGCATCGGCGCGCTCCCGGGCGGCAGTGGGGACGCGGCGCCGCCGCGGCAGTGATCATGACAAGGCAAGGCGCCGCAATGCGGGCGCGGCCGGGAACAACCGGGAATCAGGGATGAAGATCGACGTGAAGTGGCTGGTGGTGATCGGCGTGGCGGCGTTCGCCCTCGTGGCGTTCAGCTATACGCTGGGGTTGCGTCAGGGCGAGAGCGAGGTCCCGCCGCAGGCGGCGGCGCCGTCACCGCCCGCCGAGGCGAGCGCGCCGGCCGAGCCTGCTCCGGCCGCCGGCGGTGAAGGTGCGCCGATGGCCGCGGCCACCACCGGGCGCGCCGCCGCCGCGGGCGAGGCGCCGCGAGAGCACCCGCCGCTTCCCGGCGGTCACCCGCAGGTGGCCGAGGTCCGGACCGGTGCCGGGCCGCTGCCTGCCGGCGCGTCGACGCCCGCGGAGCACCCGGCGGTGCCTGCGGCGGCGCCGCCGGTGCGCGAGGGCGTGACCTTCACCCACTTCCGGGTCGGCAACCGCAACATCAAGGCGATGCTCCCGGACGGCGACCTGATGTGGGTGGGCACCTCTGGCGGCGTGATCCGCTACGACACCCGCAGCGACGACTACCGGCTGTTCGACGTGCGCAGCGGGCTGCTCTCGAACGGCGTGTTCCACCTGAGCAAGGTCCACGGCCGGCTCGCGGTGGGCACCTACGGCGGCGGCCTGTCGCTGTTCGACGCCGCGAACGAGACCTGGAGCAACTACAACATCCAGCACGGCCTCGGCGACGCCTTCGTCTACGACGTGCTGCAGATGCCCGGCGGCGACATCTGGATCGCGACCTGGTCGGGCGCGAACCGGGTGCGCGGCGGGAACCTGGACCAGCGAGAGCAGTGGGACCTGTTCACGGTGGAGAACACCGGCGGCGGCCTGCCCAACGACTGGGTGTACGGACTGGCGCCGGGCCGCGACGGCGTCGTGTGGCTGGCCACCGAGGGCGGCCTCGCGCGCTTCGAGGACGGCGCGTGGCAGAACTGGTCGCACGCCGAGGGCCTGGGCGCTCCCTACGAGCAGGTTCGCGACCAGATCCAGTTCACCCGCGACCCGGCCAAGGAGTCCAGCCACCACGCCCGGCAGAAGGTGGAGCAGGGGCTGGGGCAGGTGGACGTGGCCTACAACCCGAACTACATCGTGGCGCTGCTGGTGGACGACGACGAAACGGTGTGGGCCGGCACCTGGGGCGGTGGCCTCGCGCGCTTCGACGGCACCTCCTGGCGCAACTTCACGATGAGCGACGGCTTGCCGGCGAACCACGTCTTCATGCTGCGCCGCGCCGACGACGGCCAGCTCTGGGTGGGCACCAGCAAGGGGCTGGCGCGCTTCGACGGCGAGCGTTTCGAGGTCTTCACGACCCGTGACGGGCTGTTCGCCGACAACGTCTTTTCCCTGGCGGCGGACGACGACGACACGCTGTGGGTCGGCAGTTACGGCGGCGTCGCCCGCATCAAGGGGCTGGTGCCGCCGCCGATGTAGCGGTCCGGCCGGCCCCGCGGCGGTTCCCGGGAACGGGAAGGGAAGCGCCCGGGTTCCCGGGGGCGGGAGGGCTCAGGGCCCTGCGAGCCCGCTCGGTCACGCGTTCCCCTCGCAGAGCCGCCGATCTCGGTGGCTCGGTTCTTGCACTTCTGTTGTCTGCATCATTCGGATGCGACGGTGGACGTGACCGAACGAGGACGGTTCCAGGGGTGTCGCCACCGCACCCCGGCCCCGGAACCGAGCCGCCCGCGAGAGTCGCCGCACGGTGTGATGAAGCGCCTGTTCCAATCCGCCACGGTCGGCAGCAAGCTGGTGCTGCTGACGCTGCT
>CBDUCN010000110.1:0-14390 GCA_965365655.1 uncultured Gammaproteobacteria bacterium | reverse complement strand
CCCGGGCTGGGTGGAGGGCGCGGTGCAGACCGCGCTCAACGCCGTGTGGGGCATCCAGCGCCACCTCGGCGGCGAGAGCGCGCCGGGAAATCCCGGTCCCGGCGATCGCTTCCACGAGCTCGCGCCGGTCGCGCTCCCCGAGTGAGCGGTGCATCCGGAGCGCGCCGGCTTTCGTTACGTCGCGGGCGGCGTGTGCCGCGCCGCGTGGCGGCGGCGCTGTGCCGCGCGAGCATGAACCCAGGGAGCACGACTCCAGGAGCCTGACGATGAGCCTCGAATCCCACGTCCACGACGAGCTCGCGGCGATCCGCGAAGCGGGCCTGTACAAGTCGGAGCGCGTGATCACGACGCCGCAGTCCGCGCGCATCGCGGTCGAGGGCGGGCGCGAGGTCGTGAACTTCTGCGCCAACAACTACCTGGGCCTCGCCGACGACCCGCGCCTGATCGCGGCGGCGAAGAAGGCGCTGGACGACCACGGCTTCGGCATGGCCTCGGTGCGCTTCATCTGCGGCACCCAGGATCTGCACAAGCAGCTCGAGGCGGCCATCGCCGGGTTCCTGGGCACCGACGACGCGATCCTCTACTCCTCCTGCTTCGACGCGAATGGCGGCCTGTTCGAGACGCTGCTCACCGAGGACGACGCCGTGATCAGCGACGCGCTGAACCACGCGTCCATCATCGACGGCATCCGTCTTTGCAAGGCGCGGCGCTATCGCTACGCGCACGCCGACATGGACGACCTGGAGGCGAAGCTGGTCGAAGCGAAGGACGCGGGAACGCGCCTCGTCGCGACCGACGGCGTGTTCAGCATGGACGGCGACATCGCGCCGCTGGATCGCATCGTCGCGCTCGCGGAGAAGCACGGCGCGCTGGTGATGGTGGACGACTCGCACGCCACCGGCTTCGTCGGGCCCACCGGCCGCGGCTCCGCCGAACACCACGGCGTCGCGGACCGCATCGCGATCTACACCTCGACGCTGGGCAAGGCGCTGGGCGGCGCGTCCGGCGGCTTCACCGCCGCCGGACGCGAGGTGGTGGAGCTGCTCCGCCAGCGCTCGCGCCCGTACCTGTTCTCGAACTCCATCGCACCGCCGATCGCCGCCGCCGGCATCGAGGCGATCCGCCTGCTCGAAGACGCGGACGATCTGCGCTCACGTCTCGTCACGAACACGCGCTGGTTCCGCGAGCGGATGGTCGCCGCGGGCTTCGACGTCAAGCCGGGCGAGCACCCCATCGTCGCGGTCATGCTCTACGACGCGAAGGTCGCCCAGGCGATGGCCGAGCGCCTTCTCGAGCTCGGCATCTACGTGATCGGCTTCTCGTTTCCCGTGGTGCCGCGCGGCCAGGCCCGGATCCGGGTGCAGATCTCGGCGGTGCACGAGCGCGAGCACCTCGAGCGGGCGGTCGACGCGTTCGCGCAGGCGGGGCGCGCCTGCGGCGTGCTCGGCTGAGGGCCCAGGAGTCGCCCGGGCCGCGGCCTCCGGCGAGGCGCTCACGGGCTGCGCGGTACGCCGCGCCCGCGCCGGCGCGGCTTCCAGGGGCCGTACGCGGCCCGGCCGGGGTCTTCCGGGCCCTTCTGATCACTAAAAGCTCCGAACGTCGTTTTACAAGACCCTAAAATCCGGGAACGTGGCCGATTCGTGACGGATCGCCATTTGTCGGACCCCGCCCGGCGGTGGCCTGTTCCTGCCCGCTGGCCGCCCGGATTGACCTATGTCAAGATAATGTGACGCCAAAGGTGTCACATACACATGACACCTCGTGGAGGAGGCTGTCATGCGCATCGTCCTGGTTCATCCGAACTACCATTCCGGCGGCGCCGAGATCGCCGGCAGCTGGCCGCCCGCGTGGGCCGCGTACCTCGCCGGCTCGCTGCGAGCGGCCGGCTACCACGACGTCCACTTCGTGGACGCGATGACCAACCACCTGTCCGAGGACGAGGTGCGCGCGCGCCTCGAGGCGCTCGCGCCGGACGTGGTCGGCTGCACCGCCATCACGCCGTCCATCTACACCGCGGAGCGGGTGCTGGAGATCGCCGCCGAGGCGTGTCCGAGTGCCGTGCGGGTGCTCGGCGGCATCCACGCGACGTTCATGTACAAGCAGGTGCTCAGCGAGGCGCCGTGGGTGGACGTGATCGTGCGCGGCGAGGGCGAGGAGATCTTCGCGAATCTCGTCGCCGCCATCGACGGCCGTCGATGGCCGGCCGCGCGCGCGGACATCAAGGGGCTCGCGTTCCGCGATGGCGAGCGCATCGTCGCCACAGAGGCGGCGCCCACGGTGAAGCAGCTCGACGCCATCGACCCCGACTGGTCGCTGCTCGAGTGGGAGAAGTACATCTACGTGCCGCTGGGCGTGCGCGTCGCGATCCCGAACATGGCGCGCGGCTGCCCGTTCACGTGCTCCTTCTGCTCGCAATGGAAGTTCTGGCGCGACTACCGGATCCGCGACCCGGAGAAGGTGGCCGACGAGATCGAGCGACTCGTCGAAGACCACCAGGTCGGCTTCTTCATCCTCGCGGACGAGGAGCCCACCATCCACCGCAAGAAGTTCGTCGCCTTCTGCGAGGCGCTGATCGCACGCGGCCTGCCGGACAAGGTGAAGTGGGGCATCAACACCCGCGTCACCGACATCCTGCGCGACGAGGCGTTGCTGCCGCTGTACCGGCGCGCGGGGCTGGTGCACGTGAGTCTCGGCACCGAGGCCGCCGCCCAGCTGCGCCTCGACATGTTCAACAAGGAGACGAAGATCGAGCAGAACAGGCGCGCGATCGAGCTGCTGCGCGCCGCCGACATATTCGTCGAGGCGCAGTTCATCGTCGGCCTCGACAACGAGACGCCGGAGACGCTGGAAGAGTCGTACCGCATGGCGCGGGACTGGGAGCCGGACCTCGCGAACTGGGCGATGTACACCCCGTGGCCGTTCTCGTCGCTGTTCCAGGAGCTGGGCGACAAGGTCGAGATCTTCGACTTCTCGAAGTACAACTTCGTGACTCCGATCATGAAGCCGGCCGCGATGGAGCGCGGCGAGCTGCTCGATCGCGTGATGAACAACTACCGCCGGTTCTACATGCGCAAGGCGCTGTTCCACTACCCGTGGCGGGGCACCGGGTTCCGCCGGCGTTACCTGCTGGGCTGCCTCAAGGCCTTCCTGAAGGCGGGCTTCCAGCGCACCTTCTACGACCTCGGCAAGGTGAACTATTGGGGGCCTCAGTCGAAGAAGCGCGTGGACTTCAACTTCGACCGCTCGCGGCGGCTTGCGAAGGCGCAGACGGACGACTGGGAGAGCGCGGCCGACCGCGCGTCCCGCAAGCGCGCCGCGCGGGCCGCCGCGACGGTGAAGGCCTGCGGCGGCGGTGACGAGCAGCTTCCGGAAACGTCCGGCGCGCCGTCCGTTCAGGTGTCCTGAGTGGCCCGCCCGGGCCGCGGTGGCGCCCGCGGCGCGCGCCGCTCCGGGAACGCGCCGCGCGCGGCGCCGTGAGCCTCGCGGCGGCACACCCCGCGGCACGCTGCGGCGATGCGGCCGCGGGGCGCTTCCGGGTCGGTCCCAACGCGGTCACACGGCTTGCCGAGGCGCTTCGCGATCGCCTGGGCGAGGGCGCCGCCGAGGCGGTGTTCGAGCGCGCGGGCGCGCGGGCGCTGCTCGCCGAGCCACCGGCCGGGATGGTGGACCAGGGCGCCGTCGCGGCGCTGCATCGGGCGCTGTTCGCGGCGCTGGCGGCGGACGACGCGGCCGCGGTGGCGGCCGAGGCCGGTGTGCGCACGGCGCGTTACCTGCTCGCGCACCGCATCCCGGGGCCGGCGCAGGCGCTGCTGCGCGCGCTCCCGGCCCCGCCTGCCGCACGGCTTCTGCTGCGCGCGATCCGGCGCAATGCCTGGACCTTCGCCGGCTCGGGCCGCTGCCGGATCCGCGCGGGGCGTCCCCACCGCATCGTCATCGAGGCGAATCCGCTCGCGGTGCCGGGCTGCCCCTGGCATCGCGCGGTGTTCGGCGAGCTGTTCCGCACGCTGGTGTCGCCGCACGTCACGGTGTCGCACCGGCGCTGCTGCGCGGACGGGGCGCCGGAGTGCCGCTTCGAGCTCGCGGTCGGAACCTGAACCGCCGACGCCGGTCGCGTCGCGCTCGCCCGTCAGTCCGCGAAGCCCCCGTACCGGTCGCCGTACTCGAACTCGACCACGACGCGCTCGTTGTCGCCGTTTCCGTCGAGCAGGTTTGAGACCCCGTCGTAGCGCAGCAGGCGGCGCGTCCTGCGGTCGTAGACCACCTCCATCGCGGGCACGAGCAGGCGCAGCATGAACGAGTCGATCTCGATCGCGAAGCGCACCTCGGCCGGCTCGGCGCCGTCGTCGGAGCGCCGGATCCGGAAGCCCAGGAACTCGAGCCGGCTCGGCACCAGGAACGGGTAGGCGCGCGTCTCGCCGGCCATCAGCGATTCCCAGTTCTGCTCGATGAAGCGGTCGAATCCGGCATCCGCCACCGAGTCCGGCGGCACCGTCAGGCGCGCCTCGCTCACCGCATCCGCGTAGCGTTCGCGGTAGCGCACCTCGATCTCGGTGGGCGATACGCGGCGCACCGCTTCCAGGTGGCCGTGGCGCCGGTCCTCGAGGTCGAACGACGGAACGTAGGGGTTGGCGGAGAAGTCCAGCCGCTTCTCCCCGAACACGCGCCCCTGCGTGTCCACGTAGCGCACGTGGTCGGAGACCACCGCGCCGTCCACCAGCGTCTCCGTGTGCTGCTCCGAGTAGAGCAGCTCGCGGGTCTGGGGGTCGTACGCGCGCCCCATGCGGCTGCGCTGCTCGGGCGTGGCCGCGGCGCTGGCGCAGATGACCGCGAGCAGCAGCGCGCACGCGGCGCGGCCGGGAACGAGGCGGACGATGAGGTCGTGCCGGGCGATCACGTCGGCTGCCCGTCGCGCAGCGGCTCGTGCCCATCGTGACGCGTCCGCTCGCCTGCGCGCGCGCCGAGCCAGAAGCGACGCGCATCGCCACGCGCGGCACGAAGCGCGAGCAGCACGTAGACACAGCTCACGATGTTGCCGGCGAGCGCGGCCGCAATCATCCACGCGCCGGCACGAAGCCCGCTCGCCTCGCGCCAGAAAACCCAGCACGCGAACAGGGCGAGGCCCACGTAGACCTCGACCAGCGTGACGACGCCCCACGGCATGTCGAGCAGCGCGCCGCCTTCGGCGCGCAGATCGCCGGTGACGGTGGCCCACGTCAGCGCGAGCGCCATCAAGGCGCCTGCGCTTGCGACGGTGATCCAGGCGACGGCGGGCACGGCGCGGGCCTCAGCTCTCGCGCGCGAACAGGTAGTGGCTCACCCACCACTCCTGGCCGTCGTCGTGGCCGAACAGCTCCGCGCACGCGGCGAAGAAGATCCGCCAGCGCATCCACCAGCGCTGCGCCTCGCCCGCGCCGTAGGTCTGCTCGAGGATGGGCCACACCCGATCGCGCCGCCGGTCCATGTTCGCGAGCCACGCGTTCGCGGTGCGCTCGTAGTGCGTTCCGTCCCAGCGCCAGCGCTCGCGCAGCCGGAGGCGGTCCTGGAAGTGCAGCGCGAGGTCGTCGCTGGGCATGATGCCGCCGCTGAAGAAGTGCCGGCTCATCCAGTCGTCCGGGCCGTTGTCCACGAACGGGTACGGCACGGCGCGGTGACAGAACACGTGCATGAAGAAGGTGCCGCCCGGCACCAGCCATCCGTGCACGCGGGCGAACAGCTCGCGCCAGTTGCGCATGTGCTCGAACATCTCGACCGACACCACGCGGTCGAAGCGGCGATCGGTGTCGAACTCGTTCATGTCGGCGGTGATCACCTCGACGTTCGTCAGGCCGAGGCGTGCCGCCTCGGCGGTGATGAACGCGCGCTGTGAGTGCGAGTTCGACACCGCGGTGATGAACGCACCGGGGTGGTGGCGCGCCATCCACAGGGTGAGCGAGCCCCAGCCGCAGCCGAGCTCCAGCACCCGCATGCCGTCGGCGATGCCGGCGCGCTCGCAGGTCGCGGTGAGCGCGGCCGCCTCCGCGTCGTCCAGGGTCTCGACGCCCTCCGGCCACCAGCAGGAGCTGTACTTGCGGTGGCTGCCGAGCACCGCGTCGAAGAACGCCGCGGGCACCTCGTAGTGCTGCTCGTTGGCCTTCTCCGGCACCGGCGCGACGGGAGCGGCGTCCATGTCGGCGATGAAGCGGCGCGTGTGCTCGCTCGCGTGCTCGCAGTCGCCGGCGCGGATCTCGTCGAGCCGCGTGCGCACGAGCTGGCGGATTCCGCGGCGGATCACCGGGTCCGGGATCCAGCCCCGCTCCGTGAGATCGAAGGCGAGTTGGGTGGCAGGGTTCATGGGAGACCTCGTTCAGTCGGTTTCACCCGCCGGGACCGCGCGCTGGGTCCTCGGCGGACGGGGAAAGAATGCGGGGACGGCCTGCTGGTAGCGCCGGTACGCGTCGCCGCGGCTGCGCAGGCTCTGCTGCTCGGTCCACGGGATGCCGGTGACGCGGGTGAGGAACAGGTACATCACCGGCACCGCGGCCACGGTGACCCACCAGTGCGGCGAGCCGATGCCGATCAGCACGTATGCGAACCAGTGCAGCCACTCGAAGAAGTAGTTGGGGTGGCGCGACCACGCCCACATCCCGACGTCGCAGACCTTGCCCTTGTTCTCCGGGTCGGAGCGGAAGCGCGCGAGCTGCGCGTCGGCGACGCTCTCCCCGGCCATCGCGGCGACGAACACCGCGAGACCCGCGACGTCGTGCCACGCGATCGCCGCGCCCGGCGCCGTGGCCGCAGCCCACATCGGCAGCGCGAACAGCAGCGTCCAAAGCGCCTGCACCTGGAAGAAGCCGAACATGAACGGCTGCACCCGATCGCCCAGGTGCTCGCGCAGGTAGCGGTAGCGCCCGTCCTCGCTCTCGGAGCCCACACGGCGCAGGATGTGCAGCCCGAGGCGGCCGCCCCAGAACGCGGCGAGCGCGGCGACCAGCCACTGCCGCGCGTCGGCGCCGCCGTCCGCGCCGAGCGCGAACCACACGCCGACGACGCCGGTGCCGAACGCCCACGCGACGTCGACGACGCCTGCGTTGTGGCTGCGCCGCTGCGCCGCCCACAGCGCGCACATGATCACGGCCATCACCGGCCAGGCGTAAAGCGAGAGGGTCGCGAGACTCACGAGCCCGCCTCCTCGGCGCGGGTGCTCAGGGCCGCGCCGCGCGCCTGCTCGGCGTGGTGCACCACGGCCAGCAGCAGCGGGGTCGCGAGCGCGTACTGCACCGCGACCGCCGCGACGCCCGCCGTGCCCGCGACCGCGATCGCGCCCAGCGCCTCGCCGCCGAGGTAGGCCAGCGGCCCGCCCACGGCGCCCAGCGCCGCGCCGAGCAGCCAGCGCCCGCGCAGCCAGCCGAGCGAATGGCGCAAGGTCGACGCGAACACCACCCACAGCGCGACCATCCACACCGGCGACGGACCGCCGAGGCGCGCGGCCTCGGGGAATGCGACCAGCCCGGCCATCACGAGGCCCGAGTCGGCCAGCCAGCCGAGCACGGCGGCGGCGATCAGCACCCGCGCCTCGAGCGGCGCCTGCGCGCGCAGCGCGCCCAGGTGCACCGCCAGCCATGCTGCAGTGACCAGCGGACCCGTCCACGGGACGCCGTGCGCCGCGCCCAGCACGTTCGCGAACCAGCACGCCTGGAACGCGATGAAGTTGACCAGGGGGTGCGTCACGGCGCCTCCGCCGCGGGCGCCGGCAGCGCGCCCAGAACGGGCGCCGCGCGGCGCGCCGGCTTCTCCAGCAGGAGCTGCACGACGCCGGTGTAGCGCTCGGCGAAGCCCGCCTCGCAGTAGCTCAGGTAGTAGCGCCACATGCGCAGGAAGCGCTCCGGGTAGCCCAGCGCGCGCACGTCGTCCTCGCGTGCGTCGAAGCGCTCGCGCCACTCGCGCAGCGTGCGCGCGTAGTGCAGGCCGATGTCCTCGAGGTGCGCGACGCGGAAGTCGGTGTGTCCGCGCACCGCGTCCAGCATCGCGGTGAGTGCCGGGCAGCAGCTGCCGGGAAACACCACCTGCTGGATGAAGTCGCTGCTGCGCAGGTACTTCGCGTAGCGCTGGTCGGGCATCGTGATTCCCTGCAGCAGCATCGCGCCGTCGTCGCGCAGCAGCCGCGCGCAGGTTGCGAAGTACTCGGGGAGGTAGTCGTGGCCCACCGCCTCGATCATCTCGATGGAGACCAGCTTGTCGTAGCGCCCTTCGAGCTCACGGTAGTCGCACAGCAGCAGCTCCACCCGGTCGGCGAGGCCGGCCGCGCGCACCCGCTCGCACGCCAGCGCATGCTGCTCCTTCGATATCGTCGTCGTGGTGACCCGGCAACCGTAGTGCGTCGCGGCGTGCATCGCGAAGCTGCCCCAGCCGGTTCCGATCTCGACCACGTGGTCGCCCGGCCCGAGGTCCAGCTTGCGGCAGATGCGGTCCAGCTTCGCGAACTGCGCGTCGTCCAGCGTCGCGTCCTCGCGCTCGTAGACGCCGGAGGAGTAGGTCATGGACCCGTCCAGGAACGTCGCGAACAGGTCGTTGCCGAGGTCGTAGTGGGCGTGGATGTTGCGCCGGCTGCCGTCCTTCGAGTTGCGGTTCAGGAAGTGGCGCACGCGCGCGGCGAGGCCCGCCAGCGTCGCGCTGCCGCCCTCGATGCGGTCCATCAGCGCGACGTTGCGCACCAGGAGTCGCAGCACGGCGGTCAGGTCGTCGCTGTGCCACAGGCCGTCCATCCACGCCCGCGCCGCGCCCAGGCCCCCCTCGAACGCGACGTCCAGGTAGAAGCCGGGATCGGTCACCACGATGCGCGCCTCGCCGGCGCCGCGGCCCGCGGTCCACTCGCCCCACGGGTCGCGCACCGTGAGGCGACCGTGCTCGAGGGCGGCAAGCTTGCGCCGCATCGTCTCGCGCGCGACGTGGGAGAGGCCGCCCCGGCGGCGCGGCAGCGCGCGGGCGACGGCGGAAGACTCGGCACTCATCGGATCACCTCGCTGGACGGGTCATGCCCGCGTTGGGTGTGCCAGCCGGACGCCGCGCCGGGCGTCCGCGGTCCGGGCGTGCTGCCCGGGTGGTCGTGCACCGGCACGCGCTTCAGCCATAGCTTGAGCGCCTGCCAGTAGATCGCGGTGATGACCTGCGCGGTCATCAGCGGGTAGCGCGCGAGCACGCGCGCGAGGCCGCGGCCGTCCAACGCCCGCTCGCGCATCGCGAGGGTCGCGCTGAACAGGCGCTCGCCGTCCTCCTCGTTCTCCATGTGCACCCGCAGCCGCTCGCCCGGCGGCCACAGGCGCCAGTGATATCGCTGCTGCATGGACATGAACGGCGAGACGTGGAACCGCTTCTCGAGCGTGAATCGCCAGCCCGACTCCGGGGCCGGTTGCTCGCGGCAGTCCAGCACGTAGCAGTGCTGCTCGCCCCACGGCGTGTTGTTGATCTCGGCGACCACGAACTCCACGTCGCGCCCGGCGGCGTCGAAGCAGTAGTAGAAGCTCACCGGGTTCATGCCGTAGCCGAAGTAGCGCAGGTGCGTGAGCAGGCGGATCGGTCCGCCGGGACGCGCACCGGTCTCGCGTTCGACCAGGTCGCGCACCGCGTCGTCGAGCGGGACCTCGGCCGGGCCCAGGTGGTCGCGGCGGTCGAAGCGTGCGAGCGCGGGGCCGCGCGCCGACCACAGCCAGCGCCGATCGAAGATCTCCGGCAGCTCGTCCAGGTCCAGGTAGAGCTGGCACACGCGGTAGCGGAAGCGGTGACGGCGCGGCGCGCGGCGGTCGTGCTGCACGACGCCCTCGTAGACGCGGCTGTGCACGGGTCGGGCCGCCGTGACCGCCGTGGCGCGGCGCGTCGCGCCGTGCACGGTGTCGGTCGCGGCATCGATGGCGGAGTCGTTCATCGGCGTTCCCGGGCGGGCTCAGGCGGCTGCGCGCGAGGGCTTCGCGGCAGCGGCGCTCGGGCCGGCCGCCGCGGTGCGCCCGTGCGGTGCATCGACGTCGTCGAGACCGCGCCCGAAGGCCGCGCACACCGCGAGCGCGCTGCGCACGCCGTCCTCGTGGAAGCCGAAGCCCCAGTACGCGCCGCACAGGGACACGCCGCGGCGGCGGATGAGCTCGGCGTGGCGCGCCTGCGCGGCCGCGCGCCCGGTCGTGAACAGCGGGTGCTCGTAGCGGATCCGGCGCACCACCTTTGCCGGGTCCACCGCGTGCCCGGGGTTCAGCGACACGCACCAGGTGGTGTCGGACTCCAGCCCCTGCAGCATGTTCATGTCGTAGGTCACGCTGACGTCGGCCTGCGCGTGCGCCGGGATGCGGTAGTTCCAGCTCGCCCACGCGCTGCGGCGCTCGGGCAGCAGACGGGTGTCGGTATGAAGCACGGCCTCGTTCGGCTGGTACGGGAACGCGGCCAGGACCTCGCGCTCGGTGTCGTCGGCGTCGCTCAGCATGCGCAGCGTCTGGTCGGCGTGGCAGGCCATCACGACCTCGTCGAAGCGCTCCTCGCCCCCGTCCGCGATGCGCACGGTGACGCCGCCCGCGCCGCGGCGCACCGCGGCCACCGGCGTGTTCAGCCGGATGCGGTCCGCGAACGGCGCGATCAGGCGCTTCACGTACTCCCGCGAGCCGCCCGCGACCGTCTTCCACACCGGCCGGCCCTCGACCTGCAGCATGCGGTGGTTGTGCAGGAACTCGATCACGAAGCGCATCGGGAAGGTGCCGAAGCGCTCGGCGCTGCACGACCACAACGACGCGCCCAGCGGCAGCAGGTAGCGCTCGCCGAAGCCGCGCCCGTAGCCCTCGCGCGCGAGCCACGCGTCCACCGTGACGGTGTCGTCCAGGCCCGCGAGCGCGGCCGGGGCCTCGCGGTGGAAGCGCACGATGTCGGCGAGCATGCGCCAGTGCGACGGCCTGAGCAGGTTGCTGCGCTGCGCGAAGACCTGTGACAGCGACGAGCCGTTCCACTCGATGCCGCTCTTCTCGCAGTGCACGCTGAAGCTCATGTCGGAGTCGCGCGACGCGACGCCCAGCGCGTCGAACAGGCGGCACAGGTTCGGGTAGTTCGGCTCGTTGAAGACGATGAAGCCGGTGTCCACCGCGAGCGTCCGCGCGTCGCCGCCCGCGCGGGCATCCCGGACGTCGATGGTGTTGGTGTGCCCGCCCGGGTAGTGGCCCGCCTCGAGCACGGTCACGTCGTGGCGCGCGCCGAGCACGCGCGCCGCGGTGAGGCCGGCGACGCCAGCGCCGATCACGGCGATACGCATCAGGCGGCCCCCCCGGTGCGCTGCCCGGCCAGCACGCGCGCGGGTACCGGGCGGAGATCGCGCACCAGCCCCAGCGCCGCCATCACGCGCAGCAGCAGGTAGGAGACGTCGAGCTCCCACCAGAAGAAGCCCTGGCGCGCGGAGGCCGGGTAATAGTGATGATTGTTGTGCCAGCCCTCGCCCAGCGTCAGCAGCGCGAGCCAGACGTTGTTACGGCTGCTGTCGCGGGTCGCGTAGCGGCGCCGCCCGAAGCGGTGCGCCAGCGAGTTGATGGTGTAGGTCGCGTGGTAGAGCACGACGGTGGACACGAAGAAGCCCCACACCAGCATCTGCGGGCCGTCCGTGCCGAGCGACGGCGCGGCGCGCTCCAGCCACGCGCCGAGGGCGTAGCACGCGAACGCGAGCGCGACGAACGGGAGCCAGTCGAGGCGCTCCAGCCAACGCAGCTCCGGGAAGCGCAGCCAGTCGCGCACGCGGTGTGCGGGCGTCGCGAACGCGCCGCGGGTCAGGAACCACAGGGTGTGGCTGAACAGGACGCCGCGGTGGTCGGGCGAATGCGGGTCGTCGGCGGTGTCCGCCGTGACATGGTGCTCGCGGTGGTGCCCGGCCCACCACAGCGGGCCGCGCTGCCCGGCGGTGCAGCCGAGCACCGCCATCGCGAACTGCACGCCGCGCGACGCGCGGAACGCGCGGTGCGCGAAGTAGCGATGAAAGAACGCGGTGACGAAGAACATGCGGACCAGGTACAGCGCGACCGCCACCGCGACCGCGACCGGGCTCACCCCGACCGCCAGCACCGCGAGGCACGCGAGGTGGATCGCGATGAACGGGACCGCGCGAAGCCAGTCGATGCGCTGGCGCGACGCCTCGTCCGGCGCGCCGAATGCGCGCTCGTCGTTCAGCAGCCACCACCAGGCCCGGCGCCAGGGCTGCTCCGCGTGCGTGCTCAATTCCGGGTGCTCCGTCTCGTGCTCATGGCGCGGCACGATGCGTGAAGACGCGTGAAGGCCGCATGCGGCGGATGTGAAGGCGGCGTGAAGAAGGCCCCGCCGGCCACGGACCCCGGCGCTGCGAGCGGGATGGGACGGGGGCCCGCGCGGCGGTCCGCGCGAGGCGCCGGGTCGGCCCGTGCGGGCGTCCCGCGGCGCCCGGCACGGCGGCGCCGCCGCGCGCGGCGGCTGGTGCCGGACGTGGCGCGGGTCAGTCGAGCTCGCGCACGCTCGCGTGCGGGAATTCGACCACCACGCGGGTGCCCTCGCCCGGCGTGCTGTCGATGCGCACGGGCCAGCCGAAGCGGTCGGAGAAGCGCTTCACGATGGTGAGCCCGACGCCGTGCCCGCCCCGCGGCCGGCGCCCGGGGCTGTCCGCGGCGGGCCGCGGCGCCGCAGACGGCTCCCGCGCCGGCGCCCCTGCGCGGTAGAACGGGCGGAACACCTTGTCCACGTGCTCGTCGGGGATGCCCGGACCGCTGTCGCGGATCTCGACGAACCCGCGGCCGATGCGGGCGCACACCTCGCCCTCGTCGGTGTACGCGACGGCGTTGCGCAGCAGGTTGCCCACCATCACGGAGAGCACCTGCGCGGAGGACACGACCTGCATCCGGCACTCCTCGTCGAGCCGTACGGTCAGCGGGCGCTCGCGGGCCAGCAGGCGCGCACGCTCGACCTCCTCCGCGACCACGTCGTTGACCCATACCGGCTCCATCGCGAGGCCCTGATCCGAGTCGCGGGCCAGCAGCAGGAACGCGTCGGTGAGCTCCTCCATGTCGTGCGCGGCGCGCTTGATGCGCAGCACCGAGTTGCGCGCCGGACGGTCAAGCTCCTGCTCCGAGAGCAGCATGTCGGCGGCGAGGCGGATCACGGTGAGCGGGCTGCGCAGCTCGTGGCTGGCGTCGCGCGTGAACAGGCGCTCGCGCTCGAGGAACTCGTTCACCCGCCGCGCGAGGCGCGCGAGCGCGTCGGCGAGATCCACCACCTCGCTGTCCGGGCGTCCCGGGATGCGCTCGGCGGCGAACGCGTTCGGGTCCGGGCGTTCCGGATCGAGGTTGTGCACCTCGCGGGCCAGCCACTCCAGAGGCGACACCGCGCGCCGCGCCGCGCGGTATGCGAGCCACGCGGCGAGGTAGAGCAGCGTCAGTACCAGCCCGAGCGGCACCAGCCCGAAGTACACCGACAGCTCGCGCACCTGCTCGCCGTCGAACACCAGCGCGAGGCGCCGGTCGCCGCGCTGCTCGACGTACGCGACGGTGAGGTCCGACGCGCTGGACAGGCGGTGGTAGCCGGGCGCGAGACCGCGCAGCGCCGCCGGGAAGGCGTCGTCGTCGCCGCCGACCGCGAGGTAGCCGGTGAGGTTGCGGGTGTCCGGAACCGGGAAGCCGGGTCGGCGCGCGCGCCCGTCCCAGAAGTGCTGCGCCTCCTGCGCCAGCGCCTGCTTGATCAGGACCTCCTCGATGGTGAACGCGGCGGCCCACACGCTGATGACAGCGGTCGCGCCGATGGCCAAGGCCTGCAGCAGGAACGCGCGCCCCAGCGTGCGCCCCAGGCCGCGGCGGGCGCCGCGGACGCTAGCGGGCACTGACACGCTCTCGAAGTCCGACGCCGCGTCGAATTCCGACTCGCTTCGCGGCCATGTCGATGTCCCGGGCGGTCACCCGCCCGCTTCGCGAAGCGGTCACGTGCGCGACCGATGCGTGCCGGCAGGTCCCCGTGCCGCGTGCAGGCCGTCGGGGATCGACGGCCTGCCGGGCGAAGGCGCGCGCCGCGTTGCCGCGCACACCGCGCGGCGGTCCCCGCCTGCGAGCCGGCACGGGCCGTCAGCCATCGTCGACCGCGAGCCGGTAGCCCGCGCCGTGCACCGTGTGCAGCAGCGCGTGCTCGAACGGCCGGTCGATGGTCTTGCGCAGGTTGTAGAGGTGGCTGCGCAGCGTGTCGCTGTCGGGCAGCACCTCGCCCCACACCTGGCGCTCGAGGTCGCGACGGCTCACGACCCGCGGGCTCGCGCGCATCAGCACGGTCAGCAGCTTGAGCCCGATCGGGGTGAGCGCGAGCTCCTGTCCGGCGCGGCGCGCGATCAGGGTGCCGGTGTCCAGCACGAGGTCGCCGACCTTCAGCGTCTCCGGCGCGAGCCCGCCCTG
>CBDUCN010000109.1:0-14513 GCA_965365655.1 uncultured Gammaproteobacteria bacterium | reverse complement strand
AGACGCGGTCTCCCGCTCGCTCCATGAATCAATCACTTGCGTGATCGATTCATGCGGGCACATCCCTGTGCCGGGCGCAGGCTGTCGAACATCAACAGCCCGCTGACTCGCCGATGCCGTGGCTCGTGGTCACGAGGGGCCGGGATCGACGTGTCCGTGTCCGGCGGCTGCGAGCGGCCCGTCAGCCGAGCCGGGTAACTCCGGCCGCGGCCATCTCCGCGATCTGCGCGTCGCCGTAGCCGGCCTCGGCCAGGACCTCCGCGCTGTGCTCGCCGAGGCGCGGCGGGAGGCGGCGGATGCGCCCCGGGGTCGCGGAGAACTGGGCCGCGATGCCGGGCATGCGCAGCCGGCCCAGCTCGGGGTCGTGCGCGAACTGCCAGAAGTCCACCGCCTTCAGGTGCTCGTCGTCGATCAGGTCGTCGCCGGTGAGCACCGCCATCGCGGGCACGTTGGCGGCGTCCAGGTCGTCCAGCCAGTCGCCGGTCGAGCGGGTCGCGAGCAGGGCGCCCAGCAGCTCGTACAGCGCGTCGATGTTCGCGTGGCGGGACTCCAGATCGTGGAAGCGCGGGTCGTGCGACAGCTCCGGACGGCCGGCCACCGTGAACACGCCGCGCCACTGCGCGTCGCTGTAGGGCAGCACGCCGATGTAGCCGTCCAGCGTGCGGAACGGGCGGCGGTGCGGTGACAGCGTGCGCGTGTAGCCGGCGGGCGTGCGTGCGGGCACGTAGGTCTGCCCGTACAGGTGCTCGACCATGTTGAACGCGGTCATGGTCTCGAACATCGTGACCTCCAGCGCCTGCCCGTCGCCGCTGCGCTCGCGGTGGAACAGCGCCAGGGTCACCGCGTGCGCCACGGACTGCGCGGTGATCTTGTCGCACAGCGACGAGGTCACGTAGCGCGGCGCGCCGCCGGCGCCCTGCAGCGCGGCCAGTCCCGACGCGGCCTGGATCATGTCGTCGTACGCGGGCTTGCCCGCGTACGGGCCCGCGCGGCGGAAGCCGTAGGCGCCGCAGTACACAAGCCGCGGGTGCGCGGCGCGAAGCGCGTCGGCGCCGAGGCCCAGCCGGTCCACCGCCTGCGGGCGCATGTTGTGCACGAACACGTCGGCGCCGCGCACCAGGCGCATCATCGCCTCGCGGCCCGCGTCGCGCTTCAGGTCCAGCACCACCGATCGCTTGTTGCGGTTCGAGCCGAGGAACACCGACGCGCGCCCGCCGGTGGGCGGCGGGCCGACGCTGCGCACGGCGTCGCCGCCGGGCGGCTCCACCTTGATCACGTCGGCGCCCATGTCGCCGAGGATCTGGGTCGCGAACGGGCCGAGGATGATGGTGGTGAGATCCACCACCCGGATGCCCGTGAGCGGGCCGTCAGCGCCGATCGCCGACGCGCTCACCGCGGGTCGCGCTTGCGGTTCACGAAGCGCTGCAGGTACTCCCGCGGCTCCGCGTGGCGGAACGCGTCGGCGAACGCGCGCACGCCGCGCTCGACGGATTCCGCCAGCGGCTCCTCGTCCCACGCGCGGCACAGCCGCTTCTGCACGCGCACCGCGCGCGGCGCGCCGTCGAGGATCTCGTCGCGGCGCTGCGCGACCAGCGCGTCCAGCTCGTCGGCCGGCGCGCGGCCGTCGAGCAGCCCCCAGCGCCACGCCTCCTCGTCGTCGATCACGCGCCCGGTGAGCACCAGGTCGCGGGCGCGCCCGGCCCCGACCAGCCGCGGCAGCACCGCCGCCTCGATCACCGACGGCAGGCCGACCCGCACCTCGGGCATGCCGAAGCGGCTGCCGTGGGCCGCGAGGCGCAGGTCGCAGCACGCGGCCACCTCGAGCCCGGCGCCCAGGCACCAGCCCCGGATCGCGGCGATCACCGGCACCGGAAGCTCGCGCAGGGCGCTGCACACGGCGTGGATGCGGCGGATGAAGGCCTCGGCGGCGGTCGGCTCGAGGGCCGCCATCTCGGTGATGTCGGCGCCGCCGATCCACGCGCGCTCGCCGGCGCCGCGCAGGATGGCCAGCCGTGCGTCGCGCTCGGCCGCGACCTCCGCGAGCGCGCGGCCGAGCGCCGTCAGCGCGGCGCTGCCCACCACGTTGAGCTTGTCGGGGTTGTTCACGGTGAGCACGTGCACCGTGCCCCGGGGAGTCTGCTCGACGGTGTGATCGATCGGGGAGTTCATGCTCTCGCAGGCGCCGCGGTCGGCGCAGCAATTCGTGCGGCGTGCAGGATCCGATGCGCGCCTGTTCGCTCAGTCTACGGGACTTGCACGCGGGCGGTGGGCGGCGTCTTCGCGCAGCGGGCTGCGTGGTGGATACGGCCGCGAAGGAATGCCCGCCTCCCGCTCGGCTGCGGTGCCGCGCCCCGGGCGGGCGGCGCGCGGCTCAGGTCATCAGCACGTACTCGCCCGGCGCGTCGCACAGCACCGTGTAGCCGGCGTCCGGCGCGCCGATGGCCGGCGGCGGCGCCGGGTCGCCGGATCGTTCGGCCAGCCAGCGGTGCCAAGCCGGCCACCAGGAGCCCTCGCTCACCGGCGCGCGCTCGAGCCACTCGTCCGGCGGGATGTAGCGCTCCTGGTCGCGCTTGAGCAGCATGCGGTAGCGCCGTCGCGGGTGGCCCGGCTCGCTGACGATGCCGGCGTTGTGGCCGCCGGACGTGAGCACGAAGGTGATGTCGGTGTCCGCCGAGATGTGCGCCTTGTACACGCTGCGCCACGGCGCCACGTGATCGGCCTCGGTTCCGACCATGAACATCGGCGCGCGGATGTCGCTCACGACCACCGGCCGCCCGCCGACCTGGTAGCGCCCGCCGGCGAAGTCGTTGTGCAGGTAGAGGCTGCGCAGGTACTGCGAGTGCATGCGGTACGGCATGCGGGTCGCGTCCGCGTTCCACGCCATCAGGTCGCTCGCGTGCATGCGCTGGCCCAGCCAGTACTCGCTGACCATGCGCGACCACACGAGGTCGTTGGAGCGCAGCAGGCGGAACGCACCCGCCATCTCCTTGGAATCCAGGTAGCCGCGGTCCCACATCACGTCCTCGAGGAACGCGAGCTGGCTCTCGTCGATGAACAGCTTCAGCTCGCCGGCCTCGGTGAAGTCCACCTGCGACGCGAACAGCGTCAGCGTCGCGAGCCGCTCGTCGCCGTCGCGGGCCATCGCCGCCGCGGCGATGGTGAGCAGGGTGCCGCCCAGGCAGTAGCCGGTCGCGTGCACGCGCTGGTCCGGCACGACCGCCGAGACCACGTCCAGCGCCGCCATCACGCCGTCGGCCAGGTAGTCGTCCATCGACAGCTCGCGATCCTCGGGCAACGGGTTCTTCCACGACACCATGAACACCGTGTGCCCCTGCGCGACCAGCCAGCGCACCATCGAGTTGTGCGGCGACAGGTCGAGGATGTAGTACTTCATGATCCAGGCCGGGATGATCAGCACCGGCTCCGGGTGCACGGTGCCGGTGGTGGGCGAGTACTGGATCACCTCGATCAGGCGGTTGCGGAACACGACCTTGCCCGGGGTCACCGCGAGGTCGCGGCCCACCTGGTAGTCCCCGCCCTGCGCGCCGTCCTGGCCGTTCAGCCGGCGCTGCACGTCCTCCACGAAGATGTGCGCGCCGCGCAGCAGGTTGGCGCCGCCCTCGCGCACCGTCGCGTCCACGACCTCCGGGTTGCTGAACGGGAAGTTGGACGGCGATAACACGTCCAGCCACTGCCGCGCGCAGAACGACACCATGTCCTCGTGGTGCAGCGTCACGCCCGGCACCTGGGTGGTCGCGTAGTGCCACCACTGCTCGGCGAGCAGGAAGCCCTGCCACCACGCGTGGAACGGCATCGCGTGCCACGCCTCGCCGCGGAAGCGCCGGTCCTGCGGCAGCGGCGCGATCAGGTCCTCGTCGGTCTCGCCGCGCCCGCGCCGTGCGGCCCACTCCAGATAGTCGCGGCCCTTGGTCGCGGCGTTCTCGGCGAGCTCGACGAGCTTGCCCGGCGAGTTCAGCAGGTGGCCGACCCAGTCAAGGTACGCGAGGGTCAACGCGGTGGGCGACAGCCCGCCCGTCACGTGCGCCTGGCGCGCGTGTAGCGCCCGGTCCAGTGCCGGCTTGTGGCTCGGCGTCTTCACGTCCATGTCGGGATCCCGGTAGCGAGGGGCGTTCGTCGGATCGTCCACTGCCGGGCGCGGGTCGTGCTGATCCAGGTCAACGCGCGCCGCGCGGGGGCCGTTGCAGACCGTCGTCGCGCCGCCATCACATCACGATGACGACGAAGCCCGCGTCGCGGTACCCGGCGAGCGTTGCGCCGGCCGCGCTCACGACCTCGACGTCGTCGGGAAAGTCTTCGCGCCCCTTGCCGCGCCACGACGCGTGGTTGCCGCACACCTGGACCGGCACGCCGTCGTCCTTGCCGAGCGCCGTGACCAGCGCGTGCAGGCCCGCGTAGCGGTCGGCGTTCTCGCTCAGCAGCGAGAACTGCTCGCTGCCGTGGGTGAGCACCGCCACCGGCAGATCCGGGAAGCGCGCGCGGAGCGCGCGCGCGTGCTCGCGGATCACGGGCAGCACCCGCTCCAGCGTCGCCTCGTCGCCGCTCACGACCTCGAACACCACCCCGGGCGGCGGGGTGCCGGCCGCGATCAGCCGCGCGACGTCGTCGGCGGGCGCCGCGTGCGCGCCGGGCAGCGCGAGCACGCAGAGCGCGATCGCGGCGGGGAGCAGGATTCGCACGGTGCCGACCTCCTGGACGCTGCGGGCGCCCGGAGGACGCCGCTTCGGCGTCAATCTTAGAAGCGGGCGGCCCGTGCGTCGCGGCCGCTCCGGGACCCCGCAGTGCGCGACGGCGCGGTGAACGGGACACCGCGCCGTCGCCGCGCGTCGGTGGATCCACGGGGTTCCGCGCGCGGCGCGGCGTGGCATAGTGAGCGCGGCGGGCCGGTTGGGAACGCCGTTTCTTGGCCGGCGCCGAGCCGCTGCACGGACTTGGCGGCATGTGTCGGGCACGGAAGTGCCCGGTTTGCGGAGGCGGTGCGAGACCGCGTCTCGCCGGCAGCGAGCCGAACGAGCGCGGGGCGTGCGTGTTCACCGTCCTGCCGGAGCACCCGGCAGCGGTTCATTCCACCGGGGATGCGCCATGGCGACACAGTCCGACGACGACACGCTGGAACAGCGCCTGCTGGAGCTGGTCGAGCGGCGGCTGCGGGTCGAGGCGACGCTGGACACGCCGCTCACGGGCCTGGGCGTGGACTCGCTGCGCCTGGCCGACTTCGTGACCGATCTCGAGCGCCACTTCGATCTGGACGCCGATCAGGAGCTGTTCGAGGTCGAGACGCTGGGCGAGCTCGTGGCCTACATCCGCAGCCACCGCCGCGCCTGACCGGGCACGGCGCCCCGGCGCACGCCGCTCCACAAGCCGTTGATCGCAGTCGCCTTCGCGCGGCAGAGCGCGCCCGTTTGTGCTGTTAATTCATTTCAATCAGTGGCTTGCGGGAACTTCCTCGACTGTTTGCAGTACCATGGCGCGATGGCGTTCCGCCGCACCGCGACCGGCCCATGTCCACAGCCGCCCACGATCTCAGTCTGCCCGCCGAGCACCTGTTCCTCGGTGAGGAGCACGTGGAGTGGTGCGTGTCGGACGCCGGCGGCCCGCAGGTCTCCGTGATCTGCCATCGGGGCCCCCACAAGGACACGGCGAACGAGGACGGCGCGCTCGTGGTGTGGGCGGCGCCGGACGCGCTGGTGCTCGCGGTGGCCGACGGGGTCGGCGGTCTGCCGGCAGGGCAGGCCGCGTCCGCGCTCGCGCTGCGCGCGCTGCGTGACGCGCTGCGCGCGGCGCGCGGCGCGGCCTCGGAGCTGCGCGAGGCAATCCTGTCCGGCTTCGACCGCGCGAACCGCGCGGTGCTGCAGGCCGGCGCCGGCGGCGCGACCACCCTCGCGGTGGTCGAGGTGAGCGCCGGGCGGCTGCGCAGCTATCACGTCGGCGATTCCGGCGTGCTGGTGTTCGGCGGGCGCGGGAAGATCCGGCTGCAGACCATCTCCCACTCCCCGGTGGGCTACGCGGTGGAGGCCGGCGTCCTCGACGAGACCGAGGCCATGCACCACGCCGACCGGCACCTGGTGTCGAACGTGGTGGGCGACCGCGGCATGCACGTCGGGATGAGCTATCCGCTGCGCCTGCGGCCGATGGACACGGTGCTGCTGGCCAGCGACGGGCTGCTCGACAACGCGTTCACCGGCGAGGCGGTGGAGCGGCTGCGCAAGGGGCCGCTTCACGCGGGCGCGCTGGCGCTGGCGGGGGATTGCCTGCAGCGCATGCGCGAGCCGGGGGAGCACGCCGTCTCGAAGCCCGACGACCTGACCCTGGTGGCCTACCGCCCGCCGCGCGTGCGCTGACGCCGCCGCGCGCGGCGAGCCGTCACGTCCGGTAACGGAGTCGCGCACCGGATCGCCAGCCGGGTGGCGCACGATGCGACGGGAATCCGTCAGCGCACGGGAAGCTTGGTCCTGTCGTCGGCGCCGACGGTTCCCGCGCTCAGCTGATGGACGGCACCTGGTGCGCGAAGCGCGCGATCCACTCGCTGGCCGCGGTGTCCTCGTCGAGGTCGCGCCCGCTCGCCTGCTCGCGCCGGCGGTAGAGGTCGATGTGGCAGATCTGGGCCACCATCCGCGCGCGGCACGCGTCGTCCTCGCCGAGCAGGCACGCGCCGGCCAGGAACTCGACGCCGTCCGGCCGGCACCACGCGACCCGCACCGTGAAGCGCTCGACGCCGTGCGGAGCGCGCAGGCTGAGGTCCACCACCGTGCCCGGCTCGATGGGCTCGCCGCACGGGAAGCAGATCCCGCCGGCGGTGCCGGCGCAGTGGGCGGAGCCGTTCGGCCGGCACGGGCGGTAGCGCATGGGCACGTCCCCCGGGTAGCGGAGGAAGGCGGCGGGCAGACTGTCGTACATGCGGATGATCCCTCAATCGCACGCGCGTGATCGGCGCGTCACAGAACGTTTAGCAAGAGCCGTGCCTGAATCCTTTCGGGCTGCGTTCAGGACGCTTGGTAGGCTGACGGGCGCGGATTATGCCCCGAACGGGTGGGTTGTGAAACTCTAGTTTCGCGCCGATGACGGCCGGATGACGCGGGCGCTGTTGCCGCCGCCCGACGCGTTGCGGGCGCCCCGGGATCAGCCGCCGGCCGCGGGCGTCACCGGCAGGCGCGACGAGAATCCGGTGGCCTCGTCCAGCCGTGCCGCCGCCGCGAGCACCGCGGCCTCGCCGCGCGGCGGGCCGACGATCTGCAGCCCCACCGGCAGCCCGGCCGCGGTGAGTCCCGCGGGCGCGCTGGCCGCGGGGCAGCCGGTGAGCGTGACGGCGAAGGTGATGGCCAGCCAGTGCACGTAGTTCTCGAAGCGCTGGCCCGCGACCTCCTCCACGTAGCGGGTCTCGACGCCGAACGGCGCGACGATCGCCGCCGGGCAGAGCAGCAGGTCGTAGCGCTCGAAGAACCGCAGGCTGCTCGCCAGGATGCGCATGCGAGCGGCCTCGGCCGCGGCCAGCGCCGCGCCGTCCAGCGCCAGCCCCTTCTCGATGTTCCACACCACGTCGTCCTTGAGCAGGCCGCGGTGCTCGCGCAGGTGCGCGGCGTGGTCCACCGCGAACAGGTGGGCGCGCAGCACCTGGAAGCAGTCGATGGCGCCGCCGAGGTCCGGGCACGCCTCCTCCACGCTCGCCCCCATGGCCTCGAAGCGGTGCGCCGCCTGCTCGCACAGCGCCGCGACCTCCGGGTCCACCGGCACCAGCCCGAGGTCGCGGCTGAACGCGACGCGCCGCGGCGCGGGGCACTCGGACATGCTGGCGCGAAAGGATCGCGCCGGCAGCGGCAGCGACAGCGGATCCTCCCGGTGCTCGCCGGCCATCGCGTCCAGCATCAGCGCGCAGTCGCGGGCGGTGCGCGCCATCGGCCCCTCGACGAACAGCATGTCGGAGGCGATGGTCGGGAACGGCCAGCGCTGCAGTCCGCGCGCGACCCGCCCCGGCGACGGGCGGAGCCCGACCACGCCGTTGAAGCTGGCCGGGGTGCGCAGGCTGCCGCCGAGGTCCGAGCCCTGCGCGCCCCACACCAGGCCTGCGGCCAGCGCCGCGGCGGACCCGCCCGAGGAGCCGGCCACCGACTTCGTGACGTCCCACGGGTTCGACGTGCGGCCGAACACCTCGTTGAAGGTGCTCGCGCCGGCGGCGAATTCCGGGGTGTTCGACTTCGCGATCACGATCGCGCCGTTTGCCTCCAGGCGCTCGACCAGCAGGTCGGAACGCTCGGGCACGTGATCGGCGTAGACGCGCGAGCCGTACGTGGTGCGCACGCCCGCGACGGGGTTCAGGTCCTTGATCGCGACCGGCAGCCCGCCGAGCCAGCGCGGGTCGTCGGCGCGGTCGCGGGCGAGCGTCTCGATGCGCCGTGCGTGGTCCCGCGCGCGCTCGAAGCAGCGCGTGGGCAGCGCGTTGAGGGCGCCGTCCACCGCCTCGATGCGCGCGGCGGCCGCGTCCACCAGCTCGAGCGGCGAGACCTCGCCGGTGTGCAGCGCGGTGACCGCCTGCTCGGCGGTGAGGCGGTGGAGCTCCGTGGGTCGATCCTCGTCAGGCATGCGCGGCGCTCCGGCAGGGGTGGCGACGGGCACGATAGCGCGGGGACGGCGCGAGGTGCGAACGGCCCGGTGGCGGATGCGCGGCGGGCACGGAGCCGTGCCGATCGCTTCAGGACGTGCGCGCGTCCACCTCGTCGGCGAGGCGTGCGAGGGCCGGGGCGATCGCGACCGGGTACGCGGGCGCGGCGTCGAGGCTGCGCAGCGCCGGCGGCAGCGCGGCCAGGGACCGCGCGGTGCGCTCGCGGATCTCGGCCAGCGACGGCGCGGCGCCGACGCGCCGGCCGTCGCGCATCACGGGCTCGATCAGCGGCTGGCCGTGGGGCGCGTCGTCCTCCAGCGTGATCACGTCGCGCTGCATCCGGCCGCGCGCGTCCAGCAGCCGGTACACCTGCTTGCGCCCCGGCCAGGTGGCCTTCGCGGTGGAGCGCTTGCGCCGCGGCAGGCCGGCGTACTCCTGCAGCTTGTACACGCAGTCCAGGTACGGGGCATCGGCGCTGACGTCCAGGCTGGTGCCGACGCCGAAGCCGTCGATGGGCGCGCCGGCGCCCACCAGCGCCTGCAGCCGGTGCTCGTCCAGGCCGCCGCTCGCGAAGATGCGCGTGTCCCGGCAGCCGCCGTCGTCGAGGACGCCGCGCACCCTGCGCGCGAGATCGTCCAGGTCCCCGCTGTCGAGGCGCACGGCGTTCACCGCGATGCCCTCGCGGGCCAGCGTGCGCGCGGCGGACACCGCGCGCGCCGCGCCCGCGAGGGTGTCGTAGGTGTCGATCAGCAGCACGACGTTGCGCCGCCGCGCGCGCGCGAAGCGCAGGAAGGCCTCCTCCTCGCGGTCGTGCGCCTGCACGAAGGAGTGCGCCATCGTGCCGTAGGTCGGGATGCCGAAGCGCTGTCCTGCGAGCACCGTCGCGCTGCCGGCGAAGCCCGCGAGGTAGCTCGCGCGCGCCGCCAGCAGTCCGGCTTCCGCGCCGTGGGCGCGGCGCAGCCCGAAGTCGACCAGCAGCCGGTCCGGCGCCGCGAGCACGCAGCGTGCGGCCTTGCTCGCGATCAGCGTCTGCAGCTGCAACAGGTTCACGATGCGGGTCTCCACGAGCTGCGCCTGCGGCATCGGCGCCGTGACGCGCAGCACGGGCTCGTTCGCGAAGAACACGGTGCCCTCGGGCATCGCGTGCACGTCCCCGGTGAAGCGCAGATCCGCGAGCCACGCGAGGAAGTCGTCGCTGTGGTTGCCGGTGTCGGCCAGCCAGTCGATCTCGCCCGCCGTGAAGTGCAGGTCTTCGAGAAACGCGAGCGTCTGCTCGAGTCCCGCAGCGATCAGGAAGTTGCGCTGCGCGGGCAGGCGGCGCACGAAGAACTCGAACACCGCGGTGTCGTGCATGCCGTGCCCGCGGTAGACCTCGAGCATCGTGAGCTCGTAGAGATCGGTGAGCAGCGCGCTGGCCCCCGGATCGCCGGGCGGGGCCACGCGTGCGCCGGAGTGTTCGGTGCGCGCGCTCACGTCGCCGGCGCGAGCGTCGCGGCGACGGCGCACCCGGCACCGCGCATGCGCGCGAGCGCCGCGTCGCCGTCGTCGGGCGACGCGTTCACGGCGCGGACCGCATCGGCGAGCACCACGACCTCGAAGCCGAGGCGCCGCGCGTCCAGCGCCGTGTGCAGCACGCAGTAGTCGGTGGCGAGTCCCGTGACGAACACGCGCTTCACGCCCTGCGCGCGCAGGCACTCGGCGAGCTCCGTGTCCTGGAACGCGGAGTACGCGTCCTTGGCCGGCGTCGTGGCCTTGCTCACCAGCAGCGCGCCGTCGGGCAGCTCGAGCCCCGGTGCCAGCTCGGCGCCGGGGGTGCCGGCCACGCAGTGCGGCGGCCAGGTGCCGCCCTCGGGCGCGAACGAGCAGTGCCCGGGCGGGTGCCAGTCGCGGCTGGCGGCGATCGGGAGGCCCGCCCGCGCGAAGCGGGCCGCGATGCGGTTGATGACCGCGACCACCTCGTCGCCGCCGGGAACGCCCAGCGCGCCGCCCGGCAGGAAGTCGCGCTGCACGTCCACGACGAGCAGCGCGTCGCCCGGGCCGACAGGCCGCGCTGGCGCGGGCTGCGTGGGCTCCTCGGCCATTCGCATCCTCCACCGATCTCCCGTGTGTGGCGCCATGGTCGGTCTCGCGGCCCGCGCGCACATTGATGCCGATCAGCCGGCGCCGCGTTGCCTGCCGCGCGTGCCGGGGCCGCCGCGCGGCGGCGCTACGCGCCCTCGCGCTCCGGAGTGCAGCACAGGGGGCCGTCGCCGGATTCCGCGAGCGGCTCGAGCACCGCGCCGCGAGCGGTGCCGGGACGGTACGCGGTGCAGCCCTTCAGGCCGAGCCGCCACGCGCGGCCGTACACCGAGCGGAAGTCCTCGAAGCTGCAGTCCTCGGGCAGCGTCACCGTCTTCGAGATCGCGCTGTCCACGTGCGCCTGCATCGCGGCCTGCATCGCGAGCTGCTCCTTGGCGCTCACCCGCGGGGCGTCGACGAAGCCGGGGGGCAGCCCCTGTCCGCCGCGCGCGCGCCACGCGGCGACGGCCGGATCCTCGAGCTCCAGCACCTCGAGCGTGCCGTCGGCGTTGCGCATGCGGCGCCGCCAGTGCGCGGCGAACACCGGCTCGATGCCGCTGGACACGCCGCCCGCGAGCAGGCTGATGCTGCCGGCGGGCGCGATCGCGGTGAGGTGGCTGTTGCGGATGCCGTGGCGCGCGATGGCGTCCCGCAGCCGCTGCGGCAACGCGGCGACGAACGGCGCGAGCAGGTACGGCCCGGGCTCGAAGTGGGGGAAGGTGCCGCGCTCGCGGGCGAGGCCGACGGACGCGCCGTACGCGGCGTGGCACACCACGCGCATGACCTTCTCCGCGGCGCGCACCGAGGCCGCGGAGCCGTAGCGCAGCCCGAGCATGATCAGCGCGTCCGCGAGCCCGGTCACCCCGAGTCCGATGCGCCGGCTGCTGCGCGCCTGCGCGGCCTGCGCCGGCAGCGGGAAGCGCGACACGTCGATCACGTCGTCGAGCATGCGCGTCGCGAGCGCCGCCGCGTCGGCGAGCGCGTCGTGGTCGATGCGCGCGCCGTCGCCGAACGGCTCGCGCACGAAGTGCACCAGGTTCAGCGAGCCCAGGTTGCACGCGCCGTACGGCGGCAGTGGCAGCTCGCCGCAGGGGTTCGTCGCGCTGATGCGCTCGCGCCAGCCCAGGTTGTTGCGCTCGTTGATGCGGTCCACGAACAGCACTCCCGGCTCGGCCGTTTCCCACGCCGCGCGCAGGATGCGAGTCCACAGCGCACGCGCGCGCACGGTGCGAACGGCGCCGTTCCCCGCCGCCGGAAACGCGAGCTGCCAGGGCGCGTCGTCCGCGACCGCGCGCATGAACGCGTCGCTGACCAGCACCGAGAGGTTGAAGCTGGTGAGCGCGCCCGGCGTGCGCTTGGCGTCGACGAAGGCCTCGATGTCCGGGTGGTCGCAGCGCAGCGTCGCCATCATCGCGCCGCGCCGGCGGCTGGTCTCGAGCAGCGTGCGGCAGGTGGTGTCCCAGATGGCCATGAACGACACCGGCCCGGACGCCCGCCCGCCGGTGTCCGCCGCGGGGCTGCCGCGCGGGCGCAGCGTGGAGAAGTCGAAGCCCACGCCGCCGCCCTGCTGCATCGTGATCGCGCCCTCGCGAAGCGCCGCGAGGATCCCGTCCAGCGAGTCCTCGATCGGCCCCATCACGAAGCAGTTGAACAGCGTCACGCGGCTCGCGCTGCCGGCGCCGGCGATGATGCGACCGCCGGGCAGGAACGCGCCGCTCGCGAGCAGCGCGTGGAAGCGCGCGGCCTGGCGTGCGCGCTGATCCGCGGGCTCCGCCTGCGCGAGCGCGTGCGCCACCCGCTGCCAGGTCGCGTCCAGATCCGGCTCCGCGCGTGCGCCGTCGTGCAGCCGGTACGCGCTGCGCCAGACGTGATCGCGCAATGCCGCCTGTTCAGGCGTCAGCATCGCGCACCGCCCCCGCGGCGCTCGACGGCACGGCTGCACGCGCCGCATCGCGGCCGCGTCACGTCAGGCCAGCGCCTGGCGCGCTGCCCGCCGCCCGAACCCGGGCTCACGCCCGCAACGTGCGCCCCGCCGACGTCGCGGCGGGACGCTCGCGAACCTCCGCCGCCACCTCGCGCGAGAACAGGGTCGCGATGTGCCCGCACAGCTCGCCGACCACCTCCATGACGTCGTCCGCCGCGAGGATGCCGGCCAGCGCGCCCTCGGCGTCCAGCACCGGCATGCGCCGCACGCCCAGGCTGCCCATGCGCTCCAGCGTGATCATCAGGTCGTCGTCGTCGCAGGCCGTGGCCAGCGCCCGGGTGCACAGGTCACCCACGCTCACCGCGTCCGGGTCCAGGCCCGCCGCGAGGACCTCGAGCACCAGGTCGCGATCGGTGACGATGCCCACCGGGTGCCGTGCGCCGTTCTCCTCGTCGACGACCACCACCGTGCCCACGTGCTCGGAGCGCATCACCCGTGCGACCTCCGCCACCCCCATCTCGCGCGTCGCGAAGGCGACCTCTCTCGTGCAGTACTCACCGACTCGCATGATTGCTCCTCCGCCCGGCCGGCGCCGCGGCGAGGAATTCGCCGCCGCCCGCCCTGCCGCCTGTATGCGTGCAGCGTGCCATCACGCGCGGCGGAGGGGTTGACCTGGGTCACGCGCCCGGCGACGCGCGCCGGCACCGCGAAGGCCTTCGGGGGCTCCCGGTCAGGGGCTCTCAGTCCCCGGCCGCGCGCCACGCGATGCGCGGCGGCGACTTGACCTCCACCTGCAGCGAATCCTCCAGCGCCTCGTGCCAGTGCGGCACGCCGGCGGGGTGCACCCACGCATCGCCGGGCCCGGCGATGAAGGACTCGCCGGCGATCACCACCTTCATGCGTCCGCGCACGAGGTAGCAGATGGACTCGTGATCCGGGTGCGCGTGCTCGGGGTCGATGCGCCCCTTCTCGCGGTGCACCTCCATGAACAGCATGTCCCGGCCGGTCAGCAGGGCCTTGATGGCGAGCGACGCGGCGCCCGCGCCGGCGGCGCCTTCGAGCGCCGCGACCGGCTCGGCGGGCACGTCCGCGTTGCGTACGAAGGGCCGGGCGGTGGGCGCGGGGATTCGATCGGGCGCGGACATCGCGAGCGCGTCTCCTCGTGGGGGCCGGGCGCATCATAGCGCCTGCACGCTTGCGCAAGGAGCACCAGCGCCGCCCAACGGCGCGCGATCGGGCGCTGCGCCGCGTTGCTCGCGACGATGAGCACGCGTGCCGCTGCGCCGCCGCCGGTGACGCCGTGCCCGGCGGGAATGCCGTGAGTTCTGCGCGTGCCCGACTCGATTCGCGCCCGGCGCGAGCGCCGCGTTTCATACCCGGGTCCAGCACTCGCTTCGGTCGTCTCTATTCGGTTCCACCCTGTTGCGTCGCTGCAATACACGGCACGCGTGTCCGGCGTGCGTGCGCGCCGCCTGGACAGTGATGCGGTTCACAAACGCCGCCGTTGACGCGTGTCTTGTGTAACGCATGTCGCGGCAACCGCCGCGAGCGATGCACCAGCATGGGGGAACCAAGCGATGCGCGGACGCAGCACGAGACGGATCGGGGCGGGCACCATCCTGGCACTCGCGGTCGCGGGTGCGGCGGTGCACGCGAGCTCGGACGAGAGCGCGGCGGCGAGCCTGCGCATCGACCGTGCGCGGTGGGACGGTGAGGACGCGCGCATCGTGGTGCGGGGGGAGAAGCCGCGCGACGCGGACGTGACCGTGGTCAACGCGTTCGACCCGTCGCAGGTGCTCGCCAGCACGCGTCGCGACGACAGTGAATGGCGGATCCGGGTGCGCGGGCCGAGCCCGGTTCCGTGCCGCGTGCGCGCGCTCGCGTCGGACGGGCAGGTGCGCGAACGCGCGGTCGACG
>CBDUCN010000108.1:0-14709 GCA_965365655.1 uncultured Gammaproteobacteria bacterium | reverse complement strand
CGTTGTGGCAGGTCGCGCAGGGCTGCGTCACGTTGCCGTGGTCGAAGCGCGCGCCCTTCCAGGTCACCGTCGTATGACAGCTGTCGCAGGAGCTGGCGGTGGCAACGTGGCTCGCGCTCTTGCCCTGCGCGCTCACGTTGTTGTGGCAGGTGCTGCACCGCCCGGCGGTCTCGGCGCCGTGCGTGAACCTCGCGGGCTTCCACGCCACGTCGCCGTGGCAGGCGTCACAGGGCTCCGAGGTGGGAATGTGAGTGGCTGGCATCCTCGTCGCGTCCAGCGACGACGCGCCGCCATGGCATCCGCTGCACTGCCGCGGTGTACCTTCGAAGATTCCGCGCCGGTGACAGCTCTCGCAACGCGTCGTCGCATGGGCGCCGGTCAGCGCGAATCCCGTGCTCAGGTGATCGAACCCCTGCGTGGCGCTGCGCTGCGCCGCTGCCTGTGCCGGAAGCGCCAGGCACAGCACGCACAGGAGCGGCCCGACGAGGTGGTGCAATCGCCCTCGTGCCGTCATCGCCCGCGAACCTCCTGGAAGCTGGTCGTCTGGTGACAGCGTTCGCAGGCCCGACCGAACTGCCCCCGGTGCACGTCGTCGGCGCCGTGGCAGGCATGGCACGACCTGCCCACCCAGCCGCGCGTCGCCGCCTGCTCCGTGTGGCACGCGTGGCAGTCGAGATCCTCGTGCGCGCCGTCGAGAACGAAGTCCGTGCGCGTGTCGTGGTCGAAGATCCACAGCGGCCAGCCGTTCGGGTTGTGGCACTCGCTGCAGGCGGCGCCGCCCAGTCGACCGTCGTGCGGGTCGTCGTCGGCGTGACACTCACCGCACTGCACCGGCGTGCCCACGTAGGCCGTGCTCGCATGGCACTCCTCGCACGGAGTCACCACGTGGATGCCGATCAGCGGAAACCGCGTGAGGTCGTGTTCGAAGAACACCTTGTGCTCCCATGCCTTCTCGTTGTGGCATTGACTGCAACGTTCGCCCAGCTTTCCACGGTGAACGTCATCGTGTTTGTGACACGACGGACACTTCGGTGAAGGCGGTTCGCCTTTCGATGCCGGTAGATGGCACTGCCGACACTTCAAAGTCGCATGCGACTCTTTCAAGGGAAAGTTGGCTTTCTCCGCATGATCGAAATCAACGCCGCCCCACTGCCGCTCCGAGTGGCACGTCTCGCACTTCTTTCCGAGTCCTCCCTGGTGCACGTCGTTCGCGCGATGACACGACACGCACGTGCTCTCGAGCTTGTCGCTCAGCGCGCCGCGGTGGCAGGCCTCGCACGGCAGGCTTCGATGCTCGCCCTCGAGGGCGAATCCCGTATTGCGCTCGTGGTCGAACCGACTCTCCTTCCATCCCGTGGGCGTGTGGCATTCGTCGCAGGCGGTGCCGTTCTTGCCGCGATGGGCGTCGTCGGCCTCGTGACAGCTGATGCAGGTGCTTTCAAGGTCCGCGCCGGGCTCGCCGCGGTGGCACGACACGCACGTTGCCTCGCGGTGCCTGCCTGCCAGAGCGAAGTCGGTCTCACGGCCGTGGTCGAAGCTGACATCGTCCCAGCCCTGTGGGCGATGGCAGCTCGCGCAGTCGTCCCCGAAGCGACCAGCGTGCACGTCGTTGAGCGCGTGACAGGCATTGCAGCCGGTCGCGATACCCTCGTAGCGCGCGTTCGCGTGGCACTGAGCGCACGCAACGTCGCCGTGCTTTCCGAGCAGGGGGAACTCGGTCTCGGAGTGATCGAAGTCGGCTTTCTTCCATGCCGAGGCGGAGTGGCACGCCGCGCAGTCCTCCCCGAGCTCGCCGCGATGGTCGTCATCCTCGCGGTGACAGCCGATGCACTGCCCAGGCGCCTCGCGATGCTTGTGATCTGCAGCGTGACAGCCCTCGCACGCGACTCCCGAGTGGGCGCCTTCGAGGTGGAAGTCCGTCATTCCGTGGTCGAAGGTCCCCTCGTCGAGGCCGACGATGTCGGCATCCCGCCCGAGGTGCTCGGAGTGACAGAACTTGCACTCCAGCGAAGCCGCCCGCGGGTCCCGGCCGTGGAAGCCCCGTTCGCGCTTCAGATCCGCCGCCACGTCGATGTGACAGATGACGCAGCGCACCTTCTGCTCCTTCTTCGTGAACGGGATGTGGCACTGCTCGCACTGCTCCTCGATATCCGCGTGATCACTCACGACCGGGCCGGGCATGATGAGCGTCTCGAGCGTGACCGCGCCCGCGAGCGACGGCAGCAACGCGAGCACGAACGCGACGGCGCGTGTCCGCCGTGCGCGCCACGGCCGGCGACTCCTGCGTCGGCGCCAGGGCATGCTCAGTACATGTGCACCGCGAGAACGTGCACGAGCGCCGTGACCACCAGCAGGATGAACAGAGGCAGGTGGAGCACGTGCCAGAGCCCGAACAGGCGCACGAAGCACTCGTACTGGGCGACCCGGCGAACGGCGTCGAGATAACGCGCGAGGTTCGCGCAGGCGGCGCGCCAGGCGTCGCGGCGCTGGCGGCGGTCCCAGCCGCGCTTCTCGGCCTCGCGAGAGTGCGCGAGCTGGAGCAGCGGGAGGCAGGCGCGGCGCGCGGCGCGCGTCTCGAGCCCGGTCGCGACGGCTCTGGAGACGCTCGCGCGCACGCCCTGAGCCGGCGCCTCGAGCGCCCGCTCGAGCTGCTCGAGCCGCTCGCGAAGCTGCGGCACGTGGTCGAACAGGTAAACCAGCGGCTCGCGTGCGGCGACCGACGCGAAGTCCAGCTCGGCGAGCCTTGCCCGCCGGCCGTAAAGGCCGTGATGGATCCGGGAGTACAGGTAGCGCCCCACCAGGCCGCTGAGCGCGACCGAGAGCATCGCGAACAGCGCGAGGGTGCTGTTGGTCGATCCGAGCGCGAAGTTCGAGTGGAACATGATGATGACGGGTCCCACGACCCCGAGCACCATGTGCATCTGGAACCAGTGGCGGGTGGAGCCCCAGCTGCGCATCCAGCGCACGCGCTTGCGCAGCGGATACAGGAGCAGCGACAGCATCAGGCAGGCGCCGACGATGCCGAGCCAGTAGCCGGCGCCGGTTTCGGGGCTCAGGTAATAGCCATCGCGCTGGCGCCAGCCGAAGAAGAGCGCGATGACGACGGCCGTCGTGAACAGCGTGCGCGGCAAGGTGCGCGCCGTCGGCGACGGCGACGTTCCGGCCGTGCCGCTCGTGTTTGCGTGCCGCGCGCGGCGGGCCATCAGCCAGCCGCCGAGCGATCGCCGACGTTGCGGCGTTGGGTGTCTCGGCATCGCGCTCACGCGCGAACCGTGTACGTGACGAGTTTCTGTTTTTTCCATTGCAACGCCCCCTGTTGGTCCCCGCTGCAAGCCGCGTCATGCGCATGGCGGGTCGCTGTTGCGGGCGCTGTTATATGTGAGAAACGCGCGGCCAAAACCTGGACTGCGCCGCACTTATTCGATCCCGTCGCAGGATGAAGGGCACAAACATCGTCGCGTATGCCTCTAATCCGGAACGCTTCTCGATTACGGGATTGCCGATTCATGCGGCGATGGGATTCCACGTTTCCGGAGTGGGAGACGCTTGGCATTTTCGGTTGCACGCGCGGTGCTAGCTTGCGCCCTCCCTCTTCCGGGAAAAGGCTTTAGACGGGTACGACGATGCCGAGTGGAGAACAGCTCGTTTACGTGGTGGCGTTGCTCGTCATCCTCTATCCCTATCTCATGGCCAAGCGCCGCCGCGAGCAGCGAAGCCGTGACGTCGCGAACGCCGCGCGGGAAGCCGGACTGACCGAGCCTGCATCGCTGCATCCGATCATCGATCCCGCGCGCTGCCTCGGCTGCGCGACCTGCTGCGCTGCATGCCCGGAGAAGAACGTGCTGGGCGTGATCGGCGGCAAGGCGGCGCTGATCGATCCCACCCACTGCATCGGACACGGCGCGTGCAAGACCGCATGCCCGGTGGACGCCATCACGCTGGTGTTCGGGACGGAGAAGCGCGGCGTCGACATCCCCGTGGTCTCGCCGAGCTTCGAGACGGACGTTCCCGGCGTGTTCATCGCGGGCGAGCTGGGAGGCATGGGCCTGATCCGTAACGCGATCGAGCAGGGGCGCCAGGCGATGGCGTCGGTGGTGGCCAGCCTCTCTGACGAAGAGAAGGGCTCGCCCGACGTCCTCGACGTCGCGATCGTCGGCGCCGGCCCTGCCGGCTTCTCGGCGTCGCTCTCGGCGATGAAGAGCGGCCTGCGCGCGGTCACGCTGGAGCAGGAGACGCTCGGCGGCACCGTCGCGCACTACCCGCGGGGCAAGCTGGTGATGACCGCGCCCGCGGAGCTGCCTCTCTACGGCAAGGTCAACCTGACCCGCACGACCAAGGAGGAGCTGCTCGAGCTCTGGCAGAAGGTCGAAGAGAAGACCGGAGTGGAGATCAACTACGGAGAGCGCGTGGATGCGATCCGATGCGTCGACGGCGGCTTCGAGGTCGACACTCCGAAGTCCAGCTACCGGGCGCGGAGGGTGTTGCTGGCTCTCGGGCGCCGCGGAACTCCGCGCAAGCTGGGCGTGCCCGGCGAGGATCGGTGCAAGGTCGTGTACCGGCTGGTCGACGCCGAACAGTACCGGGGCCAGAGCGTGCTGGTGGTCGGCGGCGGCGACAGCGCCCTCGAGGCCGCGGTCAGCCTGAGCGAGCAGCCGGGGACGACGGTCACGCTGTCGTACCGCGGCGACGCCTTCGGGCGCGCGAAGCAGCAGAACCGTGAGCGCGTGCAGGAGGCCTCGGACGGCGGGCGGCTGACCGTCCTGCTGAAGTCCAACGTCGAGCAGATCGACGACGCACGCGTCGCGGTGCTGCAGGACGACGCGCGCCACGACCTCGACAACGATGCCGTGATCGTCAGCGCGGGAGGGATCCTGCCGACGAAATTCCTGCAGAGCATCGGCATCAGCGTCGAGACGAAGCACGGTACCGCCTGAGATGGACACACACGCGACGTCCAGCACACGCGCCGGCCGCGGCGCGGCCCGCTTGCGGCGGGTCCGGCACGACCTCGCCGGGGCGTGCGCGGTGCTCGCCGCGCTCGTGGCCGCTGCGGCTCCATGCACGGCCGCCACCGCGCTGCGCGAGGCCGAGCTCGCGGTGCGCGCGCGCGAGTTCTCGCGCGCCGCGACGATCCTCGTGCCGCTGGCCGCGGGCGGAGATGCAGATGCGCAGTACGCCCTCGCGGGGCTGTACCGATCCGGAAACGGGGTGACCAAGGATCTGGCCGCGGCACTCGACTGGGCGACGCGGGCGGCGGACCAGGGTCACCCGCGCGCGATGTACCTGCTCGGGACCATGTACGAGCGCGGGCTCGGCACCGATGCGGATCGCGACGCCGCGCGCGGGTGGTACGAGAAGGCTGCGGCGGCCGGTCATTCCGGTGCGGGGCGTGCGCTGCGCGCGCTCGCGAGCGCACCGGCCGCGGCCGCCGCGGAGCGGCCCGCGATGGCGCGGCGCCCGGCCGTTCCCCCGCACGTGGCGCTGCGCGCCGCCGCGCGGCGCGGCGACGTCGACGGCGTGCGCAAGCTGCTCGCGGCACGCGTCGCGGTGGACCGCGGGGACGACCTCGGCAGGACGGTGCTGATGGACGCCGCGGAGCGCGGGCACGAGGCGGTGCTGGCGGCGCTGCTGCGCGCCGGCGCGTCCGCGGACAGGCGCGATCGCTACGGCGACACCGCGCTGCACCTCGCCGCGCACAACGACGGCGTCGCCGCGATCCGCGCGCTGCTCGACGGCGGCGCCGACGTGGACGCGCGCGACGCCCACGGCAACACCGCGCTGCACATCTCGGCGCTTCGCGGCAACGGGCCGCTGGCCGCCGTGCTGCTCGTCGCCGGCGCGGATCCGAACGTGCGTAACGACGTGGGGATGACGGCGCGCGATCTCGCCGTGCGCAACTCGAGCGACCGCGTCGACGCGCTGGTCGCCCGTCACGGGGGCGAGCGCACCGAGTTCGGGGAGCCGGCCGCGCAGCCCACGATCACCGACGCCGATCTCGACACGCCTCGCGCCGAGGGCAGCGGCGCCTATGCCGGCTGGACCACGCTGATGGTCGCGGCCTGGCGCGGGCAGGACGAACTGGTGCGGCGCCTGCTCGCGCGCTCGGCCGACGTGACGCAGCGCGACCCCGACGGTCACACCGCACTGACGCGCGCGGCGTGGCGCGGCCATGCGGCGGTGGTCGGGATGCTGCTCGACGCCGGCAGCGACATCGGCGCGGCCAGCGGCGACGGACTCACGGCGCTGCACCTGGCCGCCGCACAGGGCCACGGCGAGGCCGTGCAGATCCTGCTGTCACGCGGCGCCGCCGCGGATCTCCGCACGGGCGCAGGCGACACGGCCCTGATCCTCGCCGCCCGCGGCGGCCACGCGGAGGCGGTGACGATCCTCGTGCACGCGGCCGCGGACGTGAACGCGCGCAACGACGCCGGTCGCGGCGCGCTGATGGAGGCCGCCGGGGGCGGGGCGGAGCGCATCGTCCGTACCCTGCTCGCCGCCGGCGCTGTGGCCGACGCGCGCGACGAGCTCGGGCGCGACGCGGCCTGGATCGCGGCGGCGAACGGCGAGGCGCGGACGCTGTCGGTGCTGGCCGAGACCGCGGCGAGCGGGCGCTCGCGCGACGACCACGGCCACACGCCGCTGCACCAGGCGGCGCGGGGTGGCCACCTGGAAGCCGCCACGATCTGCGTCGACGCCGGCGCGGACGTGGATGCCGCGAGCGCCGACGGAAACACGCCGCTCATGCTCGCGGTGCATCACGGCCACGCGGACGTGGCCCGCCTGCTCACCGCGCGCGGCGCGAATCCCGATGCGCGCAACGCGGCCGGCGACACGGCCCTGATCATGGCGGCGCGAGGCGGCGACGCCGCGCTCGCCGACCTGCTGCTGCAAGCCGGTGCGGATCCGGCGCTGCGCAACAAGCACCGGCTGACCGCGCTGCGCGTCGCGCGGGAAGCCGGGCACGACGAGGTCGGGGCCGTGCTCGAGAAGCACTCGCCCGCGAGCCTGCTGGGGCTGTTCAGATGAGTCGGCTGACCGTGTCGCTCGGTCCCGCGGGCGTGTGCGTCGTGCTCGCCGGCCTCGTCGCGTACGGCGCGGCGATGTTCCTCGCCGCACGCGCCGTGTACCGCGAGGACCCGGTCGCGGTCGCGGTCGCAGGTCCCGCGCCCGGCCAGGAGCAGGCCATGCGACGCGCGCCGGCATCGTTCGCCGAGGACGCCGGCGCGCTGGTGGACTGGAAGTTCTTCCGCCGCGCGCCGGCGACCGGCGCCGGGGCGCCGGCTGCTGCTGCCGGTGACGTCGCGAGCCTGGTCCGGCGCGCCGACGAGGCTTATGGCGCGCGCGAGTACGCCGCGGCCGCGGCGGACTACGAGCGCGCGCTGGCGCTCGCGCCGGGAAACACGGACGTGGAGAACAACCTCGGTCTCGTGCTGCATTACGCGGGGCGCGACGCGCAGGCCCTCGAGCGCCTGGAGGCCGCAACGCGGCGCGATCCCGGCCATCAGCGCAGCTGGCTCACGCTCGGCTACGTGCGCATGAACACGGGCGACGCACGAGGCGCGGAGCAGGCGCTCGCGCGGGCCCGGGACCTGGATCCGGAGAGCACCGTCGGCAGCAAGGCGGCCAGCTACCTGCAGTTCCTGCAGTAGCGGGTGCGTGACGCCGCCGCGCCCGGCAGGACCCCGCCGTGCGGCCCGGGGGCGCTGACGCGTCGTTCCCGTTCCGCACCCGTCACGACGAGGGGCTCCCGCACGGGCGCACCGGCGGCGGGTCGTGGCCGCCGTGTCGGCGCGTGGTCCGGCCCACGCCGAACCGGGCCGCTGCGTGCTCGTGCGAGAACGCCGCCCGTTCCGGCGGCGTTCGACCGTGGGTCAGTTAAGACGCGATCCCCGTCGAGCCGGTCAGGCGGCCGAGCGCCGCGCCCCCCGGGCGAGCCCGAGCAGGCCGAGCCCGAGGAGCAGCACGGTCGCCGGTGCCGGCACCGTGGCGCTGGTGAACGCGAAGTTGTCCAGCGCGTAGTTGAAGTTGCTGCCGTTGCCCTGGATGACCAGCGACGTGATGTCGGCGGCGTCGCTCTGGAAGCCGAAGAACTGCAGTGGGTTCGTGGCCTGAGTGACGGCGAAGTTCTGCGAGAACGGCGTCCCCGACAGGAAGTTGATCGTGATGTCGAAGTCCGTGCCCATCAGCTCGTTCGTGTCGAAACCGAACGCCGACGCGGCGGCGTCGAAGGTCACGGTCAACGCCCGCGTGCCGGTGCCGCGCAGGCTGTCGAGGAATCCGCCGTCGAAGCCGCCACCTGCGTCGATGTTGAAGAAGAAGCCGCCGCCGACCGGCGTCGAGTAGGTGACGCCGGACTCGATGTCACCCGGAGCCAGGCCGGCCTCCGCAGTCTGGTCGTTGAGGATTCCCGAGGTGATCGGAAAGTGCGCGTTCGGCGTGAAGTCCTCGACGGTGGTCGGCCCCACGGCCGCGTCGAAGGTCGCGCGGTCGGAGAACGTCGTGATGACGGTGGCCTGGGCACCCGCCGACGCGAAGCACGCCAGCAGAAACAGCATTCGTGGGTAAAGGGCCTTCATGTGCAGACTCCTGTTCGGACGGTGGGCGATAAAGTTGGTCGGCGTGCCGGTATGCAAGCACCGCGCCATCGATAGAGGCGTCGTGCGCCATCAATGGCTTGCCGTGACGCGCGCGGGTGCGTCGCGGCCGGTCGCGGTCGTCCTGTAAAGGATTCCGACACCGGTCCCGCGCCGCTGGGCGCCGTCGCTGAAGGCCGGCGGAGCCGCGGCCGATAGCCTCTGCGGAGATCCCGAGCATCCGAGCCGCCTCGATGAACCTGACACGCAGCGAGCCCTCCATCGTCCGCTCGCCCGTCGCGGCGGTGCGCGACGGACTCAACCGCGCGCTGTTCGACCTGCACACGCCGCTGGGGCGGCGCGTGAACGCGGCGATCATGGCGCTGGTGGTCGTCAGCGTGGTCCTGGCGATGCTGGCGACGCTCCCGGCGCTGCCGCCGGCACTGCGCGCCGGCATCGAGCGCTTCGAGCTGGCCGTGACCGCACTGTTCGCGATCGAGTACGCGCTGCGGCTGTTCGCCGCGCGGCGGCCCGCCGGCTACGCGCTCAGCTTCTACGGGCTGGTGGACCTGCTCACCTGGCTGCCGCTGCTGCTCGGGCAGGGCAACGTCGCGCTGCGGCTGCTGCGCATCGTGCGGCTGCTGAAGCTGCTGCGCTACATGGGCGCACTGAGGCTGTTCCTCGCGTCCATGCGAGACGCCGCCGAGCTGGTCTTCGTCGCGGTGGGCGCCATCGGGGTCATCGCCGTCATCGCCGGCAACCTCATCCACGCGGTGGAGCCGCAGACCTTCGGCAACGCCTTCGTCGGCTTCTGGTGGGCGCTGGTCACGATGACCACCGTCGGCTACGGCGACCTGGTGCCGGCGACCGGCGCCGGGATGGCGGTGGCCGCGGTGCTGATGCTGACCGGCATCACGATGTTCGCGGTGCTCACCGGCACCGTGTCGGTGAAGGTCGCGACGCTGCTCCACGCGGAGGCCCGCTGCCGCCACTGCGAGCAGCGCATCCGCGTGCGCTACGCGTACTGCCCCCACTGCGGCCACGCGACGGAATCGCGATCCGCGCGGGACTGATCGGCACGCGAGCGCTGCACATTGCCCTCCAGCACGTACCGCCCGCCTGGCGGGACGAGATCCAGCGCGCGGCTTGCCGGCAGCTCCTCGTGTCCGAGATGCGCGCGCCGCCCGGCTCGGCGTACTGATCGAGGCGCTGTGCGGGCGCGACTCCCGCCGCAGCCCGTGGCCGGCCGTCAGCCCGTGCCGTTCCCGTCGCGGTGCACGCCGTGCGACGTGGAAACGGGAAGCTGCTCGCGGGCGGCCTCGTAGCCCAGCTCGATCATCTCGGCCGCGCGATCGAACTCGAGGATCCCGCAGGCGCTGCGGGGAATGGTGATCGTGCAGTCCGGCGGATAGGCGGCCAGCTTCTGCCGCGAGATCGTCGCCTGCATCGCGTCGAACGACTGGTGCACGACGTCGTACGCGCTCAGGCGCTCCTCGCCGCGTTCGCGCGGCTCGCCGAGGCGCGCGATGAAGCTGCGGATCACGGCGTGCAGCCTGGACGTCGCCTCGTCCTCCCGGGCCGGGGTCCGCCGCCGCCGCGCGGACGGCTGGACGCGGCCGCCCAGGTTGACTGCGATGGTGAGATCGGTGCGATCCGAGAAGGTGGGCGCGATCGGCACCGGGTTCAGCACGCCGCCGTCCACCAGCCGCGTGCCGTCGAGCACGAACGGCGTGAAGAACAGCGGCAGCGACATCGACGCGCGCATCGCGTCGAACAGCGAGCCGGACTGGATCCAGATCTCCTTCTCGCGGCGGATGTCCGCGGCGACGGCCGTGTAGCGCACGGGCAGGTCCTGGATGTCGCGGTCTCCGACCAGGCCGCGCAGGGTGTCGATGATGCGCTCGCCCTTGACCAGACCGCTCTGCTCCCACGACACGTCGAGCAGGGACAGGATGTCCATGCGGTCTATCGCGCGCACCCAGCCCTCGTACTCGTCGAGCTTGCCGGCGGCGTACACGCCCCCGATGACCGCGCCGATGGAGCAGGTGGACACCGAGCGGATGCGATAGCCCTGCTCCTCGAGGTAGTGGATCACCCCGATGTGGGCGAGGCCACGGGCGCCGCCGCTGCCGAGCACCAGGGACACCGTCGGGCCGTCGGATTTCGCCATCGAGCGGGCACCGGGAGGAAACAGGGCGCCCATCCTAACCGGAGGTCGGGTCAGACCAACCAACCTCGTTGCCAAGCCGGGAGGTGGGGTCGGACCAACCAATCTTGTTGAGTTTCCTGGACTTCCTGCCTGGAGAGGCGGAGTTTCGCCGCTTGGATCGAATTCCACGGGCACTTTTCGTCGGGCCAGGTGCGGCTCGAGTGGACTGAGCGCCCGGAATCAGCGGTCGTTCTCTACGTGGTCGCGGGTGGGGTCACCCCCTTTTGCGCCTCGAAGCCGCTCGACAGGCGTTCATCGGCCCTCGGGCTGCGCCACGAATCCGAGCAGGATCCGCGGCCCTCGGCCCATGCGTCGCGCACGGCGTCGCACGGTCTCTCGCGAGCGCACCGGTCATCCTCCGCGCTTCGTGCATGCCCCGATTGCCGCGCTCATTGTTCGAGCCGCAAGAAGTTGCCCGGAACGCAACGTCCCCGTGTGGGTCCTCGTGGGGCGTTGCAGGTGCAGCACCGAGGACCCGGAACGCGGCTGCAGGGAGCTTCGGGCAACGTGCGGCGGAGGGAAGATCCGAGGTCATTCTCGTGCCAGACTATGCGGGTTCGCGCGACGCAACCGCGGGCGAGGACGGGCTCTCCCGGAGTCGCTACGGCTACGGCTTCAGCGGCTCCGGGAGATTGCTCGAACGCGGAGTCCGCTTCGCGCGGTGGTCGACGCACGGCCGCTGGCCGGGCGCTCATGGGGTGCCGGATCCACCCCGGATCGGTCCCGACCTCCGGGTCGAGCAGCCGTCAACAGAAGAGCTGAACCCCCTGGCTCATGGGCGAATCCGAAGGCAACGCAATCGCGCAGTTCGGCACGCAGGCCGCCGAGGCGCAAAAGGGCTTGCGCAAGATCATCTCGATCTGGCAGACCCTGGCCGGCGACCACGACCCGGTCATTCGCCTGGTGACCGTGATGGCGACCGTGCTCGCCTTTGTTGCCCTGGTGCTCCTGATAATCTTCGCCGCAAACCTCACCCTCGTCATGATACGGCCAGAGTTTCACGATCCCGGACTCATCCGGGGGATCGTCTTCGGCATGATCATCATCGTCGTTCTGTTCATCGGATCCGTCACTCCGATCGCATTGAAGCTCAGCAGCAGGGCGAATGCCGAGATCCTAAAGAACAGCTTCCAGAACGTCATCGAGCATCGCTACGGCACGGTGGAAGGACGTGACTAGGATGCGAATCAGAGAAGACGGGCGGACATGAAGACGAAGAAGGCGGGATTGTTCTGCTCCCTTGCGCTCGTGAGCGGCAAGGGCGGCGTCGGTAAGACCACCCTGGCGACGAATATGTCCTGGTTGCTCGGCACCAGCGGGTCGAAGGTGCTCATCGTCGATCTGGACTTCCAGAATCTCGGAGCCACAGGGCTCTTCTCGGCGCTTTACCGGCTGCCCGATACGAACGTGCGCGACCTCCTGAGCACGCCGGGGGCGCTGACGGGAGACGCGGCGCCCATCGCACGCATCACCGAAACCGTGTCCTTTCTGCCCGCCGCATTCGAGAAGGGCGGGCCGGGCAGCAGCCAGCCGGCGGTGACGGCTGACGCCGTTGCCCGAATGCAGCAACTCCTGCCGCAGCTGTTCGATGTCCTGCACAAGTGGCATGGGTTCGATTGCTTCGTGCTCGATTGCCACGGGGGCATCGACCCCATCAGCATTGCGGCGGCCGGAGTGTGCGACCTCACGCTGCTGGTCACCGAGGCGGACACGGTGACCTTCTCCGGAACGCTGGGCCTGCTCGACAGCTACACCGAGAACTATGCCGATGACGAGCGCCCCGTGGTCGAGTACGTGATCAATCGGCTGCCTCCGAAGTACCGCTGGCGCGACCTCGACGACATCTATCGGGGCTACATGGCCGGCCACATGGGCAGGTTCTCGCAGGCGCGCGAGATCCTCGCTTACATACCCTCGGAGGATTTCCTCGCCGACAGCTTCGGCGATTATCCGTTCCAGGTGGAGCTGGCGCCCGATTCACTGTTCGCGCGCAAGCTCGAGCTGGTGATCTGCCGCTTGCTCGGAGAGAGCCATCCACGCCTGGTGTCGGAGGAGATCAGGGAGCGATACGCAAGGCCGCGCGTTCTCAAGAGGGTCGACCGCCAGGTCCTCTCCGCCGAGGCGCAAACGGTGCGCGCCGTCTTCAACACCTATGGGATCGCGGGGCTCTACGCGTTGCTCTTCTTCCCGTGGGCATTGATGACCGTAACGGCAGAGAGTCAGGGCCCGGGTCTGGCCGCATCGGACAATCCCTTCCTGAATGCGGCGCAATACATCATGCCGCTGATGCTTTCGTTGGGAGTTATCCTGCTCGCGGTCCTGGTGCGCGTCGCGTTCAGGATCTTTCGTTATTTTCGAGGCCGTCTGCGTTTCACGAGATCGATGATTCGAGCGGCGCCGTCACATCGAACGCTGTGGCGGCGGCTCGATCTCTGGAAGCTGAGGCTGTTCTTCTACGCAAGCGCGCTGGGGCCGTTGCTGTTCCTCGTCTACATTCTGCCGATCGGGGCTTCAGTGGTCTTCTCCGCGTTGCAGGGTCTCACCTTCCTGGCCGACCACTTCGGACCCATGTGACTGCCGCCTGCGCGCATGACCACCGCCCGATCGCGAAGCAACGCCATGAAGCCCGCGGAGCTGTTCCAGTGAGCCGCCGCCGTCTCGGGCCTGTGGCCAGGGCTTGCCGCGCCATGGCGGCGGCGCTTCGCGTCCTGGCGTTCATCCTGGTTGCTGCGGCGTTCGCCGGGCTCGCCCACGCCGAGTCGCTGAAGAGCCTCTCCGAGGGCGTGCGTATCGATCCCGGCCAGATATCGATGTCCGGCGTGTCTTCCGGCGCCTACATGGCGCAGCAGCTCCATGTCGCGCATTCGAAGCACGTGGTGGGTGTCGGGCTCATCGCCGGCGGTCCGTATCGCTGCGCCGCCGGCGTGTATCCGCCATACAGCTGGTTTGACGCGACTGGCCTCTACGCTGCCACGTCGGTCTGCAGCGACACCAACCCGTACTGGTTCTTCCAGGGGCCGCCGGACCCGGAGTTCTCGATCGGGGAAACCCGGCGCCTGGCGGCCGACGCGGCGATCGACGATCCGGCAGGCATGCGCGGCGACAGGGTCTGGCTGCTCTCGGGCTCCGAGGACAGGGTCGTGCCGAGGGCCGTCGTCGATGCCCTGCATCGGTACTACCTTGCCTTCATCGATGCCGCTGCCGTTCGCTACGTGCGGCTTCCCGGCGCCGGGCACGCGATGATCAACGACAAGTTCGGTGGGCCGTGCGGCGAGTCGGCCGCGCCCTTCATCACGGATTGTGACTTCGACGCGGCCGGACGTCTGCTGGAGCACATCTATGCGTCTCTGAAGCCGCGCGTGACGAGCGACCGGCTGCGCCCGGTGCAGGCGTTCGACCAGTCCGCGTTCTTCGACACCCAGGACCCGAGCGTCAGCCTGCACGCCACCGGACATGTCTACATTCCCACGGGCTGCCGCCAGGGCCGTCAATGCCGCCTCCACGTGTCCTTCCATGGATGCCGGCAGGACCAGGAACTCGTCGGGGACGCGTTCTATACGAAGAGCGGCTACAACGAATGGGCAGAGTCCAACGACATCGTCGTTCTCTACCCGCAGGCGACGGCGTGGCGCGGCAAGGGCGCGCTCGGCGCGAACGCAAATCCGAGGGGGTGCTGGGACTGGTGGGGCTACAGCGGACCCGCCTATGCCGTGCGGCGCGGCAAGCAGATACGCGCGGTCGCGGCGATGATCGACGTGCTCGTCGGACGCGAGCTGCTCGGCGGCAGGGCGCCCTGACACGCGCACGGCGACGGTCACGCATCCGCTCGACAGGAGGCGCGGCGCGGCGCGCGCACCAGCCGATGGCACACGCAAGCCAACCGGCCCGCGTGTGCAGCAACACGTCGTGGCCGCCGCCCGCGCGGCG
>CBDUCN010000107.1:0-14959 GCA_965365655.1 uncultured Gammaproteobacteria bacterium | reverse complement strand
GCCGGCCGCGAACGCCCGACGTCAGCTTCCGGCGTTCGGGAAGAACAGCTGCTGGCCGTCGCGCCTGTACGACGCGATGGCCTTCTGGCCCTCGTCCGACAGGATCCAGTCGACGAACGCCTGGCCGGCCTTCGCGTTCACGTGCGGGTGCTTCGCCGGGTTCACGAGGATGATGCCGTACTGGTTGAACAGCCGCGGGTCGCCTTCCACCTGCACCGCGTGGTCGCCCTTGTTCCTGAACGCGATCCAGGTCGCGCGATCGGTCATCGTGTACGCGCCCATGCCGACGGCCGCGTTCAGCGTCGCGCCCATCCCGGAGCCGGTCTCGCGGTACCAGTCGCCGCTGGACTCCGTGGGATCGATGCCGGCGCTCTTCCACAGCGCGCGCTCCTTCCTGTGCGTGCCGGAGTCGTCGCCACGCGACGCGAACACCGCGCCGGCGTTCGCGATCATCGTCAGCGCCGCGGTGGCGTCGCGCATGCCGGACACGCGGGCCGGATCGCCGGGCGGGCCGACGATCACGAAGTCGTTGTACATCACGTCGTGGCGCGAGACGCCGAAGCCTTGGGCGACGAACGCCTCCTCGGCCGGCTTCGCGTGCACGAGCAGCACGTCGCCGTCGCCGTTGCGCGCGTTCCTGATCGCCTGACCGGTGCCCACCGCGACCACCCGCACCTCGATGCCGGTCTTCGTCGTGAACAGCGGCAGCAGGTGGTCGAACAGGCCGCTGTTCTGCGTCGACGTCGTGGATTGCACGATGATGAAGTCGTCCGCCGCGGCGGCGGGGCCGGTGACGGCGCAGGCGGCGAGCGCGGCGGCCAGGGTCAGCGCGTATCGCGTCAGCATCCTCGTCTCTCCTTTGCGGCGGAAACCGGTCACAGCACGATGCGGCCGTCCAGGAACGCCCGCGCGGCCTCGCTGCCCGGGTGATCGATGAAGCGCGCGGCCGGGCCGTGCTCGACGACCCGGCCGTGGTGCACGAAGGCCACGTCGGCAGCGAGGCGCCGCACCTGGCCGACGTCGTGGCTGACCAGCACGACCTTGCGGCCCTCGCCGGCGATCTCGCGCACCAGGGCCTCGATGCGCGCGGTGGAGGCCGGGTCGAGGTTCGCGGTGGGCTCGTCCAGGAACAGCACCTCGGGCTGCGTCGCGACCGCGCGCGCGAGCGCGAGGCGCTGCTGCTCGCCGCCGGACAGCAGCCGCGCCGGGGAGCGCTCCAGGTGCGCGAGGCCGGCGAAGGCCAGCGCGTCGCGCGCGCACTCGAGGCTCGCGCCGCGCGCGACGCCGGCCGCGTGCAGCGCGTAGCGCACGTTCGCGAGCGCCGAGCGGCGGAGAAGCACCGGCTTCTGGAACACGAAGCCCAGCCGCGGGCGCAGCTCCCGGCGCGGGGGCTGCCCGGCCCACGTGACCCGCCCGGCGTCCGGGGCCACCACCCCCGCGAGCACCCGCAGCAGCACGCTCTTGCCGGCGCCGTTGGGCCCCAGCACCGCGCTGATGCCGGGGCCGTCGAACGCGATGTCCACCGCGTCCAGGATGCGGCGTCCGCCGCGCTCGACGACCAGGCCGTCCCCGCGCACGGGCAGCACCGCCCGCGGCGCCGCGTCCGGCGCGGCGTCGCCGCGCAGCGACGCGGTCACGTCGCGGGCGGGGCTGCAGGCGGCGTCATGCATAGGCGGCGCGCGCGGCGGTGAGCCGCAGGCTCGCGACCAGTGCGTTCACGGCCACCGCGATGGACAGCAGGATCAGGCCGAGCCCCAGCGCGAGCGCGAGGTCGCCCTTCGACGTCTCGAGCGCGATCGCGGTGGTCATCACGCGCGTGAGATGGTTGATGTTGCCGCCGACGATGATCACCGCGCCCACCTCCGCGATGGCGCGGCCGAAGCCCGCGAGCAGACCGGTGAGCAGCGAGTAGCGCGCGTCCCACAGCAGCGTGAGCACCGCCGCCGCCCGCGACACGCCGAGCACCGTCAGCAGCTCCCGGTACTCGTGCTGCAGGTCCTCCACCGTCTGCCGCGTCAGCGCCGCGATGATCGGGGTCACGAGGATGGTCTGCGCGATCACCATCGCCTCCGGGGTGTACAGCAGCCCCAGCGTGCCCAGCGGCCCGGCGCGCGACAGCAGCAGGTACACCGTGAGCCCGACGACGACCGGGGGCAGCCCCATCAGCGCGTTCAGGAGCACGATCGCCACGGTGCGCCCGGGAAAGCGCACGACCCCGAGCAGCGCGCCCAGCGGCAGCCCGATCAGCGCGGCGAGCGCGACCGCGCCCAGGCTCACCTGCAGCGAGAGGGCGACGATCTCCAGCAGATCGGGGTCGAGGGTCGCGAGCAGCCGGAAGGCCTCGCCGAACGCGGCGCTGAAATCCTGCATCGGGGCTCCCACGGGCGTGCGGGAAATCTAGCAGCTGCGTGTGTTCTGTCCACTGGCAGGCGCCTCGGCGTACAAAACGCATCAATACATGACAAAACGCAGTCTGTTCGACGGGCGCTGCGCTCCCGGTCAGGGGCGGGCGGCTGCGCGCCGGAAAGCGCAGCGCCGTCGGGCACGTCGGTCACCGCTCGCGCAGCGCGTCCATCACGCGCCCGATCCAGTCGTCGATGCGGGCCTGCTCGATCCAGCGCACGACCGCGACGAGGTCCAGCGCCGGGTCCACCCAGATCAGGTTGTAGCCGGCGCCGAGCGCGAAGAAGCTGCTCTCGGGCGCGCTCGCGTACTGCCGGCGCCCGGTGTTCAGCCACCACAGGAAGCCGTAGTTCGGGAACGCCGGCGACGGCGTGTGCAGCGCGCGCACGTAGTCCTCCGGCAGGATGCGCCGGCCGTCCCACGCGCCGCCGTTCAGAATCAGCTGCCCGACGCGGGCGTGGTCGTCGCTGGCGATGAAGATGCCGCCGCCCCAGTGCGCGCCGCCGGGCACCGACGGCAGGCGCCTGCCGTCGATCTCGGCCCACGCGTTGCGGTACGCGAGCCACTCCCAGGTCGTGCTGGCGCCGATGGGGTCCATCACCTCGCGCTTCAGCACGTCGGGCAGCGGCTCGCGGAACACGTGCAGCAGCGCGAGGCTGAAACGGTTCACCCGCACGTCGTTGTACTCGAAGAAGGTGCCGGGTGGACGCAGGTCGCGGTGGGTGCCCTTGCGCGAGTTGTCGGCGCCGACCCCGACCTGGCGGTTGCGATCGACGAGATCGGGCTTGTCCCACAGCGTGCCCTCCCACTCGCTGGTCTGCTGCAGGAAGTGACGCCAGGTGATGTCGCGGTTCTGACTCGACTCGAACCCGTCATCCAGGCTGGTCTCGGCGACGCGCGCGTCCAGGTCCGGGATCAGGCCGTCGCGCAGCGCGACGCCGGCCAGGATCGCGAGGTAGCTCTTGGCGACGCTGTAGGTCATGTCCACGCGCGCGGTGTCGCCCCAGCGCGCCGCGCACGCGCCGCGGCGGATCACCAGCCCGTTCGGGCCGCCGCGGTCCCGGGTGGGGCCCAGCACCTCGTTCCACGGCGCGGGCTCGTTGCTCGCGGGATCGGCGTTGAGGCCGGCCGACAGGTCGCGCGGCCAGCGCGTCTCCGCGTCCACCGCGAAGCGGGTCGCGGCGGCGAGCGCGTCGGGGTCGAACCCGAGCGCCGCCGGATCGGCGTCCGGCCACGGGCCGGGACGGGGGAATCGGCTCATCGAAGGCTCCGTGCGGCGGCCGCCGGGCGCGGCCTCACCGGTGCCGAATATACGTGCCCGGCGCGCCGCGGTTGCGCACCGCAGGCGGCGCGGCGGCGGCCCGCGCGTCGTTCGCAGCACACGCGTCGGCGGGCGCGGGACTTGCGCGCCGGTGCGCCCCGGCCGCCGCGCCGGCGCGGACCCGGCGGCTCAGCAGGTCGCGGGATCGAAGGCGCCGGCCTGCGCGTAGCGCAGCACGCCGTCCTCGCCCAGCGTCTCCGACAGCGCGCCGCGCGCGGCCAGCAGGTTCAGGTGCGCGCGGCTCTCGCCGGTCGCGAGCAGCAGCGTGCCGGCGCCGATCTCGCGCTTGAACAGCGCCGGGAACACGTCCACAACGCGCTGCGGCTCGGCGCAGCGCTCGTGCAGCCGCGCGAGGCCCTCCAGGTGCCCGTCGATCAGCGCGTCCAGGCGCCCGTGAAGGCCCTGGAACGGCTCGTTGTGAGACGGCAGCACCAGCACGTCGTCCGCGACGCGCGCGCGGATGTTGCGGCACGACGCGATCCACTCCGCGAGCGGGTTCGCGCGCGGCTCGGTCGGGAACACGCTGACGTTCGAGCTGATCCGCGGCAGCACCTGGTCGCCGGAGATCAGCAGGTCGCGCTCCGCGCAGTAAAGGCACGCGTGCTCCGGCGAGTGGCCGCGGCCCACCACCACCTGCCAGCGGTCGTCGCCGATCGCGAGCGTGTCGCCGTCGCGGATGCGGCGGTAGCCGGCCGGCAGGCGGTCGATCATCGCGCCGAAGCGCCCGAAGCGCTGGCGGTACAGATCGAGCTGGTGCTCGTCGAAGCCGCACTGGCGATAGAAGCGCAGCGCGTCCTCGGGCACGTCGGACGGGCCGTCCGCGGCGAGCATCTTGCAGCTGAAGAACTCGCTGCGCGTCATCCACAGCTCGACCCCGCAGTGGCGCGTGAGCCAGCCGGCCTGGCCCACGTGGTCCGGGTGCATGTGGGTCGCGATCACGCGCTTCACCGGCGAGCCGGCGCAGAAGTCCTCGAGCACGCGCTCCCACAGCGCGAGCACGTCGGGACCGCGGATGCCGGTGTCCACCACCGTCCATCCGTCGCCGTCGCGCAGCAGGTACAGGTTGATGTGATCCAGCGAGAACGGCAGCGGCATGCGCAGCCAGAACACGCCGTCGGCCACCGGGGCGGGCTCGCCCTGCGCGGGGATCTCGGGGTAGGGATAGTGCAGTTCCATCTGTCGGCTCGGGTGCTCCGGGCCGGCCATTTTGCCCGATCGCGGCGCCCGGCGGCGGGCCCGTCCGCGCTCCGCGGTCGGGGCCCGGGGGGCGCGGCGCTGGCCGTGCCGCGCGGGCCGGCGCCCCGTCCGTCGCCGGCCTGCGGCGGCGCGCGCGCCGCTGCCGCGGGCCGGCGGGGTGGGGCATCATGGCGCCGGGACGATCACCGGAGAGGCGAGATGAGCGATCCGATCGAGCGCTGGGCCGGCGACGCGCCGGGGCGCAGCCGCGCGAGCGCGTGGCGGGACCTCGTGTTCACCGTGGCCACCGCCGCCGAGGCCGGTCCGTCGGTCGCGGCGCAGACGCGGCGCAGCCTGGAGATCATCGACCGCAACCTCGCCGACGCCGGCAGCGATCGCACGCGGATGCTCTCGGCGACCGTCTACCTGACGGACATCAACGCGAAGGCGGAGATGGACGCGGTGTGGTGCGAGTGGATCGGCGACGCGGCGAACTGGCCGCAGCGCGCGTGCGTGCAGGCCGCGCTCGCGCCCGGCACGCGGGTGGAGATCACGGTGATTGCGACGCGGGCCGCGCCCATGGCATGACGCGGGCGCCGCGCCTGCGCCGTCCGGCTCTCGGAGCCGGTGAATCCGCCGGGCGCCGCCGCGAGCGGGCCGTGCGGCGAGCGAGGCAAGACGCCTGACGTGAAGGCGAGGGAGCCCGGTGAGCCGGAAGACCGCGTTCTTCACGCCAGGCAACGTCGTCGCAGCCGCCGCACGGCACGCGCAGCAGGCGAACGCCAACGAAACGAAGGCTCTCAGAACACGACGTCGGGTCCGCGCCAGTCCGCTTCCCGCGGCCGCGCCCGCGCGATGGCCGAGGCCGCGTCGCTCCAGCCCTCGCAGCGCGTGAGCCCCGGGCGCCGCCGCCACAGGTTGAGCAGGCGCTTCGCCGCGGCGTAGACGTGGAAGAAGGCCACCACCCGGCGGCGCTGGGCCGCGGACGGCGGCGCCGCGGCGCACACCAGCTTGTCGTCGTACAGGCCGCGGTCGCTCAGGCCCACCGCGCCGAACGCCTGCACCGTCACCCGGGTGCCCGCCGGCAGCCGGGGCCCCAGCACCAGCGCGTCCAGCAGGTCCCCCTCCAGCCCGACGTAGTCCGGCACCGAGCCGTAGTTGTAGGGGCACGGCAGGGGCGACACGAAGTCCACGTGCCCGGTCGAGCCCACCTTGAGGAAGCTCCCCCGGGGGATCTCGATCACCACCTCGAGTCGCGGCGCGTCCATCGCGAGATTGTTTCACGTCCCGGCGCCGGCTGCGGAACAATGGCCCGGTGCCCGGTCCACGTATGGAAACGCGCCCATGGACGTCCTTGCCTCGATCGCCGCGAGCTTCGCGCCGGAGTATGCCGTCGCGAGGCAGACGTTCCTCGCCGCCTGCGCGGCGCACGGGCTAGCCGTGACCACGTACGACAACCCGCGCCGCGGTCCCCGCGGCGAGGCGTTGGCCACCGACGTCGCGTGGGCCGGCCCGCGCGACGCGCGCGGGGTGTTCCTGATGCTGTCGGCGACCCACGGCGCGGAGGGTTTCTGCGGCTCGGCGTGCCAGGTGGACTGGCTGGCCGACGGCGGACCGGCGCGGCTGCCGCCGGGGATCGCCGTCGCGCTGGTGCACGCGATCAACCCGCACGGCTTCGCGTGGATCAGGCGCGTGACGGAGGAGGGCTGCGACCTCAACCGCAACTACGTGGATTTCGACGCCCCGCTGCCGGAGAACCCGGGTCACGACGAGCTGGTCGACTGCTTCGTGCCCGCATCATTGGATGCGGACACGCTCGCGCGCGCGGAGGCGCGCATCGCCGCGTTCCGCGCGGCGCACGGCGAGACCGCGTTCCAGGTCGCGCGCAAGGCCGGCCAGTACCGCCATCCGCACAGCGTGTTCTACGGCGGCCGCGAGCCCACCTGGTCGCGGCGCACCCTTGAGCGCATCGTCTCCGACCTCGACCTGCCTGCGCGCGAGCTGACCTGCGTCGTCGACTACCACACCGGCCTCGGGCCGTTCGGCTACGGCGAGCCGATCAGCGATCACCGCCCGGGCAGCGTCGGGCTCGATCGCGTGATGCAGACCTACGGCGATTCGGTCGGCGTGCCGGCGCTAGGTACCTCGTCATCGATCCCGCTGCACGGAACGTCGCGCGCGATGTGGGATCGGCTGCTGGGCGATCGCTACACCTACGTCGCGCTCGAGTACGGCACGTACACGCCCGACGAGGGCCTGCGCGCGCTGCGCGCGGACCACTGGCTGCACGCCCGGGGCGCGGTGGACTGGGACGCGCAATCCACCCGTGCGATCAAGGCCGCGGTGCGCCGCCAGTTCCACCCCGACAGCGACGACTGGAAGGAGATGGTGCTCTGGCGCAGCCGCCAGGTGCAGCGCCAGACCTTGCACGGGCTGTCGCGCTACCTGGGTTGAACAGGGCGAAGCGCGCGAGCGGGCGGCGTTCGCCCGATTCGCGACATCGGAAACGAGCCTCCGTACGGCGAGCGGCACATGCCGGCGCTCGCCTGCGCGCGGCCACGCGCGTTCCTGCGCAGCGCCCGCACCGCCGCGTGCGACGCGATGGATGGGTGAGCCCCGCGCGAGCGGGACGGTTCCGCCGTCCCGGACGCGCGACGCGGTCCGGGCCCGCTCGCCGCAGCCGTGCGCTCAGGCGGGGCGCTTCGCGCGCTTCGGGCACGGGCGCACGACGTTCTCGTCGGGCACGAACTCGCTGCGCTCCACGTGGGCCAGGCTCTTCCCGTACACGTGCAGCGACAGCGTGGTGCGCGCGCCGTCGTTGTGCACGCTGTGGATGTCGTCGCCGAGGAACGCGATCACGTCGCCGGCGCCGACGCTGGTCTCGCGGTGCACGCGCAGCTCCGCGTGGCCCGGCGTCGCGCCGTCGTCGACGCGCTTCCACAGCACGTTTCGCTCGTCGCCGTCGATGCCCGCGACGACGCCCCAGGTCTGGTGGTCGTGGGGCAGCACGCCCCGCCCCGGCGCCCAGGCCACGGTCTCGACCAGCAGGGTGTGGTCGGGCTCCTCGTGCAGCACGGTGATGCCCATGCCCTGCGCGTCGTCCAGCTCGTAGAACTCCGGGCGCACCCAGCCGGGCGCGGTTGCCAGCTTCTTCACCAGCGGCGCGACCTCCGGCAGCAGCGCCCTGTGGTCCGCGTGCGCCGCGGCGACGCGGCGCAGGTCGTCGACGAACGCGGCGACGTCGTAGCGTTGCGTGGTCATCGGAGGTCCTTGGGTGGCGCAGCGGTGCGTGCCCGGGGAATGAACCACAACGGCACGACGGACACAAAGGCCGCGCGGGCTGCGGACGACCGGTGCGGCTGGCGGGAGGCGACCCGGGCGCGTCCGGCCGCATTGGTGTTCGGACAGGCCGGTCCGGTGCGGATCGCGGGGACCGTCGGCCGCATGGATGCGTCCGTCGTACAGGGATGTCTTCACAGCGTGTCCCCGCGGCCCGGCACGGGCTGGCCACCCCCGGGACCCCGCTGACCGATCACGAATGCGTATGGCCGTGGCCCGCACGGGCTCCGCCCGTTCCCATCGCGTTCTCCCGGCCCCGCGCCCTTTGTGTCCCTCGACCCTTTGTGATTGGATTCGAGAACCTCCGGACGTTCACCGCACCCGCAGGAGACAGGCCGCCAATGCCCCACCGCCCCGTGATCATGGCCACCGAGCACGCCGTGTCGGCCGGGCACTATCTCGCCGCGGAGGCGGCGCTGGAGATCCTGAACGCCGGCGGCAACGCGGTGGACGCGGGCGTCGCCGCGGGCCTCGCGATCGGCGTCGTGCAGAGCGACTTCGTCAGCGTCGCGGGCGTCGCGCCCACCATCATCTGGATGGCGGGCTCGCGCGAGGTGGTGTGCATAGACGGCCTGGGCACGTGGCCGGCTGCGGTGACGCCGGACCTGTTCCAGCGCGAGCACGCGGGCGTGGTGCCGCTAGGGCTGCTGCGCACCGTCGTGCCGGCGGCGCCGCACGCGTGGCTCACCGCGCTGGAGCGCTTCGGCACGATGAGCTTCGGCGAGGTCGCGGCCGGCGCGATACGCTTCGCGCGCGACGGCTTCGCGATGTACCCGCTGATGTCGGAGCACATCGCCGAGAACGTGGACGGCTACCGGCTGTGGGAGGAGAACGCGCGCATCTACCTGCCGGGCGGGCAGCCGCCGGTGCCCGGCACGCGCTTCGTGCAGGCGGATCTCGCGAGCACGCTGCAGCACATGGCCGACGAGGAGCGCGCCCGCGGCGGCAGCCGCGCCGATGGCATCGCGGCCGCGCGCGACGCGTTCTACAGCGGTGACATCGCGGCGACCATCTGCAACTACCACGCGGCCCACGGCGGGCTGCTCACGCGCGAGGACATGGCGGGCTACCGGGTGCGGCTGGAGCCGACGGTGGTCGGGCGCTTCGCGGGCCTGGAGGTGCACTGCTGCGGTCCGTGGTGCCAGGGGCCGGCGCTGGCGCAGGCGCTCGGCATGCTGGACGGCGTGGACCTCGCCGCGCTGGGCCACAACTCCCCGGCGTACGTGCACACCCTGGTCGAGACCATCAAGCTGGCCTTCGCCGATCGCGAGCGCTGGTTCACCGATCCGCTGTTCGGCGACGTGCCGCTGGAGCGCCTGCTGGACGTGGACTACCTGGCCGCGCGCCGCGCGCTGATCGACCCCGACCGCGCGCCCGACGTCGCGCCCCCCGGCGACCCCGTGCGCGGCCGCGCGGTGGGCGATCACCTGCCGGCGGCGGCGGGCGGTCCGGCGCCGAACCCGGACCCGCACGCGACCGACCCGCGCAACCCCGACACCTCCTACGTGTGCGTGGTGGACCGCCACGGCAACGCGTTCTCCGCGACACCCAGCGACGTGTCCAGCGACACGCCGGTGATCCCGGGCACGGGGCTGTGCCCGTCGTCGCGCGGCTCGCAGTCGCGCCCGGAGCCGGGGCACCCCGCGGGCGTCGCACCGGGCAAGCGTCCGCGCCTCACGCCGAACCCCGCGATGGCGTTTCGCGACGGCCGCCCGGTGCTGGCGTTCGGCACGCCGGGCGGCGACGTGCAGGTGCAGGCGATGGTGCAGGTGCTCGCGAACCGTTTCGTGTTCGGGATGGACCTGCAGAGCGCGATCGAGGCGCCGCGCTTCGCGAGCTACAGCTTCCCGTCGTCCTTCGCGCCGAACACCAGCCACCCCGGGCTGGTGATGCTCGAGTCGCGCATCGACCCCGCGGTGTCCGACGCGCTCGCGCGACGCGGGCACCGCCCGGACGCGTGGCCCGAGTGGACCTACAAGGCCGGCGCGGTGTGCGCGATCCACGCCGACCACGAGGAAGGCGTGCTGCACGCGGGCGCCGATCCCCGCCGCGCGGCCTACGCGATGGGCCGCTGACCGGCATCGCGGCGGACGACGGCGCATGACTCCGCACGCGATCGAAGCAACGCCGCGGCGGGGCGCGGCCCCGCCGGCCGCGAGCCCGTCGCGGAAACGCCCGTCGCCCGCGTCCCCTGCGAATCACCTGGAACCCGATCCATGAGCGCACTTCACGTCACCGCCGCCTTCGGCGACTACGACCGCATCGCGGCGCTGCGCACCGGCGAGGTGCGCGCGGCGGGCATCGATCTCAACGTGCTCACGCTGTCGCCGACGGAGATCTTCGCGCGCATGTGCAGCGACCTCGAGTTCGACGCGTCGGAGATGTCCATGGGCGCGCACCTGTACCTGACCGGCGCCGGCGACAGCCCCTTCGTCGGCATGCCGGCGTTCCCCAGCCGCGCGTTCCGCCACGCGATGGTGTACGCGAACGTGGATGCCGGCATCGAGCGCGCGGAGGACCTCAACGGCAAGCGCATCGCGATCCGCGAGTGGGGCATGACGGCGGTGCTGTGGATCGTCGGGATCCTGGGCGACGAGCACGGCCTGGACCTGACGTCGGTGGAGTGGGTCGCGGCGATCCCGCCGCGGGTGCCGATCCCGATGCCCGACGGGGCGCGCATGCGGATCATGCAGCCCGGCGAGAACCTCTCCGACCTGCTGGACAGCGGCGGCGTGGACGCGGCCCTGATCCACCACGCGCCGGCGTGCTTCGTGCGCGGCTCGCCACGGGTGCGGCGGGTGTTCCCGGACTACGCCGCGGCCGAGCGCGACTACCACGCGCGCACCGGCCTGCATCCCATCATGCACTGCGCGGTGCTGCGCCGCGACGTGCACGAGCGCCACCGCTGGGCGCTGCGCAGCCTGTACGACGCGCTGTGCGCGGCGAAGGCCCACGCGATGCGCGAGCTGCTGGAGACCGGCACGCTCGCGGCGACGATCCCGTTCCTGGCCCACGTGATGGACGACACCCGCGCCGCGTTCGGCGACGACTGGTGGCCGTACGGCGTGGACGCGAACCGCGAGTGCCTGGAGCGCATGACCCGCTACGCGCACGAGCAGGCGCTGACGCCGCGGCGTCTGGACGTCGAGCAGCTGTTCGGCGAGAGCGTGCTGGGATGAGCGGCACGCACGCGTCATCGCCGCCGTCGCGCGTGGTGCTCGAGTTCACCGACCCGGACGCAGCGGCCGGGTGGCAGACGGTGAACGACGGCGTGATGGGCGGCGTGTCCGTCGCCCGCGTGCGCCGCACCGCCGACGGCACGCTGGTGTTCGAGGGCGAGGTCTCGTTCGAGAACAACGGCGGCTTCGCGTCCGCGCGCACCGCGCTGCCCGCGCCGGCTGCCCTCGACGGCGCGGGCGTGACGGCGCGGGTGCGCGGCGACGGCCATCGCTTCCAGCTTCGCGTGCATACCGTGGACCTGCCGCGCGGCACCTCGTACCGCGCGCACTTCGACACCTCTGACGGTGAGTGGCGAGACGTCGCGCTACCGTTCGCGGCGTTCGTCGCGACCTGCCGCGGCCGCGTCGTGCCCGACGCGCCGCCGCTGGACCCGCGCCGCGCGGACAAGGTGGGCTTCCTGATCGGCGACCGCCAGGGCGGCCCGTTCCGCCTCGAGGTGCAGCACATCGGAGTGATGCCGTGAGCATGGACGACGACCTGTGCTTCCTGCCCGCGCGCGAGCACAGGCGGCTGCTGGACGCGCGGGAGCTGTCCGCGGCGGAGCTGCTCGACGCGCAACTCGCGGTGATCGCGCGTGACAACCCGACGGTGAACGCGATCGTGACCCTCACCGCGGACGCGGCGCGCGCCGCGGCGGCCGCGAGCGACGCGCGCCGCGCGCGCGGCGAGACGGCCGGCGTGCTGGACGGCCTCACGGTCGGGGTGAAGGACCTGTTCCTGACCCGCGGCGTGCGCACCACGTTCGGCTCGCCGATCTACGCGGACTTCGTCCCCGACGAGGATCACCTGATCGTCGAGCGCGAGAAGGCCGCCGGGGCGGTGCTCGTCGGCAAGACCAACACGCCGGAGTTCGGCGCCGGCGCGCAGACCTTCAACCCGGTGTTCGGCACCACGCTGAATCCGTACGACACGACGCGCACCTGCGGCGGGTCGAGCGGCGGCAGCGCGGTGGCGCTCGCGTGCGGGATGGTGTCGCTGGCCGACGGCAGCGACTTCGGCGGCTCGCTGCGCGCGCCCGCCGCGTGGTGCAACGTCGCCGGCTTCCGCCCGTCGCCCGGCCGCGTGCCCTCCTACCCGAGCCGGCTGCCGTGGAACACGCTCAGCGTGCACGGGCCGATGGCGCGCACGGTCGGCGACCTCGCGCTGTTTCTCGGCGCGATCGCCGGCCCCGACGCGCGCTCGCCGATCGGCATCGAGCAGGCGCCGGCGCGCTTCCTGCAGCCGCTGGAGCGCGACTTCACCGGCACGCGCGTCGCGTGGAGCCCGGATCTGGGCTACCTGCCCGTCGACCGCGAGATCGCGGCGATCTGCGCGGCCGCGGTGCCGGTGCTCGAGCAGCTCGGCTGCACGGTGGAGCACACGTGTCCGGATTTCCAGGGCGCGAGCGCGATCTTCAAGACCCTGCGCGCGGCGAAGTTCGCGGTGGAGCGCAAGGATGAGATCGACGCGCACCGCGATCGCATCAAGCGCACCGTGATCGGAAACGCCGAGGCGGGCTTTCGCCAGAGCGGCCTGGAGGTGTCGCAGGCCGAGGCGAAGCGCGCGGAGCTGTGGCACCGGGTGCGTGAGTTCATGCGCACGCACGCGTTCATGGTCACGCCGGTGAACCCGGTGCCGCCGTTCCCGGCGGACCAGGAGACCGTGACCGAGATCGACGGCCAGAAGATGGAGACCTACGTGGACTGGGGTGCGCTCAGGCACGTGGTCTCGCTGCTCGGGCTGCCGTCGCTGTCGGTGCCGTGCGGCTTCACGGCGTCCGGCCTTCCCGTGGGCCTGCAGATCACCGGTCGCCACCACGCCGACGTCGAGGTGCTGCAGCTCGGGCACGCGTTCGAGCAGGCCACCGGACACTGGCGGCGCCGCCCGGCGCTCTGAGCACGGGTCCGCGCGCCGCGACCGGTCAGCGATGCGGCTGTTCGTCGCAGCGCTCGTGCACGCCGCGCGCCCGGCGCCGCCGCGGGCTCAGTGCGCGGGCGCCGACGGCCGCATGCCGGAGATCGCGACGAAGATCCCGGCCGCGACCGCGATGGTGACGAAGCCGAAGCCGATCACCGCCGAGTAGCCCCCGCTCCAGTCGTGCAGCACGCCGCCGGCCCACGCGCCGAACGCGGAGCCGAGGCCCAGCCCCACGCCCAGCATGCCGAGGATGGTGGCGGCGTTGGGGCCGCCGAAGAACTCGAGCGCCATGGTCCCGATCAGCGGCCCGCGCACGCCCAGCGTGCCGCCGAACAGGGTCACGAACACGGCCAGCAGCCACGGCTGCGGCGACGCGGCGATCAGCCACAGGGTCGCGATGCCCGCGAGCGACAGGCCGTACGTGAGCACCAGCGTGGGCCTGCGTCCCAGCCGCCCGTCCAGCCAGCCGGCGGCGATCATCCCGATCGGCAGCAGCACGCCGGCGAGCCCCCATGCGCCGGCGGCGTCGATGGGCGCGAAGCCCGAGTCGATCAGGAAGGGCACGATCTGCACGACGATCGCGTACATGCCCTGCGACGTGAGCATGTACACCGCGAACAGCCCCCAGAACGCCGGGTGGCGCAGCGCGCGCCCGACGGTCCACACCGTGGCCGGACGCCGGCGGGCATCGTCCGTCGCGCCGGCGGCGCGCGGGCGCGAGCGCCCGGTGCCGAAGCGGCGCCACGGCAGCAGCATCGCCGCGGCGAGCAGGCCGGCCGCTCCGAGGCCCAGCGCGCGGAAGGTCTCGTGCACGCCGATGCGCACCTCCAGGTACTGCACCAGCGGCACGAGCACGAGGATCCCGACGCCGGCCGCGGCCATCACGACGCTGATCGCGAGCGCGAGCCGGCCGGCGTACCAGCGGCCCACCAGCGCCGAGTTCTGGGCCGGTCCGATGCACGCGGCGCCGGCGCCGAACAGCACGCCCAGCGTGAGCTGCAGCGCCCACAGCGTGCTCGCGATCGACGCGAGCAGGTACGCGCACGCGATCAGCGCGAGGCCCAGGCCGTACACCGCGCGCGGCCCGAGGACGTCGAACAGCCGGCCCGCCAGCGGTGCGCCCACGCCCATCGCGATCGTCGTCAGCGAGTAGATCGAGAGCACCTCGGCGCGCTCCCAGCCGAACGCGGCGGACAGCGGCAGCACGAACACGGTGAAGGTCTCCACGAGCCCGCGCGACAGCATGTTCATCGTGAACGCCGTCGCGAGCACCGCCAGCGCGACGCGCCCGCCCGCGCCGCCGGCCGGCGCGCCGCTCACGCCGCGCGGTCCGGCGCGGACGCGGGGTTTACGGACGCATCGGGCGCCGCCGCGGCCGGGGGACGCGGGCGCGTCCCCGTGCCGGACGCGGGCTGGCGGTGCGCGGGCCCGCTCGACGGTCCGTCAGCAGGCTGGTGAAAAACTCCGTTCTTCACCAGCCTGCGCCCGGTGCAGGGATGCACCGGCGAACATCGAGCACGGAAGTGCTCGATGTTCGGAGCAAGCCGGAGACCGCGTCTTCGGCGCAGCGAGGTGAAAACGCGC
>CBDUCN010000106.1:0-14996 GCA_965365655.1 uncultured Gammaproteobacteria bacterium | reverse complement strand
GAAAACGCTACCAGCGGCCCGTGCGTGCAACGTCCCGCTCGCGGCCGGGCGCACGGGTCGCGCCACGAAGTACCGATCCTGGCTGCACGGCAGCGCACGTCTCCCATCGCACCACGAATGCGCGGGACGCGGCGCGAACCGCCGGATCGCGACCGCGATTCAGCGTGGGGTGCGATGCGAAGCCTCGCGGTGCTGAGCCACGGGCGGCCCGACGCGCGACGGGCGCCGGCGCCCCTTCCGGTCACCGGCGGGGTGCGCGGACGGGCCGTCGTGGTCGTCACCGTCGACGTCCGGCGGGGGCACCATGCCGCCCGCCATCAGCACGTCGATCTGGTCGCTGTCGAGGGTCTCGTGCGCCATCAGCGCCTCGGCCATCGCATCCAGCACGGCCCGGTGGTCCTCGAGGATGCCCCGCGCGCGCGCATAGTTGCGATCGACGATGGCGCGCACCTCCTCGTCGATGCGCCGCGCGGTCTCGTCCGACATCTGTGTGCGCTGCGTGACCGGGCGCCCGAGGAACACTTCGCCCTCGTCCTCGTCGTAGCTGAGCGGGCCCAGCGTCTCCGACAGGCCATACTTCGTCACCATGTCGCGCGCGATGCGCGTGGCGCGCTCGATGTCGTTGCTCGCGCCGGTGGTGACGGCGTCGGCGCCGTAAACCAGTTCCTCGGCAACGCGTCCGCCGAACAGTGTGGACAGCTCGCTCTCGAGCCGGCGCCGCGACGCGCTGTAGCGGTCGCTCTCGGGCAGGAACAGCGTCACGCCGAGCGCCCGGCCGCGCGGGATGATGCTGACCTTGTGCACGGGATCGTGCTCGGGAACCAGCCGGCCGACGATCGTGTGCCCGGCCTCGTGGTAGGCGGTCAGGCGCCGGTCGTCGTCGCTCATGGCCATCGTGCGGCGCTCGGCGCCCATCAGAATCTTGTCCTTCGCACGCTCGAGGACGTCCATGTCGACGACGTCACGTCCGGAGCGCGCGGCGAGCAGCGCCGCCTCGTTCACGAGGTTTGCGAGATCGGCACCGGAGAAACCGGGCGTGCCGCGGGCGATGACGGCCGGGTCGACGTCCGCGTCCAGCGGCACCTTGCGCATGTGCAGCCGCAGGATGCGCGCGCGTCCCGTGACGTCGGGGAGCGGCACGGTGACCTGCCGGTCGAAGCGGCCGGGGCGCAGCAGCGCGGGGTCGAGCACGTCCGGGCGATTGGTCGCCGCGATCACGATCACGCCCTCGTTGCCCTCGAAGCCGTCCATCTCGACCAGCATCTGGTTCAGCGTCTGCTCGCGCTCGTCGTGTCCTCCGCCCATTCCGGCGCCGCGGCGCCGGCCCACGGCGTCGATCTCGTCGACGAAGACGATGCACGGGGCGTTCTTCTTCGCCTGCGCGAACAGGTCGCGCACCCGCGACGCGCCCACGCCGACGAACATCTCGACGAAGTCCGAGCCGGAGACGGTGAAGAAGGGCACGCCCGCCTCGCCGGCGATGGCCCGCGCGAGCAGCGTCTTGCCCGTGCCCGGCGGCCCGACCATGAGCACGCCGCGCGGGATCGTCCCGCCGAGCCCCTGGAAGCGCGTCGGGTCGCGGAGGAAGTCGACGAGCTCGCCGACCTCCTCCTTGGCCTCGTCGACGCCGGCCACGTCCGACAGGCGGGCGCTCACCTTCGAGCCCTCGATCTGACGCGCCCGGGAACGGCCGAACGCGAACGGTCCGCCGCCGGCGCCGCCGCCCATCTGCCGGCGCAGGAACCAGACCCACACGCCGATCAGCAGCAGGAACGGCAGCAGCGACACGAGCAGGCGCCCGAGGATGCCCGGCTCGGGCGCAGGCCTGGAGTCGAACACGACCCCGGCGTCCAGCAGGTCGCCAACAAGGCCCGGGTCATCGGGAGCGTAGGACGTGAAGGGGCGTCCGTCCTGACGCTGGCCGACGATGCGCCGCCCCTCGAGCGTCACGCGTTGCACCTGGCCGTCGTCGACGGCGGCCAGGAACTCCGAGTACGGCACGGTTGCCGGGGCGGGTCCGGCCCCGGGGTTCGGCAGGAGTTGCATCAGCGTGAGGGTGGCGAGCACCACGAGACCGATGCGCAGCAGAGGGTTGGCGTTCATCTGGATTCCTTCGTGAGCAGCACCTCACATCGGGTCGGCAGGCGCGACTTCAAATGAAATCGGTGCAACGTCCGTTGTATTCCCAGTCGCCGAAGCGGGTGGGCTCGACCCCGGCCTGGCCCGGGTGGTGGCGGTACGCCTCGCGGCGCTGATACGCGCCGGACGGCGTCGCCGGCATCGGGGACGCGGCGCGGGCGGCGCGGCGTAGGGCCCACGCGGAGAGCCTCTGGAACGGGCGAGTCATGGTCGTGCACTCCTGTGAATGGCAGCGGCGATAAATCTAGACACAAACTCGACACTATCCATGGATGTCGAGCGTCGCAAGGCCTAGATGTAGACAAAACATAGACATTTTGTGTCCTCCGCTGGACCCCGCCCGGCCCGACCCGTGAACGCGCCGCGCGCCGCGCCGGCTTACCGCGTGGTAACGCGATCCCCGCGCAAGTCATTGATCCGCCTCGTCCATCCGGCGGCCGGCCGCGGGCCGCGCGGGTAGCGTGGGATGCACAGCGCGGTGCTCGTCCCGCATATCCGGGCCTGCATCGCGCTCCACGCACGAGGAGGCACGCCGATGGACGCCCTGGTCCTGGCCCGCATCCAGTTCGCGGCCAACATCACCTTCCACATCCTGTTTCCGACCATCACCATCGCGCTCGCGTGGGTGCTGGTCTGGTTCAAGCTGCGGTTCGCGCGCAGCGGCGAGCCGTGCTGGATGGACGCCTACCGGCTGTGGGTGAAGGTGTTCGCGCTGTGCTTCGCGCTGGGCGTGGTCAGCGGCATCACGATGTCGTTCCAGTTCGGCACCAACTGGCCCGGCTTCATGGAGACGGTGGGCAACATCGCCGGGCCGCTGCTGGCCTACGAGGTGCTGACCGCGTTCTTTCTCGAGGCGGCCTTCCTCGGCATCATGCTTTTCGGCCACCGCCGGGTTTCCAGCCGCGTCCACACGCTCGCGACGCTGCTGGTGGCCGCCGGCACCACCGCCTCCGCGTTCTGGATCCTCGCGTTGAACTCGTGGATGCACACGCCCGCCGGCTTCGAGATGGTGGACGGGCGCGCGCACGCCGTGGACTGGCTGGCCATCGTCTTCAACCCGTCGATGCCGTACCGGCTCGCGCACATGCTGCTGGCCTCCGGCCTGACCGTCGCGTTCCTGCTGGCCGGGATTTCGGCGTGGCGCTGGCTGCGCGGTGATCGCGGCGACGACGTCCGCGTCACGCTGCGCACCGGGGCGATGCTCGGCGCGCTCCTGATTCCGCTCCAGATCGTCGCGGGCGATCTGCACGGCCTGAATACCTTCGAGCACCAGCCCGCGAAGATCGCGGCGATCGAGGGCGTCTGGGAGACCGAGCGCGGCGCGCCGCTGCTGCTGTTCGCGATCCCGGACGAGGAGGCGCGCGAGAACGACTTCGCGATCGGAATCCCGAAGGCGGCGAGCCTGATCCTCACGCACGATCCCGACGGCGAGATCCCCGGCCTGGACGCGTTCGCCGGCGAGCATCCGCCCGTCGCGCCGCTGTTCTTCGGCTTCCGCGTGATGGTCGGCATCGGCGTGCTGATGCTGGTCGTGTCGTGGACGGCCGCGTGGCAGATCCGCCGCCGCGGCGAGGTGTCGCGCGCGGTCGGCGGCGCGCTGGTCGCGATGACCTTCTCCGGGTGGGTCGCGACCGTGGCCGGGTGGTACGTCACCGAGATCGGGCGCCAGCCCTGGCTGGTGTACGGCGTGCTGGAGACCGCGCACGCCGTCGCGGGCGTGCCCGCCGGCCACGTCGCGACCTCGCTCGCGATGTATCTCGCGCTGTACGCGCTGCTGCTGACCGCCTTCGTCGCGACGCTGTACCGCCTCGCGCGAGGTGCACGCGGCGATGCCGGCCCGGGCGACGAGGCGGTTCGCTGGGCCGGCGGCGCACGGTCCGTGCGCCGTGGGCACGACGCGGAGCTCGCCACATGACCGGGCTCGAGTCGCTCGCCGACGGCGGCTGGCTGCCGGTCGCGTTCATGGGCCTGATGGGGCTCTCGGTGCTGGCGTACGTGGTGCTCGACGGCTTCGACCTCGGCGTCGGCGTGCTCTCGGCGCTCGCGCCGGACGCGCAGCGCGACATGATGATCGCGTCCATCGGCCCGTTCTGGGACGCGAACGAGACCTGGCTGGTGCTCGGCGTCGGGATCCTGCTGGTCGCGTTTCCGGAGGCGCACGGCATGGTGCTCGGGGCGCTCTACCTGCCGGTCGCGCTGATGCTGGTCGGGCTGATCCTGCGCGGCGTGGCCTTCGACTTCCGCGCGAAGTCCGCGCCGGCATACAAGCCGCACTGGGATCGCGCCTTCGTCGGCGGCTCACTGCTCGCCGCGCTGAGCCAGGGCTACATGCTGGGTCGCTACGTGCTCGGCTTCGACGGCGGGGCAGGGGCCCAGGGCTTCGCGGCGCTGGTCGCGCTGTGCATGGTCGCGGCCTACTGCTTCATCGGCGCCGCGTGGCTGATCGTCAAGACGGACGGCGCGCTGCAGGCCGGCGCCGTGCGCTGGGCGCGCAGCGCGCTGCGGTTCACCGCGTTCGGCGCGATCGCGATCTCCGCGACGACGCCGCTGGTGAGCGATCGCGTGTTCGCGCGCTGGTTCTCGCTGCCCGAGCTGCTGTGGCTGGCGCCGGTGCCGCTGCTGACCGCGATCCTGTTCGCCGCGGCGTGGGTCGCGCTCGGCCGCCTCGGTCGTGGCGGTGCGGGCGGCGAGCGGGTGCCGTTCGGGTGCGGCGTCGCGATCTTCGCGCTGTGCTTCGTCGGGCTCGCGTACTCCTTCTGGCCCTTCGTGGTGCCGGAACGGCTCACGATGTGGGAAGCCGCCAGCGCACCGGAATCGCTGCTGATCATCTTCGCCGGCACGGTCGTGGTGCTGCCCGTGATCGTCGGCTACACCGTGTTCGTCTACCGGGTGTTCGGCGGCAAGGCGCGCGCGCTGTCCTACGACTGAACCCCGGGTGCTGCGACGGCCCGCGCGTATCGACCCGACCTCACCGTCCGCAGGCGCGCATCGGGAAGCGCGGCCGTGTGTTTGTCGGACGACGGCCTCGCGGTCGGCGAGTCACTTATCGACCGCTACCCGTGCCGCTGCTCGTCCGCGCAGGCGGATACGCGAGTCGCGGCTCGCCGTTTCCGACGAACGATGTCTGGATTGCCGCCCAGGCGGTGGAGTCGGGAGTGTGAATCGGCGGGTGCCGTTGCCCCCGGATCGGCGCGCAACGGTGGTCCCTCCAGGTCTCCGTAACGGATGGATCATCGGCGACGACTCGTCGCTCAGACGGGGCTGCGTCTCGACGCCGATCCGGGGTCAGTTCACCGCGCCGATTCACAGCTGCCTCCCTGACCCTGGGGCCAGCCCGGGCACGCCGGGGTGGCTCCAGGGTTTGGGAGCCAGCCGATGCTGACGCTGGAGGAGACGGTGACCATCGAGGTCTTGCACAGGCAGGGGAAGAGCATCCGGGCGATGACCGAGGAGCTCGAGATATCGCGCAACACGGTGCGCAAGTGCCTGCGCGAGGGTGGCCCGCCGCGTACCGATGACGGTTGTCAGCGGGGGCGTCGCCGGCGCGACAACCCCGCCGCGACGACGGCGATGCCGAAAAGGGCGACCGTGCCCGGCGCCGTCGCGGCGACAGGCCGCTGGAACTCGACGAAGTACCCGACGACGGGGTCGAGGTTCGGGTCGGGAAAGCCCTGCACCCCCGAGTCATCGGCCCACTGCCCCGGGGAGAAGACGGTCCCGATGCTCATGTAGGCAAAACCGTTGTTGTTCGGCTCGATTCCTGCCCAGTTCGTGAACGTAAATCCCTGGCCGGCCTCCGGGCCCACGAGCCAACCTTCGGGGGACTTTCCGCCTAGCCACGCACCTGCGAATCCGGTGAACTGACCGCTGGCCAAGGTGAACAGGAAGTCGTTCTCCGCCTGCGAGGTGATCGTCGCCAAGTGACCGTTGACGCCGTTGAAGACCATAGTCTCCGCCGCTGCCCTCGCGGTCGCCCAGCTGTTGTTGCTCCCGGTAAAGGGGTCGTTCACCGCGACGAAGTCGTAGAAGCTCGAACCGAACGGTACGGGCACGGCCCGTGCCGGCTCCGCCGCCCATGCCATCAGCCCCAGGATCGCGAACCCGGACGCGAGAACGCGTCCACGCCACTCGGATGCCGTCTTGAGGGCCATCACGCCCCTCCTCAATGCCTCAGGTCCATTTCGCCAGCGTCGGCCGTCGAGCCGCGCAGGGCTGTCGTGAATTGCGATGCAAGATTCGCGCTCAAAAGGAAAAATGGGCCCGCAACATACGGTTAGGAAAACACCGCGGCGCCGCGCAGCGCCTCCTGTAAAGAATTCCGACATTGCGCAGGCGGCCGTGATGGGGCGGTTGCGGACCCTAGGTTCTGCGGCGCAGCACAGTGCCACTGGCCCGGGAGTGCGGGGAGTTCTCGGTGACGAGCCGTGGGTAGGTCGTCGTTCCCGCGCGTTTCGTGCTGCAGGCGCTTTCGAGGTTCGCCGCGTCGTGGGCGAGGGAAGTTCGGAGATGACTGGCCCGGGCCACGGTCGCCGTTCCCCGGCTGCTGGCCGAGCTTGGGGCCGACGAGGTCGAGATTGCCCGGAGGCATGGGGCGGGGCGGCTGTCGGATGGCCGGGCAGTGAGCCTGAGGCTAGTCGCCAGGGCTCCCCGGCGGGATGCCAGGCCCCTGGTGCGAGGGCGGGACCAGGCAGCGTGACACCGCTACGGAGCGGCATTTCCGCTATGCCACCCCGAATCTCACCCGGGCGTGAAAGAGCCGCCCGAAGGCGACTTCTGAGAGCGGGTAAGCCCTTGAGTTGGTCTGGCTCCCCGGGACGGGCTCGAACCGCCGACCTAGTGATTAACAGTCACCCGCTCTACCAACTGAGCTACCGGGGAAGGCAGCCGCGAATCGTACCGAGCGGCGGCTGACGGATCAATCTCCCCGGGGCGGTGCGGGCCCGGGGCGGCTACCATTCGCGACCCGCACCCGCCGACGTCCCCGAGCACCCCCGAGCCCATGTCCGATACCGAAAAGCGTCCCCTTACCGTCGAGTCCCCGTTCGAGCCCGCCGGCGACCAGCCGGCGGCCATCGAGGCGCTGGTCGACGGCATCGAGGCGGGGCTCGCGCACCAGACGCTGCTCGGCGTCACCGGCTCGGGAAAGACGTTCACGATGGCCAAGGTCATCGAGCGCGTGCAGCGCCCGACCATCGTGCTCGCGCCGAACAAGACCCTGGCGGCGCAGCTCTACGGCGAGTTCCGGGAGTTCTTCCCGAACAACGCGGTCGAGTACTTCGTGTCCTACTACGACTACTACCAGCCAGAGGCCTACGTCCCGAGCTCGGACACGTACATCGAGAAGGACGCATCCATCAACGAGCACATCGAGCAGATGCGCCTGTCGGCGACGAAGGCGCTGCTCGAGTACCCGGACGTGATCATCGTCGCGACGGTGTCCTCCATCTACGGCCTCGGCGACCCGCAGGCGTACCACGGCATGGTGCTGCACCTGCGCCGCGGCGACGTCATGGACCAGCGCCAGATCCTGCGGCGCCTCACGGAGATCCAGTACACGCGCAACGAGGTCGAGCTGCACCGCGGCACGTACCGGGTGCGCGGCGAGGTGATCGACGTGTTCCCGGCCGAGTCGGACCAGGAGGCGGTGCGCATCGAGCTGTTCGACGACGAGGTCGAGGCGCTGAGCTACTTCGACCCGCTCACCGGCGAGGTGCTGCGCCGGGTGCCGCGGCTCACGGTGTACCCGAAGAGCCACTACGTGACGCCGCGCCAGCGGGTGCTGGACGCGGTGGAGGGCATCAAGGAGGAGCTGCGCGAGCGCCTCGCGCAGCTGCGCGACGTCGGCAAGCTGGTGGAGGCGCAGCGCCTCGAGCAGCGCACGCGCTTCGATCTCGAGATGATGCAGGAGATCGGCCACTGCAAGGGCATCGAGAACTACTCCCGCTACCTCTCGGGGCGCGCCCCCGGCGAGCCGCCGCCGACGCTGTTCGACTACATCCCGTCCGACGCGCTGCTGATCATCGACGAGAGCCACGTCACGGTGCCGCAGCTCGGCGGCATGTACCGCGGCGACCGCTCGCGCAAGGAGACGCTGGTCGAGTACGGCTTCCGGCTGCCGTCGGCGCTGGACAACCGGCCGCTGCGCTTCGACGAGTTCGAGGCGATGGCGCCGCAGGCGGTGTTCGTGTCCGCGACGCCGGGGCCGTACGAGGAGCAGCACGCCGGCGCGGTGGTGGAGCAGGTGGTGCGTCCCACCGGGCTGGTGGATCCGCAGGTCGAGGTGCGCCCGGCCAGCACGCAGGTCGACGATCTTCTGTCGCGGATCCGCGAGCGCACGGAGGCCGGCGAGCGGGTGCTGGTGACCACGCTGACGAAGCGCATGGCCGAGGACCTGACGGACTACCTGGCGGAGCACGGCGTCAAGGTGCGCTACCTGCATTCGGATATCGACACCGTGGAGCGCGTCGAGATCATCCGCGATCTCCGCCTCGGGGCGTTCGACGTGCTGGTCGGCATCAACCTGCTGCGCGAGGGCCTGGACATGCCGGAGGTGTCGCTGGTCGCGATCCTGGACGCCGACAAGGAGGGCTTCCTGCGCTCGGATCGCTCCCTGATCCAGACCATCGGGCGCGCGGCGCGCAACTTGAACGGCGCGGCCATCCTGTACGCGGACAAGATGACCGGCTCGATGCAGCGCGCGATCGAGGAGACCGAGCGCCGCCGCGCGAAGCAGCTCGCGTTCAACGAGGCCCACGGCATCACGCCGCAGGGGATCCTGAAGGCGGTGGCCGACATCATGGAGGGCGCGTACGCGGGCGGGCCCGGCAGCGCGCGGCGCTACGCGCGGGCGGCGGAGGAGGTGCGCAGCTACGCCGACGACGACCCGGCGGCGCTCGCGAAGCGCATCCGGGAGATGGAGGCGCGCATGTACAAGCACGCCGAGAACCTGGAGTTCGAGGACGCGGCACGGCTGCGCGACGAGGTGAACCGGCTGCGTGAGGTCGGTCTCAAGATGCAGCCCGCGGCATGACAAAGCGCGCGTCGCACCTTGCTTCACCGCACCCGAGCCGCTATTTTCCGCTGCCCCTGAAGGCGCGTAGCTCAGTGGTAGAGCACCACGTTGACATCGTGGGGGTCGGCAGTTCAACCCTGCCCGCGCCTACCAAGTCGTGAAGCCCCGCCGCGCCCGCGCGGCGGGGCCTCCGAAACCCTCGGGAAATCAACGTCCTCGGGCTTGAGTCCGGGGCGGCGCGTCCGTAGAATCCGCGCCTCTTCGCCGCCGAGTCGGTGGCGAAGGCGCTGGAAGTACTGGCAGCAGCCCGCGGCGGCACCCGGAAGATTCCCGACAAAGCTCGGGAAAACAGGCACTTCCGGGGCTCTCCGTGCGCCTGCTCACGTGGAGGATTCGCTACATCGCAACGGAAAAGAAGAGCCGGGTCAACGACGAGATCGACAGCCCGGAGGTACGCCTCATCGACGAGGAGGGGACCCAGCACGGGGTCGTCAGCGGCGCCGACGCACTGGCCATGGCGAGCGAGAGGGGGTTCGATCTCGTCGAGATCGCGCCTCAGGCGGAGCCGCCCGTATGCCGGCTGATGGACTACGGGAAGTTTCTCTTCCAGCAGAACAAGAAGCGCGCGGCGGCCCGCAAGAAGCAGCAGAACATCACGGTCAAGGAGGTCAAGTTCCGGCCCGGCACGGAGGAAGGCGACTACCAGACCAAGCTGCGCAACCTGCGGCGGTTCCTCAACCACGGTGACAAGACCAAGGTCACGATGTGGTTCCGGGGCCGGGAGATGCGCCACCAGGAGCTGGGGCTGAAGCTGCTGCAGCGTGTGGAGGCCGACCTCGACGAGCTGGCCAAGGTGGAGCAGCTCCCGAAGCTGGAAGGCCGGCGCATGTCGATGGTGCTGACGCCACGCAAGTAACCGCGGTGCCCCGGGCGGGCCGGGCCCGCCACCGACACCGTCCGCGGCGACGCGGCGACCAGGACGAGCGAAACGATGCCCAAGATCAAGACGAATCGCGGCGCTGCGAAGCGCTTCAAGCGCCGCGCCGGCGGCGGCTTCAAGCGCGCGCAGTCGCACCGCCGCCACATCCTCACCAAGAAGAGCAGCAAGCGGAAGCGCCACCTGCGCAGCATGGACAACGTGCACGAGGCCGACACGTCGGCGCTCGATCGCATGCTGCCCTACGTTTGAGTCCCGGGAGCCAGTCATGCCGAGAGTGAAGCGAGGCGTCACCGCCCGCGCCCGACACAAGAAGATCCTGAAGCAGGCCAAGGGCTACCGCGGGCGGCGCAAGAACGTCTTCCGTATCGCGAAGCAGGCCGTCATCAAGGCCGGCCAGTACGCGTACCGTGACCGCCGCCAGCGCAAGCGCCAGTTCCGCGCGCTGTGGATCGCGCGCATCAACGCCGCGGCCCGCACCTGCGGCCTGTCCTACAGCCGCTTCATCGACGGCCTGAACAAGGCCGGCGTGGAGCTCGACCGCAAGGTGCTCGCCGACATCGCCGTGTTCGACAAGGCGGCGTTCGGCGTGCTCGCGGAGAAGGCCAAGGCCGCCCTCTAGCGGGGCACCCCCGAACGCGTCAATCCGCCCGTGTGCCCCCGGCGCCCGGGCGCCAGGAGGGGAAAGGCCGTGCCGCGACCTTTCCCCTTTTTCTTGTCCTGAACCCGCGGGGGCCCGGGATGTCGGATCTGCAAGCCATCGTCGAGTCCGCCCGCGAGGAGGCCACGCGGGCGGATGACCTGCGCGCCGTGGACGCGCTGCGGGTGCGCTTCCTCGGCAAGCAGGGGTTGATCACGGCCGAGCTCAAGGGCCTCGGGCGGCTGCCCGCGGACGAGCGTCCCGCGGCGGGACAGCGCATCAACGTCGCGAAGCGCGAGGTCGAGGGGATCATCGGCGCGCGGCGCGCCGACCTCGAGCGCGCGGCGCTGGATGCGCGGCTCGCCGGCGAGCGCATCGACGTCACCCTGCCCGGGCGCGGTCAGAGCACCGGCGGCCTGCACCCGGTGACGCGCACGCTGGAGCGCATCGAGGACTTCTTCACCGGGATCGGTTTCGAGGTCGCGGAGGGCCCCGAGATCGAGGACGACTTCCACAACTTCGAGGCGCTGAACATCCCCGCGCACCACCCGGCGCGCGCGATGCAGGACACCTTCTACTTCCCCGACGGGCGGCTACTGCGCACGCACACCTCGCCGGTGCAGATCCGCGTGATGCAGGGCGCGGAGCCGCCGCTTCGCGTCATCGCGCCGGGGCGCGTGTACCGCTGCGACTCGGACCTGACGCACACGCCGATGTTCCACCAGGTCGAAGGGCTGATGGTGGGCGAGGACGTGAGCTTCACGCACCTCAAGGGGGTGCTGCACGACTTCCTGGACTGCTTCTTCGAGGCGTCGCAGGAGGTGCGTTTCCGGCCGTCCTACTTCCCGTTCACCGAGCCGTCGGCGGAGGTCGACATCCGCGGCGAAAGCGGCTGGCTGGAGGTGCTGGGCTGCGGCATGGTGCACCCGCGGGTGCTGGAGAACGTGGGCATCGACAGCGAGCGCTACACCGGCTTCGCGTTCGGCATGGGCGTGGAGCGGCTCGCGATGCTGCGCTACCGGATCAACGACCTGCGGATGTTCTTCGAGAACGACCTGCGCTTCCTGGAGCAGTTCCGGTGACGCGCGCGACGGCGGCGCGCCGCGCCGTGCATGACGGGCGGGGAGAGGGGCGGCGATGAAGTTCTCCGAGCGCTGGCTTCGCGAGTGGACGGACCCGCCGGTGGACGGCGCGGGCCTGCTCGCGCAGCTCACCGACGCGGGCCTGGAGGTGGACGGCGCGGAGCCGGCGGCGCCCGATCTCGCGGGCGTGGTCGTCGCGCGGGTGCTGGAGACCGCGCCGCACCCGGATGCCGATGCGCTGACCGTGTGCCGGGTGGACGCGGGCGGCGGATCGCCGGTGAGCGTGGTGTGCGGCGCGCCGAACGTGCGCCCGGACCTGGTCACGGCGCTGGCGCCGCCGGGCGCCCGGCTGCCGGGCGGGGTCGCGATCGAGGCGCGCGCGATCCGCGGCCAGCCCTCGCAGGGCATGCTGTGCTCGCGCCGCGAGCTCGGGCTCGGCGAGGACGCGAGCGGGCTGCTCGAGCTGGACCCGGACATGGCGCCCGGCACGCCGCTGGCCGACGCGCTCGCGCTGGACGACACCTGCATCGACGTGGACCTCACGCCGAACCGCGGCGACTGCCTGTACCTGGAGGGGATCGCGCGCGACGTCGCGGCGGTCAACGGCGCCCCGCTGCGCCACCTCGAGGTGCCCGCGGTTGCGGCGGCCTGCGACGCCGCGTTCCCGGTTCGCCTGGACGCGCCCGCGGCGTGTCCGCGCTACGTGGGCCGGGTGATCCGCGGCATCGACGCGACGGCGCGCACGCCGCTGTGGATGGTGGAGCGCCTGCGCCGCTGCGGCGTGCGCTCGCTGGGGCCGGTGGTCGACGTCACCAACTACGTGATGCTCGAGCTGGGCCATCCGATGCACGCGTTCGACCTCGCGAGGCTGAACGGCGCGATCCACGTGCGGCACGCGGCGGACGGCGAAGCGCTGACCCTGCTCGACGACAGCGAGCAGACGCTGGGGACTGCCGACCTCGTGATCGCCGACGAGTCGGGCGCGGTCGCGCTGGCCGGGATCATGGGCGGGCAGTCCACCGCGGTCGGCGACGGCACCCGCGACGTGTTCCTGGAGTGCGCGTGGTTCGAGCCGCGCGGCATCGGCGTCACCGCGCGCCGCCTCGGGCTGCACACCGACGCGTCGCACCGCTTCGAGCGCTTCGTCAATCCGCAGGGCCAGGTGCGGGCGGTGGAGCGCGCGACGGCGCTGCTCACCGCGATCGTGGGCGGCGAGGCCGGGCCGCCGTGCGACACCGTGGAGCCGGCGCACCTGCCGGCGCCGTCGCCGCTGCGGCTGCGGCCGTCACGGCTGCGCCGCGTGCTCGGCATCGACGTGCCCGCGGCGCAGGTGCGGCGGATCCTCGAGAGCCTGCACATGCAGGTGGAGGACGGCGATGACGGATGGCGGGTGACGCCGCCGCCGTTCCGGCCGGACATCGCGATCGAGGCGGATCTCGTCGAGGAGGTGGTGCGCATCCAGGGCTACCGCAGCGTGCCGGACGAGGCGCCGCCCGCGCGCCTGCAGATGACGCCCCGGCCGGAAGGCCGCGCGAGCCTGCGGGCGCTGCGCCGCCGGCTGGTGGCGCGCGGCTACCAGGAGGCGGTCACCTACAGCTTCGTGGACCCGACGTTGCAGGCGCGGATGGAGGACGCGGTGACGCCCATCGCGCTCGCGAACCCGATCTCCTCGGATCTCGCGGTGATGCGCACCAGCCTGATGCCGGGCCTGCTGCACGTCGCGATCCACAACTACAAGCGGCAGCAGGGTCGGGTGCGGCTGTTCGAGTCGGGCCTCGTCTTCAGGGAGTCCGGGGGCGAGACGCGCCAGCCCGCGATGCTGGGCGCGGTCGCGCTGGGGCCGGCGCTTCCCGCCCAGTGGGGCGCCCCGGAGCGGGCAGTGGACTTCTACGACCTGAAGGGCGACGTGGAGGCGCTGTTCGGCGCGCGGGCCGCCGCGCTGGAGTTCGAGCCGTGCACCCACCCGGCGCTGCACCCCGGCCAGGCGGCGCGGGTGCGGGTCGCGGGTCGCGATGCCGGGGTGCTCGGTTGCCTGCATCCGGAGATCGCGCGCGCGCACAAGATCAACACCTCCGTGGTGCTGCTCGAGCTGGCCCTCGCGCCGCTGCTCGAGCAGCCGGTGCCCGCGTTCCGGGACTTTTCGCGCTATCCGGCGGTGCGCCGGGATCTGGCGGTGGTGGTGGACGAAGCGGTGTCTGCGGAACAGGTATTGAAGTGTGTTGGACAGGCCGCGGGCGATATGCTAAAAAACTTAGAGTTATTTGACGTCTATTGCGGCGAAGGTGTTGATTCGGGTCAGAAAAGTTTGGCACTTTCCTTGACGTTCCAGGCGCCTTCCCGCACCCTAGACGAGGCGGAGGTGGAGGCTTCTGTGTCCACGATTCTGCACTCCCTGGCAAAGCACCTGGGAGGCACACTGAGGGGATGAGGTGGCCTTGACCAAAGCCGACATGGCAGAGAAGCTCTACGAGGAGCTGGGCCTCAACAAGCGCGAGGCCAAGGAGTTGGTGGAGATGTTCTTCGAGGAGGTGCGCTGCGCCCTCGAGGAAGGGGATCAGGTGAAGCTCTCCGGGTTCGGCAACTTCGACCTGCGCGACAAGAACGAGCGGCCCGGACGCAACCCGAAGACAGGCGAAGAGATCCCGATTACGGCTCGCCGCGTGGTCACGTTCCGTCCCGGCCAGAAATTGAAGGCCCGCGTGGAAGCCTATGCTGGATCCGTCGAGCAGTAGCGAGCTTCCTGCAATCCCGGGGAAGCGCTACTTCACAATCGGTGAGGTGAGCGAGCTGTGCGGCGTCAAGCCGCACGTCCTGCGCTACTGGGAGCAGGAGTTTCCGCAGCTCAAGCCGTTGAAGCGCCGCGGCAATCGCCGCTACTACCAGCGCCAGGACGTCATCCTGATCCGCCAGATCCGCAGCCTGCTCTACGAGCACGGCTTCACGATCGGTGGCGCCCGTCAGCGGCTCTCGGGAGAGGAGGCGCGGGTGGACGTCAACCAGAGCCAGCAGATCATCCGCCAGCTCCGCGTCGAGCTCGAGGAGATCCTCAATATCCTGAAGCGCTGATCCGGTCCGGGATCGCGCCTCCCGCGCTGTCCCATCGGCCGCCGGATTCGGTATCATGCGCGGCTGTCGGGGCGTAGCGCAGTCTGGTAGCGCACCACAATGGGGTTGTGGGGGTCGGAG
>CBDUCN010000105.1:0-15005 GCA_965365655.1 uncultured Gammaproteobacteria bacterium | reverse complement strand
TCGACCCGGACATCCACGTCTACGCGCCGGCAGGCCCCGATCGCGACGCGTTCCTGCGTCTGGTCGACACCTTCAACGCGCGCGCGCAGACACCGACCCGCTGGCGCGTGCACCGTCACGACGCGGCCGATCGCGACGCCGCCCTCGCCGCGCTGATTGCCGAGCGCCGCGGCGCCGTCGCGGTGGTCGCCGGGCGCAACGGTCCGAAGCTGGAATCCGTCGCGCGGCTGCACGACGCCGGCTTCTGGGTGCTGGCGGACAAGCCCTGGCTCACCGGCGCCGCCGCGTTGCCGGCGCTCACCCGCGCGTGCACCGGCGCACCGCTGGCCGCCGACATCATGCCCGATCGCCACGAGCTGCTGGCCCGGCTGCGCAAGCGCGTGGTGGACACCCCGGAGCTGTTCGGCCACTTCACGCAGGACGACGCGCAGGGGCCGGCGATCGCGCTGGGCTCCACCCACCACCTGTGCAAGCTCGTGAACGGCAAGCCGCTGCGCCGGCCCGCGTGGTACTACGACGTCGGCGAGCAGGGCGACGGCATGGTGGACGTGCAGGCGCATCTCACCGACCAGGCGCAGTGGCTGATCGACGCCCATCGCCCCGACGAATCCGATTCCGAGGTGCGCATCGAGAGCGCACGGCGCTGGACGACCCCGGTGCCGCTGGATCTGTACCGCGAGAGCACCGGCGAGAGCTGCTTCCCGCGCGCGCTGGCGCCGTGGATCGAGGACGGCGTGCTGCACTACCCGTGCAACGGCGAGCTCCGCTATCGGCTTCGCGGCATCAGCGTGCACCAGGTGGCGGACTGGGGGCAGCGCGAGCCGGTGGGCGGCGGCGATCTGCACAGCGCCTGCCTGCGCGGGACGCGCGCGGTGCTGACGGTGCGCCACGGCCCCGACACCGCTTTCGTGCCGCAGGTGCACCTGTCGCCGCGCCCGGGCGTCACGCTGGACCAGGTGCTGCGCGAGCGGGTCGCGCAATGGCAGCCGGAGTTCCCGGGGCTCGGCATCGAGGAGACGGGCGATGGCTTCCGCTTCACCGCGCCGCCGTCGCTGCACAGCAGCCACGAGAGTCACTTCGCGCTGGCGCTCGCGGAGTTCCTCGACTGCGTCGACACGGGACGCTGGCCCGCCGGCCTGCAGAACCGCATCCGCACCCGCTACCGGCTGCTCGCCGAGGCCCACGAGCTGGCCCTGCTCGCCGCTGGCGGCGAGCAGGGCGCGTGACGCTTCGGATCGGCATCGTCGACACCCGCAGGACCGCGGCCGTGCGCCGCGACGCGATCGCCGCGCTCGACCGCGCGTAGCTCGCGAGGGTCATGGATCGCGGCAGCGGCAACGCGTTCGCCCCCGCCCAGGAAACGACCGGCGCGCGGAAACGAACCAACCGCCGCGCCGCGGCATCGAACTCGCCCCCGGTGATGAGGCAGAATGGCGCGCCCGCTCACGGCCCCGGCCGCGCGGGACGGCCGTCACGGAACATCGCATGCGCCCGCTTTCCATCATCGCCCTGCTCCTGCTCGCCGCCGCCGCGACGGCACAGCCCACGCGCTACGTCACCGACTCCCTGAAGCTGGACGCGCGCAGCGGACCCGGCCTCGACAACCGCATCGTTCGCATGGTCGAGAGCGGCACCCCCATCGAGGTGCTGGACGAGAGCGAGGGCTGGAGCCAGGTGCGCCTGCCGGGCGGCGAGGAGGCCTGGATCCTCAGCCGCTTCCTGATGGACGACCCGGCCGCGCGCGACCGCCTGAGCCGCAGCGAGGCCGCGCTCGCCGACGCGCGCAGGCAGGCCGAGGAGGCGGCGTCGCAGATGCAGGCGGTGGTCGCCGAGAACGAGCGTCTGCGCGATGCGGGCGCCGAGCTCGAGCGCGAGGTGGAGTCGCTGGCGGGCGAGCTGAGCGACCTGCAGCGCACCGCCGGCGCCGCGGTCGCGATGCGCGACGAGAACCGCGCGCTGAAGGCGCGCAGCGCCGAGCTGGAGGAGCGCTACCGCATCCTGGAGAGCGACAACGAGCGCCTCGCCGACGCGCGCAACCGCGACTGGTTCCTGGCCGGCGCCGGCGTGCTCGCGGGCGGCATCCTGCTCGGGCTGATCATCCCGAAGCTGCGCCTGCGCCGGCGGCGGAGCTGGAGCGAGCTGTGAGCCCGCGCCGGGCGTCGACGCGACCCGGCGCGGGAACCATCGCGGACATCCGGGTGGACCACTACCGGGTGCCGCTGCCGGCGGTGCTCTCCGACTCGACCCACGGCGACATCAGCCACTTCGCGCTGGTCACGGTGCGCGTCACCGACGGCGACGGCGCCGAGGGACTGGGCTACACGTACACGGTGGGCGGGATCGGCGGCGGAGCGGTCGCGAGCCTGCTGCGCGACGACCTCGCGCCGCTGCTGAGCGGGCTCGATCCACGCCGTATCGCACAGGCCTGGGACCGCATGTGGTGGCACCTGCACTTCGTCGGCCGCGGCGGGCTGGCCGCGTTCGCGATCGCGGCCGTGGACGTCGCGCTGTGGGACCTGAAGGCGAAGCGCGCCGGCGAGCCCCTGTGGCGCAGCCTGGGCGGACACCGCGACCGGGTCCGCGCGTACGCCGGCGGCATCGACCTGCAGTTCCCGCTGGATGCCCTGCTCGCGCAGGCGGACGGCTTCCGCGACGCGGGCTTCACCGCGATCAAGATGAAGGTGGGCCGCGAGCGTCTCGACGAGGACGTCGCGCGGGCCGCCGCGATGCGCGAGCACCTGGGCGCGGACTTCCCGCTGCTGGCCGACGCCAACATGCGCTGGAGCGTGGACGAGGCGGTGCGCGCGGCGCGCGCGCTGCGCGAGGTGGACCTGGTGTGGCTGGAGGAGCCGACGCTGCCCGACGACGTCACCGGCCACGCACGCATCCTGCGCGAGGGCGGCGTGCCGGTGGCCGCGGGCGAGAACCTGCACACCGTGCACGAGTTCCGCGACTACCTCGCGGCCGGCGCGGTGAGCTTTCCGGAGCCGGATCTCGCGACGCTGGGCGGCATCACCCCGTGGCTGGAGGTGGCGACGCTCGCGCGGGCAGCCAACCTTCCGGTGACCTCCCACGGCGTGCACGACCTGCACGTGCACCTGCTGGCCGCGGTGTCCAACGCGTCCTTCCTCGAAGTGCACGGCTTCGGCCTGGACGCGTTCGTCGAGCACCCGCTGGTGCTCGACGCGGGCGAGGCGCTGGCCCCGGAGCGCCCGGGCCACGGCGTGGCCTTCGACCGCGGCGCGCTGGAGGCGCACCGCGCCGGCTGACGCGTCGCGCGGAGACGGGGCCCGCCCTTCAGCCTTCCAGGCGCCGGATCAACGCGTCCACGCACGCACAGCCGGTCACGTCGCGCTCGTCGAACTTGAGGCCGATCAGCACCTCGGCGCCGCGCGGGCTGGCGTACACCACCGCGGCACGCACCACGATGCGCGGCGTGAGCTCGAGCGCCACCTCCACGCAGTCGTCGTCCAGGAAGGGCGTGACCTTGCCGAACAGCTGCTGCGGACACGCGAGCTGGGCTCCGGAGCGCGACACGTTGCGCACCGCGACCTCGACGCCCTGCAGCGTCGCGCGGCCGCTGACGGGGTAGCGGGGCTGGACCCGGTTCTCGATGATCGCCGTCTCGACGGCCTCGAACAGATGTGCGCTCACGGGACCCCGCTGCGGATGAGCCTGACCAATCCATCGCTGTTTCGGCGGCCCGACCCGGGACTTGAGCGCGACGCCCGGCCGCGCGCATTTGACGCCATCCGGGGCGTGGGGTGAACTTCGCGAGTGCGCGTCGCCACCAGCATCGTCGCTGACACCCTGCAAGCCTCCGCGGAGCAGGCCCGCGCCGCGGAGGCGGCCGGCTATGACGCGCTGCTGACGCAGGAGAACCGCCACGAGCCGTTCCTGCCGCTGGCCGCCGCGACGCTGGTCACCGAGCGGGTGGAGCTCGGCACCGCGGTCGCGATCTGCTTCCCGCGCAGCCCCATGGTGGTCGCCAACGCCGCGTGGGATCTGCACGTGAGCAGCGGCGGGCGCTTCGTGCTGGGCCTGGGCAGCCAGGTGAAGGGCCACAACGAGCGCCGTTTCAGCGTCCCGTGGAGCGCACCGGCGCCGCGCATGAAGGAGTACGTGCGCGCGCTGGACGCGATCTTCCGCTGCTGGGAGCACGGCGAGCCCCTGGACTTCCACGGCAGCCACTACCGCTTCGACCTGATGCCGCCGAACTTCCGCCCCGGCGCGAGCGGCCACGGCACGGTGCCGGTGACCATCGCCGCGGTGGGCCCGGCGATGCTGCGCGTGGCCGGCGAGGTGTGCGACGGGGTGCGCCTGCACCCGTTCTGCACCCGGCGATACCTCGAGAACGTCGTGATCCCGGAGCTCGAGGCCGGCTTCGCGCGCGGCGGGCGCGCCCGCGAGCGCTTCGAGGTCAGCGGCGGCGGGTTCCTGGTCACCGGCCCGGACGCGGAGACGGTCGCGCGGCGCCGTGAGTGGGTGCGCGTGCGCGTCGCGTTCTACGGCTCCACCCGCACCTACTTCCCGGTCTGGGAGCAGCACGGGCTCGAGGACCTCGGCGCGAAGCTGCACCGCCTGTCGGTGCAGGGGCGGTGGGAGGACATGCCGCGCGAGGTGCCGGACGACGTGCTGGACCTGTTCGTCGCCGCGGCGCCCTGGGACGGCCTGGCCGCCGCCGTCGAGGCGCGCTTCGGCGGCCTGTCCGACGCGGTGTCGGAGAGCCTGCCGGAGGGCGAGCCGCCGGGACTGCCCCCGGACCTCATCCGCGACCTGCAGCGCCTGCCCCGGCGCTTCCGGGGCCACCGCACGCCGGGCTGACGCGCCGCCCCCGGCGCGCGTCCCGCCCGCCGCGGCGCGGGTGCGCGACGCGCTGCGCCAGTCACCGCCGCCTGCACCGGGCGGCGTCCACCGGCAGTGTGACCGCCGACACTAAAGTCCCCTGCCCGTGCGGCCGAAAGCGGTTTAGGCATTTTTCCCATGAACCGGCACCGTGGCGCGGCCCTGCCGTCCGCCGCGGCTCCCGCGACACGGAGGTGGCCATGGCACGCAACCGCACGCGCTGCAGCATCTGGGATCTCGACCCGTTCGACCAGGGCCCGTCATGGCCCTACGAGGACTTCGAGATCGTGTTCCTGTCCGCGTTCAGCCACGCCTTCGGCCGCACCGCGTCGCGCGGCCGCATCGACGGCTACCTGCAGCGCTACTTCCGCTTCGGCGTGGTGCCGCACTGGGTGCGCGCCTACGTGCGCGAGGAGCTGCACGGGGTGAGCGTCGGCAACCTCGCGACGGCGCCGCTGGACCCGCAGATCGACCTCGGGCACCTGTTCACGCGGCTGCGCGAGCGTCTCGCGGGGCTGCCGCCGGAGCCGCCGCGCCGCAGGGGCCACGGCGACGGCTGGCTCAGGGCCTGACGCACGGGCGGCGGGGTGGCGCCCACGGCCGCCGCCTGTCGCCTACAATCGGCGGCCACCGCGCAGACCACCCGGGAGGATCCGAGATGAGCGCCGCCGCCGAATCGCTACGCCCCACCTGCTCCGAATCGGAGTGGCAGACGCGGGTGGACCTCGCCGCGCTGTACCGCCTGTTCGTGCGCTACGGCTGGACCGACCTCATCTACACCCACATCTCGGCGCGGGTGCCCGATGAGCCGGGCCACTACCTGATCAACCCCTACGGCCTGTTCTTCGACGAGATCACGGCGTCGTCCCTCGTGAAGGCGGACTTCGACGGCAACGTGCTCGCGCCGCCGGGCGCCGAGTACAACAATGCCGGTCACCTGATCCATACCGCCGTGCTCAAGGCGCGCCCCGAGATCAACTACGTGCTGCACACCCACAGCCGCGCGGGCGTCGCGGTGTCGGCGATGAAGTGCGGCCTGCTGCCGCTGTCGCAGCACTCGAACATCATCCGCGGCACGGTCGCCTACCACGACTACGCGCAGGTCACCTCCGACGAGGAGGAGTGCGACGCGCTGGGCCGGGATCTGGGCGACAACTATCTGATGGTGCTGCACAACCACGGTCTGCTGGCGTGCGGGCGCACGGCGGCAGAGGCGTTCTGGTACCTCTACTACCTGGAGATGTCGTGCAAGATCCAGGTCGACGTGCTCACCGCCGGAACGGAGTACATCCTCCCCGACGAGGAGGCCGTGAAGGGCCTGCAGGAGTACGGGCGCCCCGCCGAGGAGCCGCGCGGCGCGCGCGAGTGGCCGGGCCTGCTGCGCATGCTGGACCGCATGGACCCGAGCTTCAGGCACTGACACCGCGCGCGCGGCTCGCGCGCGCGATGCCAGACAGGACCACGGCTCACACGATGATCAGTCCCGAGGAGTTCAACCGGCAGTCGGCGAACACGCTGCCTGGACACCTGGGGCTCAGGATCACGCGCGTCGCCGACGCGCAGATTCACGGCGAGCTCGCGGTCGAGGCGCGACATCTCGCGCCGAACGGCTACCTGCACGCCGGCAGCGTCGTGACGCTGGCCGACACCTGCGCCGGCTTCGGCTGCCGCGCGCACCTGCCCGAGGGTGCGAGCGGCTTCACCACCATCGAGCTCAAGTCCAACCATCTCGGCACCGCCCGCGACGGCACCGTCGAGTGCACCGCGACGGTGTCGCACCGCGGCCGCACCACGCAGGTGTGGGATGCCGTCGTCACCCATCGCGAGACCGGCAGGACGATCGCCCTGTTCCGCTGCACGCAGATGATCCTCTACGCCGCTCCGCGCGGCTGACACGCAGCGCGCCCAGCGCGCGCCCTTCAGGAGCCTTCCCCCGCCGATGACCACCGATCGCCATTCGATGCGCAAGGCCTACCACGACCTCGAGTTCCTCGACGGGCGATCGGCGCGCCCGCTGCGCATCCTCGCGGAGTACCTGGAGCCCGAATCGCGCTTCGCGCGCAACGACGTCGAGGACACGATCGTGTTCTTCGGCTCCGCGCGCATCCGCGACCGCGAGACGGCCGAGGCCGAGCTGGCCCGCGCGGAGGCCGACGGCGGCGACGTCGCGCGGGCGCGTCAGTGGGTGGAGATGTCGCGCTACTACGACGCGACGCGCGAGCTCGCGCGGCGCTTCAGCGAGTGGTCGAACGCGCTCGAGGAGGAGGGCCGGCGCTTCGTGGTATGCACGGGCGGCGGGCCCGGGATCATGGAGGCCGCGAACCGCGGCGCCCACGATGCGGGCGCCGTGAACGTGGGGCTGTCGATCTCCATCCCGGTGGAGGAGTTCCAGAACCACTACGTGACGCCGGAGCTGTCGCTCGAGTTCCACTACTTCTTCATGCGCAAGTTCTGGTTCACCTACATGGCGAAGGCCGTGGTGGTGATGCCCGGCGGCTTCGGCACCATGGACGAGCTGTTCGAGCTGTTCACCCTGATCCAGACGCTGAAGATGAAGCGCCGCCCGCCCATCGTGCTGTTCGGCAAGGCGTTCTGGAACGAGGTGCTGAACCTCGAGGCGCTCGCGCGCTACGGCACCATCAACGACGACGATCTCGCGCTGTTCCGCGTCACCGACTCCACCGACGAGGCCTTCGAGTTCGTCACCGCCGGCCTGCTGCAGACCGCCCTCTCAAAACCCGGCCCGACCCTCTGAAGCCGCGGAGACAGTGTCACATGTCAAGATCTGACCCCTTGATCAACGAGATGGGCGCGCGGGAGGTTGCCGCGCGCATCGCGGCCCGTGAGCTGAGCGCCGTCGAGCTGGTGCAGGCCTGCCTGGACCGCATCGCGGCGCGCGAGCCCGACGTCCGGGCGTGGCAGCACCTGGATCCGGAGCACGCGCTGGCGCAGGCGCGCGACGCCGACGCGGCGCTGGCCGCCGGGCGCGGCGGCGGGCCGCTGCACGGCGTGCCGGTGGGCATCAAGGACATCATCGATACCGCGGACATGCCCACCGAGCACGGCTCGCCGATGTTCCGCGGCCGGCGCAGCAACCGCGACGCGGCGTGCGTCGCGGCGCTTCGCGATGCCGGCGCGATCATCCTCGGCAAGACCGTCACCACCGAGCTCGCCAACACCTTTCCCGGCAAGACCCGCAACCCCCACGACCTCGGGCACACGCCGGGGGGATCCTCGTCGGGCTCCGCGGCCGCGGTGGCGGACTTCCACGTGCCGCTCGCACTGGGCACGCAGACCGGCGGCTCGGTGATCCGCCCGGCGTCGTTCTGCGGCATCCACGCGCTGAAGCCCACCCTCGGGCTGATCTCGCGCAGCGGCGTGCTGCTGCAGTCCCACAGCCTGGACACGGTGGGCGTGTACGGGCGCAGCGTCGAGGACCTCGGGCTCATCACCGACAGCCTGTCGGCGCGCGACCCGTCGGACCCGGTGAGCTACCCGCGCAGCCGCGCGAGCCTGCTCGCGCTGCTCGGCGAGGAGCCGCCGGCGACGCCGCGCTTCGCATTCGTGCGCACACCGGCCTGGGAGCACGCGACGCCGGCCGCGCGCAGCGCGCTGGAGGATCTCGCCGCGGGGCTCGGCGAGCTGTGCGCCGAGGAGGATCTGCCGGCGCCGTTCGACCGCATCATCGAGCTGCACGCCACGGTGATGGGCTGCGAGGACCTGCACTACTACGGAGCGTTCCTGGAGCGCACGCCGGAGCTCGTGAGCGCGCCGCTGCGCGCGCGCCTCGAGTCCGCCCGCGACATCCCCGCGAGCGCCTACCTCGACGCGCTCGACGCCCGCGAGACCATCAATGCGTCGCTGGAGGCGCTGCTCGGGCGCGTGGACGCGGTGATCTGCCCGGCCTCGGCCGGTCCCGCGCCCGAGGGATTCGAGTCCACCGGCTCACCGATCTTCAACGGCCTGTGGACCTACCTCGGGGTGCCCTGCGTGAGCCTGCCGCGGCTCGTCGTGGACGGCCTGCCGATGGGCGTGCAGCTGGTCGGGCGGCGCGGTGACGAGGGGCGCCTGCTGCGCACCGCGCGCTGGCTGGACGAGCGGCTCGCGGGCGCCTGACGCGGGAGCGAGAGGGTGAGGCCGGCTGCCGCGCGTGGTAGCTTCCCCGCCATGATCGGATCGCTAGCGCGACAGGATCGCTGATGCCGGCGCGCGGCGCACGCGGCGCGAACGGCTGGGCCGAGTGGCCCACCGAGCGCCTGCTCGACGTCCGTCTGAAGGACCTGGGCCTGACGCTGGAAGGCACGTGGCTGGAGCCCTGCGTCGCGCGCCTGCACGCGGAGCTGGACGGCAAGGGGCTGCGCGTGCGCCCGCACGTGTGGCTGTCCGAGGAATGGTTCTCGCCCACCGGCGTGCCGGGCATCGCGGTGCCGTTCTACCTCGCGCACCCGCGCCTGCTGCGCCTGGAGCGGCACATGATGCTTGAGGCCGAGGGCGCCGGGCGCGAGGCGTGCATGAAGCTGCTGCGCCACGAGGCCGGCCACGCCGTGCAGCACGCGTACCGCATCGAGCGCAAGCGCCGCTGGCAGCGCGCCTTCGGCCGCTCGTCCGATCCGTACCCCGAGTACTACCGGCCGGACCCGGCGAGCAAGCGCTTCGTGCAGCACCTGGACGCGTGGTACGCGCAGAGCCACCCGGACGAGGACTTCGCGGAGACCTTCGCGGTGTGGCTGCGCCCGCGCTCGGGCTGGCGCCGGCGCTACGCGTCGTGGCCGCGCGCGCTGGCGAAGCTGGAGACGGTGGAGGAGCTGATGCGCGAGCTGCGCGACGAGACGCCACCGGTGCGCTCGCGGCGCCGCGCTCACGCGGTGGAACGCCTCGACAAGACGCTTCGCGAGTACTACGCGGAGAAGCGGGAGCGCTACGCGGGCGGCTACTCCGATGCCTTCGACCGCGATCTCCGCCGCGTGTTCGGCGCCGAGGACGAGAATCGCACGCACCCCACGGCCGCCGCGTTCATCCGCCGCCACCGCCGCGAGCTGCGCGAGACGGTGTGCGCGTGGAGCGGCGAGTACCAGTTCACGGTGGACCAGGTGCTCAAGGGCATGATCAACCGCGCGCGCGAGCTCGATCTCCGCGCGGCGAAGCCGGAGGCGCAGCTGAAGCTGGATTTCGCCGTGTACCTCACGGTGCAGACCGCGCGCACGGTCTACCACGGCCCCGGATGGCACGCGCTGTGAGCCGCGCGCGCCGCGTCCTGGTGCTGATGCACGAGCTGCTGGTGCCGCCCGACGACATCAGCGGCATGACCGAAAAGGAGGTCGCGGACTTCAAGTGCGAGTACGACGTGTGCACCGCGCTCGCGGAGCTGGGCCACCACGTCACGAAGCTCGGCGTGTACGACGAGCTCGCGACGCTGCGCAAGGCGGTGCGCGAGACGAAGCCGCACGTGGTGTTCAACCTGCTCGAGGAGTTCAAGGGCCGACCGGTGTTCGACCACAACGTCGTCGGCTACCTGGAGCTGATGGGGGTCAAGTACACCGGCAACAATCCGCGCGGACTGGTGCTCGCCCGCGACAAGGTGCTCACGAAGAAGATCCTGCACTACCACCGCATCGACACCCCGCGCTTCGCCGTGGTGCCGCGCGGGCGGAAGCTGCGCGCGCTCAATCGCCTGCGCTTTCCGCTGATCGTGAAATCCGCGACCGAGGAGGCCTCGGCGGGACTGTCGCAGGCCTCCATCGTGCACGAAGGCGACGCGCTCGCCGAGCGCATCACCTTCGTTCACGAGCGGGTGAAGACCGCGGCGCTGGTCGAGGAGTACGTTGAGGGGCGCGAGCTCTACGCCGGCGTGCTCGGCAACCAGCGCCTGCAGGTGCTGCCGATCTGGGAGCTCAACCTCGACGGGCTGCGCGAGCACGGCTACGCGATCGCGACCTACCGCGCGAAGTGGGACCTGGACTACCAGGATCGCCACAAGATCATGGCCGACCGCGCGACCGGACTGCAGCCGGACGTGGTGCGCCACATCCAGCAGGTGTCGAAACGCGTCTACCGCGCGCTGGAGCTGTCCGGCTACGCCCGCCTGGACTTCCGCCTGCGCGAGAGCGATGGCCGGCTGTTCCTGCTCGAGGCGAACCCCAACGCGGACATCTCCCGGGACGAGGAGCTCGCGTCGGCGGCGGCCGCCGCGGGCCTCGACTACGAGCACTTCATCCAGAAGATCCTGGGTCTGGGCATCGCGCGCGGCGCGGGCCCGTACGCGCAGGGCTGACGCGGCCCGCTCTTGATCCGGATCAAGCACGGCGCCGGCCGGGCGCCTGCACGCCGGCGCGCCGGTTGCGCCGCGGCGCCAGGACTCCGATCCTGGTGCCGGATACGCAGTGGGGCGGACACATGGAACGCGAGAAGGCCATGTCGCTGATGCGCGAGATGCTCGCGCTGATGGGGCGCAAGCGGGCGTCGGACCTGTTCATCACCGTCGGCTTCCCGCCGGCGATGAAGATCCACGGCGACGTGCAGCCGGTCGCGGAGCATCCGCTGACCCAGGAGGAGGCGCGCGCGCTGGTGACCGCGGTGATGAACGACCGCCAGGGCAAGGAGTTCGACGCCACCCAGGAGTGCAACTTCGCGATCTCGCCGAAAGGCATCGGGCGCTTCCGCGTGAACGCCTACGTGCAGCAGGGATACCCGGCCATGGTGTGCCGGACCATCAGCACCGAGCCGCCCACCGTGGAGGGCCTTGGACTGCCGCCGGTGTTCGGCGACGTGGTGATGTCCGAGCGCGGCCTGGTGATCGTCGTGGGCGCCACCGGCTCCGGCAAGTCCACCACGCTGGCGGCGATGATCGACCACCGCAACCGCAACAGCCGCGGCCACATCGTCACCATCGAGGATCCGGTCGAGTTCGTGCACGCGCACAAGCAGTGCATCGTGTCGCAGCGCGAGGTGGGCATCGACACCGCCGAGTGGAAGGTCGCGCTGAAGAACGTCCTGCGCCAGGCGCCCAACGTGATCCTGATCGGCGAGATCCGTGACCGCGAGACGATGGAGACGGCGCTGACGATGTCGGAGACCGGACACCTCGCGCTGGCGACGCTGCACGCCAACAGCGCGAATCACGCCATCGACCGCGTGCTGAACATGTTCCCGGAGGACCGGCGCGAGCAGGTGCTGATGGATCTCTCGATGAACCTGCGCGCGATCATCTCCCAGCGCCTGCTGCGCCGCGAGCGCGAGGAGGGCCGGGTGCCGGCGTTCGAGATCCTGATCAATTCCCCGCTGGTCGCGGACAAGATCGCGCAAGGGGAAGTCGAGGAGATCAAGGAACTCATGAAGCGCTCGCGGGAGGAGGGGATGACCACCTTCGACCAATCGCTGTTCGATCTCTACGAGAGCCGAACGGTGAGCTACGAGGAAGCGCTGCGCCATGCCGACTCGGTGAACGACGTGCGCCTGCACATCAAGCTGGAGAGCAAGCGCCGCCGCGAGGACGTGCCGGACGAGGACGACACCGGTGACTGGCACATCGTGGAAGAGGACGAGAGCCTGAAGGACTGACTGCCGGCGCATGCGCGCCGCGGGGCGCGGGCACGCGGGGGGCCGTCACCGCACCGGTGAGAATCCTCGCGGAGTCTGTCATGCTTGCTCCCGCCGAGCGGCGCGCGCATCGGTGCCAGGGGGAAGGAGGCGGACATGAACCTCGAGAAGGTCGTCTTCGGATTCTTCATCGTCCTCGCGCTGACGCTGAACTTCGGGTTCTTCATCGGCGAGATCGACAACCCGGTCCATCACAGCATCGTCGAGCTGTTCTTCGCGATCATCGTCAACCTGATCGCGACGGTTCTCAAGCTCGGCGACCGTTCCCAGATCGGCGCGCTGCTGCTGTCCACCAGCCTGGTTGCCGACCTTCAGCTCATCGCGGCCGCGGTGACGTGGGCGTGGGTGACGCACGTCGCCGAGATCCCGCTTGAGGGCTCGCCGATGGCGGTCATCGTCTCGCTGTCGGGCGGCGCCCTGCTCGCCAACATCGTCTCCGTGACGATGGTCGTCGCGGAAACGCTGATGCTCAGGCGCTGAACGGGTGCCGCGAACCGTGCTGCAATCACGGCTTCGTTGCGACCCGCGCACCGGGACGCGGAGAAGCGTCCCCGTGCGCGCTTTCCTGCGCTGCGCTCGATGCCCATCCCCGCCCGCGACGCTCCCTCGCCTGCGGCAGAAAAGGGCGGCGCGGGGATCGGTCAGAGAACCGAAGTCGGGGACGGCGCGCTAGCGATGGCCAGGCCCGCGCAGCTCGATCTGGTCACGTTCATCGTGCTGCGCCACATGCGCAGGCCGTTCATCGTGATCATCACGGTGTACGCGGTATCCGTGGGGGGCATGGTGCTCGTTCCCGGGCCCGTGGTCGACGGCGAGCCCACCCGCATGAGCTTCTTCCATGCGTTCTACTTCCTCACGTACACGGCCACCACCACGGGATTCGGGGAGATTCCGCACCCGTTCAGCGAGGCCCAGCGCATGTGGGCCGTGGTGTCGCTGTACGCGAGCGTCATCGCATGGCTGTACGCGATCGGCTCGATCTTCCAGCTGGTGAGGAATACGCGCTTCCAGCACGCGCTCGCCGAGTGGCGCTTCATGCGCCAGGTCGCGGCGATCAGGGAGCCCTTCGTGATCGTCTGCGGCTACGGCGACACGGGCTCCCTGCTCGTGCGCGGGCTCAGCGATTCGGGGCTCACCGCGGTCGTGCTGGACCGGGACGAAGACCGCATCAGGGACCTGGCGACGCGCGACTATCACCGCCCGATGCCGGGGCTCGCGGCGGATGCGCGCAACCCCCAGCACCTGGTCGAGGCCGGTCTCTCGCGGCCGAATTGCCGCGCCGTCATCGCGCTCACCGACGACGAGCGCGTGAACCAGAAGATCTCGGTGACGACCGCGCTGCTCAACCCCGGCGTCACGGCGATCTCGCTGTCCACGTCGCAGTCGTATCGCGAGGTGCTCGCGTCGATCAGCGACAACACCTTCACGATCGACCCCTTCCAGACCTACGCCCGCTTTCTCGGGGCGTCGCTGCTCGAGCCGCGCGTGCACATGCTCAACTCCTGGATCATCGGCGCCCCCGGCGCCGCGCTGGAGCCCCAGTTCGTGCCGCCCAGCGGCACCTGGGTCCTGTGCGGCTTCGGCCGCATGGGGCAGCGCCTGAACGAGACGCTGACCGGCCAGGGCATCCGCACGGCCATCATCGAGGCCGACGTCGCGCAGACCGACGAGTCCCGTGACAACGTCGTCGCCGGCCGGGCAACCGCCGCGACCCTGGCCGCCGCCGGCATCGAGCAGGCGGCGGGCCTGGTGGTCGGCACCAACAACGACCACGACAACCTCTCGATCATCCTCACCGCGCGGGCACTGAATCCGGACATCTTCATCGTGGTGCGCCAGAACAAGTACGAGAACCACGCCCTGTTCTCGGCGGCGCGTGCCGATCTGATCATGCAGCCCAGCCTGACGAGCGCGCGCCGCATCCTGCTCCAGCTCACCGCACCGTTGCTGCGCGAGCTGTTCGCGTCGATGCTGGACGCAGGGCTGTCCGGGCGCAGCGAGGTGCTGGACGCGCTGGTCGACGAGCTGCGCACCCGGGTCGGTGGGACACACCCGCGGCTTTGGACCGCACGGATCGACGAACGCGGCGCGAGGGCCGTGCTGCAGCTGCGCACGGAGGGGGTCGCGGTCACGCTCGCCGACGTGCTGCGCGACCCGCGGGCTCGCGACGAGCGCCTGGCGTGCGTGGCGCTGGTGCTGCGCGCGGGCGACGGGACCACGGTGCTCCCGCCGCTGTCCCATGCCCTCCAGCCCGGCGACGAGATCCTGTTCTGCACGCGGCACAACGCGCTCCCGCTGCTGGAGGCCAACCTGGTCAACGAGGACACGCTGCGCTACCTGATCCGGGGCACGGAGGCTCCGCGCGGCCACGTGATGCGCTGGCTCGCCCAGCGGCGGGCGCGCGCCGACGGGGCGAGGTAGACGCTGGAGGGGCGACGCGGGCACGGCGGGGGGCGCCCGTGGCGGCGGCGCAGCGCGCGGCCGTGCTCGATGCGTTGACCGCGGCGCCCTGCATGCGGTCAACTCGCGCCTCACCCGCCCGCCGAGATCTCCGTTCCGTGAGC
>CBDUCN010000104.1:0-15157 GCA_965365655.1 uncultured Gammaproteobacteria bacterium | reverse complement strand
CGTGCGCGTGATCAGACCCAGCAGGTGGCGCGCCAGCGCGATGCCCAGCGGCAGGCCCACCGCCGTCGCGGCGGCGCCCAGCACGGCGGCCTCCGCGATCACCATCGCGAGCACCTCTCGGCGGGTGACGCCCACCGCGCGCAGCGTGCCGATCAGGACCCGGCGCTGCACCACCGCGAAGGTCATCGCGTTGTAGACGATGAACAGACCCACCACCAGCGCCAGCAGGCTCAGCATGTGCAGGTTCAGGTAGAACGCGCGCGTCATCTCCCGGCGCACCCCGGCGCGCGCCGCCCCGTCGCGCACCTGCACCCCGTCCGGGATCAGCGCGCGCACCCCGGCGAGGGCCTCGCCGCCACCGGCGTCCTCGGGCCGCAGCCTCAGGTCGATGCGGCTGAGGCGGCCCACCCGCCCGAGCACCTCCTGGGCGGTCGCGATGTCCGCGACCAGCACGCCGTCGAGGCCCGCGGCCTCGAGCTCGCTGTCCGGCTCCACGAGCCCGAGCAGCACGAGGCTGCGAGGACGCCCGGCGGCGCGCACCGCCAGCCGGTCTCCGGGCGCGACGCCGAGGCGCGCCGCGGTGGCGGGGCTCGCGAGCACGCCGCCCGGGCGGGTGAGCAGCTCCGCGATCGCGCCACTACGGCCGGGCGCCGGCGACTGGCGGCGGAACGGCCCCTCGGCGAACGGATCCACGCCGAGCAGGGTCAGCCCGCCGGACACGCCCTCCGGACTGACGCGCCCGCTCACCACCGGCGCCGCCGCGATGTCCGGCAGCGCGAGGCGAAGGCGCGTGTACAGCGCCTCGTCCAGCCCCGCCGGCCCCGCCTCGAGGGTGTGCGTCACGCGCCCGAACACCGCCTCGTTGGAGAGCTCGAAACCCCGCCGCGCGCTCTCGATCGCGAGATGCATCGCCGCCACGACCGCGACCCCGAGCGCGACCCCGAGCACGGTCAGCGCGAGCTGCGTGCGCCGGTGCAGATGGAACCGCAGCCCCGCCCGCAGCAATGGGGTCAACGGCAACAACGGGGTCAAGTCTTGACACCATCCGGAGGGATCCCATCCGGAGCGGTCAGCTGGCCGTCGTCCAGCACCAGGACGCGGTCGGCGCGGCGCACCACCTCCTCGCTGTGGCTCACCACCAGCAGGGTGGTCCCGCGCTCTCGGCACAGCTCGGTGAGCAGGGTGAGCACCCGCTCGCCGGTGTGGGCGTCGAGGTTGCCGGTGGGCTCGTCCGCGAGCAGCAGCGCCGGGTCGTGGGCCAGCGCGCGGGCGATGGCGACGCGCTGCTGCTCGCCGCCGGACAGCGTGTCGGGGAAGCTGCGGGCGCGCTCCGCGAGGCCCACCCGCTCCAGCCAGCCGGCGGCCGCGCCGCGGTCCTGTCGCCCGTTGAGGTCCAGCGGCATGCGCACGTTCTCGATCACGCTCAGCGTGGGCACGAGGTTGAAGAACTGGAACACGAAGCCCATGTGCCGGCGCCGGTGCAGGGTGCGCTCGCGCTCGGCGAGCGCCGCGAGGTCCACGCCGTCCACGATCACCCGGCCCGCGTCCGGCGTGTCGATGCCGCTGATCACGTTGAGCAGCGTCGACTTGCCGCTGCCGCTGCGCCCGGTCACGCACACGAAGCCGCCGCGCGCGACCTCGAGGTCCACTGCCCGGAGCACGCGCCGCGTGCGGCCGGCCTCCAGGTAGCCCTTGCTGACCCCCTCGAGCCGGATCACTCGCGGCGCCAGATCCGCAGGCGGTTGTTGGCCGGCATCGCGTGGTCCGCCGCCGGCGCGAGTCCGGCGCGGGCCGCGACGTCGTCCAGCGCCTCGGCGTCGCGCACGCCCATGGCCGGGTCCTGGCGACGCAGCGACGCGTCGAAGGCCGCGTTGCTAGGCGCGGTGTGCTCGCCGCGGTAGCGGAACGGCCCGTAGATCAACAGCAGGCCGCCGGGCGGCAACAGGCCGGCGGCGCCGCCGATCATCGCCTCCACCGCGGGCCACGGCATGATGTGCGCGGTGTTCGCGCTGAACACCGCGTCCGCGGCGACCGCCGGCCAGGGCCGGTGGCGCACGTCCAGCGCGAGCGGCGGGTGCAGGTTCGGGGCCGGTTGCGCGGCGAGCCAGGCCAGGATCCCCGGGTGGTTCGCGGGCAGATCGCTGGTGTGCCACTCGAGGTGACGCAGCGCGGGCGCGAAGTGCACGGCGTGCTGGCCGGTGCCGGTTCCGATCTCGAGCACCGAACGGCTGCCGGCCAGCGCCTCACGCAGCACCGCGAGGATCGGCGCCTTGTTGTTCTCGCAGGCCTGCGAGAAGGGCGGGCGCACGCTCACCCGCGCCCGCGCGACGCCTCCAGCATCTCCTCGTGGAAACGCGCGGCGAGCTGGCGGAAGCGGGCTGCGGGGCCCGCGTCCTCGTAGATCGGGTCGCCCTGGTCGTCCTCCGCGACCACCCGCGTGCCCTGCTCGTACGGCAGCGTGGCCTCCACCTCGTTCAGTGCGGCGTGCAGCAGGTCCGTGATCAGGTCGCCGACGCCGCGGCGCGGGTACATCTCGGCCAGCGCGCGCAGCCGGGCGGCGTCCTCGACCGGCAGCCGCAGCCGGTACTCCTCCACCGTCAACGGCTCCGCCGCGTTCTGCTCCCAGTGGTCGATCAGGTCGCGTACCTTCATCGCTGCCAAGCACTCCTGCTGTTGCGCCGCGCGCGGCGCGGGCGTTGCATCGTCACCGCCGCCCGATGATACCGGCCCGGCCGCCGCCGCGCGGTGCCCGGAACCGCAAAAAGACTACAATCTGCGCATGCACTGCCCCTTCTGCTCGAATGAGGACACGCGGGTCGTGGATTCGCGGCTCGTCGGCGACGGCGACCAGATCCGGCGCCGGCGCGAGTGCCCGTCCTGCAAGGAGCGCTTCACCACCTACGAGCGCGCCGAGCTGAGCCTGCCGCGCATCATCAAGAGCGACGGCACCCCGGTGCCCTTCGACGAGCAGAAGCTGCGCGCCGGCATGATGCGCGCGCTGGAGAAGCGCCCGGTCGCCGCCGACCGGATCGAGGCGGCGCTGGGGCGCATCCGGCACTGGCTGATGGCGCGCGGGGAACGCGAGGTGCGCTCGCGCACGGTGGGCGAGCGGGTCATGCACGAGCTGCGCGGCCTCGATCAGGTGGCCTACGTTCGCTTCGCGTCGGTGTACCGCAGCTTCCAGGACGTGAACGCGTTCCGCGAGGAGATCGAGCGCCTGGAAGCGGAGCCCACGCCCGAGCAGCGCCGCGACCAGATCCCGCTGATCCCGGGCGAGTAGCGCGCGCCCGCGGCGCCCCGGACCCATGACAGCCTTCAGCCGCGACGAGCAGGCGCACATGCGCCGCGCCCTGGAGCTGGCCGCGCGCGGGCGTTACCGCGCGGCGCCGAACCCGCAGGTGGGCTGCGTGCTGGTGCGCGACGGCGCCGTGGTGGGCGAAGGGTTCCACGCCCGCGCCGGCGAGGCGCACGCCGAGGCGCGGGCGCTGGACGCCGCCGGCGAGTCGGCCCGCGGCGCGACCGCGTACGTGACCCTGGAGCCGTGCTGCCACACCGGGCGCACGCCGCCGTGCACCCGGGCGCTGCTGGAGGCCGGCGTGAAGCGCGTGGTGGCGGCGATGGAGGACCCGAACCCCGCGGTCGCGGGGCGCGGCTTGCGCGAGCTCGAGGCGGGCGGCGTGGAGGTCGCCTGCGGGCTGCTGGAGGCCGAGGCGCAGGCCCTGAACCCGGGATTCCGCTCGCGCATGCTGCGCGGCCGCCCCTGGGTGCGGGTGAAGCTCGCGATGAGCCTGGACGGGCGCACCGCGATGGCGAGCGGCGCCAGCCGCTGGATCACCGGTCCGGACGCCCGCCGCGACGTGCAGCACTGGCGCGCGCTGAGCGGTGCCGTGGTCACCGGCATCGGCACCGTGCTGGCCGACGACCCGGGGCTGGACGTGCGGCCCGAGGACATGGACGGCGAGGCGCGCGACCTGGTGGAGCCGGTGCGCCAGCCGCTGCGCGTGATCATGGATTCGGGCTTCCGCACGCCGGCGTCGGCGCAGACCCTGGCGCGCGACGGTAGCGTGCTGGTGGTCGGCGCGCGGGAACCCGGCGCGTACAGCGGGGAGCTGCGCGCGCGCGCGGAGCTGCTGCTCGTCGAAGGGGCCGGCGCGCGACCCGCGCTGCCCGCGCTGCTCGAGGTGCTCGCGGCGCGGGAGGTCAACGACGTGCTGGTCGAGGCCGGCCCCACCCTCGCCGGGGCGTTCGTGCAGGCGGGACTCGTCGACGAGCTCGTGGTCTACCTCGCGCCCACGCTGCTCGGCGACCGCGCGCGGCCGCTGCTGGTGCTGCCCGGCCTCGAACGCATGTCGCAGCAGCTGCGCCTGGAGCTGATCGAGGTGCGCGAGGTGGGCGGCGACCTGCGCCTGCGCGCGCGGCCGCTGTCGGGAACGCCCCCGGGTCGCGCCGCCTGAGGCCGTGCCAAGGAGAATCACGCAACATGTTCACCGGAATCATCCAGAGCGTGGGCACCCTCGCGCGCAGCGAGGAACGGGGCGAGGACCGCCGCCTGCACGTCGAGACCCCGGGACTGGACCTGTCGTCGGTCCGCCTCGGCGACTCCATCGCGGTCAGCGGCGTATGCCTCACCGCGGTCGCGCTGCCCGGGGGCGGGTTCGCCGCGGACGTCTCCAACGAGACGCTCGCGTGCACCACCCTCGGCGGCCTCGCGCCCGGGGACGCGGTGAACCTGGAGCCGGCGCTGACCCCGGCCACCCCGCTCGGCGGGCACCTGGTGAGCGGCCACGTGGACGGCGTGGGCGAGGTGCTGGCCCGCGACGACGACGCGCGCTCGGTACGCATGACATTCCGGGTGCCGGACGCGCTCGCGCGCTATCTCGCACGCAAGGGCTCGGTGTGCGTGGACGGGGTGAGCCTCACCGTGAACGAGGTGGACGGCGCGAGCTTCGGCGTCAACCTGGTGCCGCACACGCTCGAGCAGACCACCCTGTCCGGCTTCGCGCCGGGGCGCGCGGTGAACATCGAGGTGGACCTGGTGGCGCGCTACCTGGAGCGACTGCTGGCGGCGCGCGAGGCGCCGTGACCCGAGCCCCGGCGGGCCGCCTTTGCCGGGCCGCGCCGCGGCGTGCAGAATGCGCGCCCGGCCATCCCGCGCGGCGCGCCGGCGCCACCGCCCCACGCCACGCCCCGTGACGACGACCATGACCTTCCACAGCACCGACGACCTGATCGAGGAATTCCGCCAGGGCCGGATGGTGGTGCTGGTGGACGACGAGGATCGCGAGAACGAGGGCGACCTGATCATGCCGGCGGAGCTGGTCACGCCGGAAGCCGTCAACTTCATGAGCAAGTTCGGGCGCGGCCTGATCTGCATGCCGCTGACCCGCGAGCGCTGCGAGCGCCTCGGGCTCAGCCTGATGGTGTCGGACAACCGCGAGGCGCACCGCACCAAGTTCACGGTGTCGATCGACGCCGCACGCGGCGTGACCACCGGCATCTCCGCCGCCGACCGGGCGAAGACCATCCGCGACGCGGTGGCGGCCGACGCGCGCGCGAGCGACGTCGTGCAGCCGGGCCACATCTTCCCGCTGCAGTGCGAGCCGGGCGGCGTTCTCTCGCGGGCCGGGCACACCGAGGCCGGCTGCGACCTCGCACGCCTGGCCGGCCTGGAGCCGGCGGCGGTGCTGGTGGAGATCCTCAACGAGGACGGCAGCATGGCGCGGCGCCCCGAGCTGGAGCGCTTCGCCGCCCACCACGACCTCAAGATCGGCACCATCGCCGATCTCATCACGTACCGCATGCTCAACGAGAAGACGGTGACGCGCATCGGCGAGTGCGCGCTGCCCACCCGCTTCGGCGCATTCCGCCTCGTGACCTACCAGGAGAGCGTGACGGGCGCCGTGCACCTCGCGCTGGTGCGCGGCGAAACCGACGGCGAGCAGCCCACCCTCGTGCGCGTGCACGTGCAGGACTCGCTGTGCGACCTCACGCACAGCGAGCGCGACGGCTGCGGATGGGCGGTGGGCGACGCGCTCGCGCGGGTGGACAAGGCCGGCGCCGGCGTGGTCGTGATCCTGCGTCACGACGAGCCCCCGGAGGAGCTGGTTCGGCGCGTGCAGACCTGGGCCAGGGAGGATTCGGGCGAGGTGCTGCCGGCGCAGGAGCCGACCGAGGTGCTGCGCACGTACGGCGTCGGCGCTCAGATCCTGCTCGACCTCGGGGTGCGCCGCATGCGCGTGCTGAGCTCGCCCAAGCGCCTGCAGGCGCTGTCCGGGTTCGGGCTCGAGGTCGTGGAGTACGTGGGTTGATTCGCGCGCACCGCCGTTGCCCGACGCCGCACGGGCCCGGCCGCCCCTCCCCGGCGGACCGCGCGGGGACGGGCCGTGCACGGCCCGCGGATGACCCGCTGATGGCCCGCTAGAATGGCGACATACGACATCCCGGCCGCCGCGTTCGACGTCGGCGACGCGCGCTTCGCGGTGGTCGCCGCCCGCTTCAACCACGAGGTGGTCGATCGCCTGCTGACCGGCGCCGTGGACACCTTCCGCCGCCACGGCGTCGACGACGCCCGCCTCGAGATCGTGCGCGTGCCCGGCGCATTCGAGCTGCCGCTGGCAGCGCAGTGGGTGGGCCGGCGCGGTGACGTCGCGGCGGTGGTGACGCTCGGCTGCGTGATTCGCGGCGACACGCCGCACTTCGACTACGTATGCGCGGAGAGCGCGCGCGGCGTGGGCGCCGCGGCGCTCGCGCTGTCGAAGCCGGTGGTCTTCGGCGTCCTCACCACCGACGACCGCGCCCAGGCCGACGCGCGCGCCGGCGGCGCCCACGGCAACAAGGGCGACGAGGCGGCGCTCGCGGCCCTGGAGATGGTGAGCCTCGCCCGCGCCCTCGCCGCCGGGCACCCGACCCCGGCCCGCTGATGGCCGTGCCGCGGGTGATCGGCCGCAGCCGGGCGCGGCGCGGCGCGGTGCAGGCCATCTACCAGTGGCAGGTCGGCGGCGCGAGCAGCAGCGAGATCCGCTCCGAGTTCCGCGAGCGCGACGGCATGCAGAAGGTGGACTGGGACTTCTTCGACGCGCTCGTCGACGGCGTGATCCGCGACGCCGACCGCCTCGACGGGCTGCTGACCACGCACCTGGACCGCGCGGTGTCGGCGCTGGACCCGGTAGAGCGCGCGATCCTGCGCCTCGCGACCCTGGAGCTCGCGGACCACCCCGACGTGCCCTGGAAGGTGGTGATCAACGAGGCCGTGGAGCTCGCGCGCACGTTCGGCGCCGAGGCCAGCCACCGCTACGTGAACGGCGTGCTGGACAGCCTCGCGCGGGAGCTGCGCCCCGGGGAGCGCTGAGAAAGAATGGTGACAGTGCACTGTTTTCTGCGAAAACAGTGCACTGTCACCATTCTTCCCACTCTTCTAGACTCCGGTGCCATGGGCGCCAGCAGTCGACGCATCCGCTACCTGGACGCCGTGATCGCGGTGTTCCTGCTCGCGGTGCTGATCTTCGTGACCCCGGTGCTCTACCTGTGGACCGGGTCCGGCGCCCCGTGGTACGCGCCGTACCTGCTGTGGCTGCTGGTGATCGCGCTGTCGGCGTGGGCCTGGCGCCAGCGCGGGCACCGCGAGTAGCGCGCGTACCGTGACCTTCGAGCTCGGCCACCTGTTCCTGGTGAGCGTGCTGTACCTGCTGGTGCTGTTCCTCATCGCGTACGCCACCGATCGCGGCTGGGTGCCGGCGCGCATCGCGCGCCATCCCGCGACCTACGCGCTATCGCTGGGCGTGTACGCGACCACCTGGACCTTCTACGGCAGCGTGGGTTTCGCGCAGAGCTCGGGCTACAACTTCCTCGCCATATACCTCGGCGTGACGCTCGCGTTCATGCTGGCCCCGCTGCTGCTGTCGCCGATCCTGCGCATCGTGCGCGACTACCAGCTCACGTCGCTCGCGGACCTGTTCGCGTTCCGCTACCAGAGCCAGGCCGTCGGCGTCCTCGTCACGCTGTTCATGCTGGCCGGCACCTTTCCGTACATCGCGCTTCAGATCTTCGCGGTCAGCGAGTCGGTGAGCCTGCTCACCCAGGAAGCGCCGCCGAAGGTGCTGGCCATGGGCTTCTGCATCACGCTGACGCTGTTCGCGGTGCTGTTCGGCGCGCGCCACACCACCGCGCGCGAGAAGCACGAAGGCCTGGTGGTGGCGATCGCGTTCGAGTCGCTCGTGAAGCTGATCGCGCTGTGCACGGTGGGGCTGTTCGCGGTGTTCGGCGTGTTCGGCGGCCCGAGTGGCATGGAGAGCTGGCTGGAGGTGCACCCGGAGGCGCTGGAGCGGCTCTACGCGCCGGTGCGCGAGGGTCCGTGGATCGCGCTGCTGCTGCTGTCCTTCGCCGCCGCGTTCCTGCTGCCGCGCCAGTTCCACATGGCCTTCAGCGAGGCGCTGGACGAGCGCTCGCTGTTCACCGCGTCGTGGGCCTTCCCGCTGTTCCTGCTGCTGCTGAACCTGTTCATCCCCGCGATCCTGTGGGCGGGCACGACGCTGGACCCGGACGGGCCGGCGGACTTCTACGTGCTCGGCATCACGCTCTCGGGCGAGCACCGCATCCTGCCCTTCATCGCGTTCATCGGCGGGCTGTCGGCGGCCAGCGCGATGATGATCGTGACCAGCCTCGCGCTCGCGGCGATGTGCCTGAACCACCTGGTGCTGCCGTTCGGCACCTACCCGGATCCCGGCGTCGACCTGTACCGCTGGGTGCTGTGGGGCCGGCGCACGCTGATCGCGGTCGTGATCACGGCCGGCTACTTCTTCTACGTCGCGCTGGAGCGCAACCAGGGCCTGGTGCAGCTCGGGCTGATCTCCTTCGTCGCGGTGCTTCAGTTCCTGCCCGGCGTGTTCGGCGTGCTGTTCTGGCCGCGTGCGACGCGCGCCGGGATGATCTGCGGGCTGCTGGGCGGCGGCTTCGTGTGGGCGGTGATGCTGCTGCTGCCGCTGCTGGAGCGCTCGGGGCTGATCGCCCCGTCGCCGCTGCTGCCCGTCCTCGCCGAGGTCCCCGGCATCGACTCCTGGTCGCTGGTCACCTTCGCGTCCATCAGCGTGAACGCGAGCCTGTTCTTCGCGGTGTCGCTGTTCTCCGCGCAGAGCCCCGAGGAGCTGCAGGCTGCCGACGCGTGCCGCGCCAACAGCTACCCGCTGCCCGGCGGCGCGCTGGTCGGCGTGAGCTCCCCGGAGCACTTCGAGCAGCAGCTCGCGTACATCCTCGGACCGCCCGCCGCGGCCGCGGAGGTGCGCCAGGCGCTCGAGGACCTCGACATGGACGCCGGGGAGCAGGACCCGGCGCAGCTCAGGCGCCTGCGCGAGCGCATCGAGCGCAACCTCTCGGGCCTGCTGGGCCCGATGCTGTCGCGCATGATCGTGGACGAGCGCCTGCAGACCGACACCACCGCCCGCGCCGCCCTCGCCGGCAGCCTGCGCCTCATCGAGGAACGCCTGGAACGCTCGCAGACGCGGCTCGACGGCGTCGCGGCGCAGCTCGACCGGCTGCGCCGCTACCACCAGCAGGTGCTGCGCGACCTGCCGCTGGGCGCGTGCACCGTCGACGGCGACGGCCGCGTCGCGTCCTGGAACGGCGTCATGGAGCGCCTGAGCGGGCAGAGCCTCGCCGAGGTGCGCGGCGAGCCCGTCACGCGGGTGCCGCTGCCGTTCGGCCCCCTGATCGCGGCCTGCCTGGACTCCGACGAGGAGCACCTGCACAAGCTGCAGGCCACGGTGGACGGGCGCACGCGCTGGTTCAACCTGCACAAGGCCGCGATCGCAGAGGCGGACAACCCCCACGGCGGCACGGTGATCCTCGTCGAGGATCTCACCGACCTGCATAATCTGGAGGGCGAGCTCGCGCACGCCGAGCGCCTGGCCTCGATCGGGCGCCTCGCCGCGGGAGTGGCGCACGAGATCGGCAACCCGGTGACCGGCATCGCCTGCCTCGCGCAGAACCTGCAGAGCGAGACCGAGGACGAGGAGACCCGCGAGGTGACGCGCGCCATCGTGCACGAGACCGGCCGCATCAGCGACATCCTGCAGTCGCTGGTGAACTTCAGCCACGGCGGCAGCCTGGCGCTGGGCACGTTCCGCGCCGTGCGGATGCACGACTGCGTCGAGGAGGCGATGCGGCTGGTGCGCCTGAGCCGCGCGGCCAAGCAGGCGGAGCTGGTCAACGGCTGCGACCCGGAGGTCACGGTGACCGCCGACCACCCGCGCGTGGTGCAGGTGCTGGTGAACCTGCTGACCAACGCGATCGACGCATCGCCGCCGCGCGCGCCGGTCACCGTGACCGTGGACACGGACCGCGCCGAGGGCCTCGCGCGGCTGCGGGTCAGCGACCGCGGCGAGGGTATCGAGCCGGACATGATGGCGAACGTGTTCGAGCCCTTCGTGACGTCCAAGCCGCCAGGCCAGGGCACCGGCCTCGGCCTGTCGGTGGTGTACCGCATCGTGAAGGACCACGGCGGCAGCATCGACATCGACAGCGGACGCGGACGCGGCACGACGGTCACGGTGTCGCTGCCGCTGGCCGACGCCGGCGTGAGCGACGGCGACGCCGCGAGCCGGGCCGCGGCCTCGTGAGCACCATCCTGATCATCGAGGACGAGCCGGTGATCCGCTCGGCGCTGAAGCGGCTGCTCGAGCGCCACGGCTACGAGGTGCGGGAGGCCGACTCGGTGGAGAGCGCGGCGGACGGCGGCGCGATCGGCGACTGCGACCTGGTGATCGCGGACCTGCGCCTGCCGGGCGCGCCCGGCACCGACGTGATCCCGCTGGCCGGCGAGTGCCCGGTGCTGATCATGACCAGCTACGCCAGCGTGCGCTCGGCGGTGGACTCGATGAAGCTGGGCGCGATCGACTACATCGCGAAGCCCTTCGATCACGACGAGATGGTGCTGACCGTCGCGCGGGTGCTCGACCGCGCCCGGCTCGAGCGCCAGAACGCGGCGCTGAAGTCCGACGTCGCCCGCGAGTACCCGGTGCGCGGCATGGTCGGCGACTGCCCGGCCATGCGCGAGGTGCGCGCGCGCATCGAGAAGGTCGCGCCCACCGACACCACGGTGCTGGTGATCGGCGAGTCGGGCACCGGCAAGGAGCTGGTCGCCCGCGCGCTGCACGAGGGCAGCCCGCGTAGCGGCGCGCCGATGGTCACGCTGAACTGCGCCGCAATCCCCGAAACGCTGATCGAGAACGAGCTGTTCGGCCACGAGCGCGGCTCCTACACCGGCGCCGAGCAGGCCCGCGAGGGCGTGATCGAGGCCGCCGACGGCGGCTCGCTGTTCCTCGACGAGATCGGCGAGCTGCCGCTGGACGCCCAGGCGCGGCTGCTGCGGGTGCTGCAGGAGGGCGAGATCCGGCGCGTCGGCGCGACCAAGACCCGGCGCGTGGACGTGCGCCTGATCGCCGCCACCCACCGCGACCTCCCGGCCCTGGTGCGCGACGGACGCTTCCGCGAGGACCTGTACTTCCGGCTGCGCGTGATGGAGGTGAAGCTGCCGCCGCTGCGCGAGCGCGGCGCCGACGTGCAGGCGCTGGCGGAGATGCTGCTCGCGCGGCGCTGCGAGCGCCTGCATCGACCGCGCATGTCCTTCGACGCCGCCGCGCGCAAGGCGATCGCCGAGTACGCGTGGCCCGGCAACGTGCGCGAGCTGGAGAACGCGATCGAGCGCGCGGTGATCCTGGCCGACGGCGAGCACATCACGCCCGAGCTGCTCGCGCTGAGCCCGCCGGGCGACACGACGGCCGGCGGCGATCCGCCCGCCGCGCTCGACCTGTCGCTGGAGGACTACTTCAAGGCCTTCGTCGAGCACCACCAGGGCAGCCTCACCGAGACCCAGATCGCCGAACGCCTCGGCATCAGCCGCAAGGCGCTGTGGGAGCGCCGCCAGCGCCTCGGGATTCCGCGGCCGAAGGCGTGAGCCCGACCCTCGGTGCGCCGTGCGGCGGGCTCCCCGCCGGCGAGTGGCTGGTCGCGGCCACCGACGCCCTCGTGAGCGGGGTGCACTTCCCCGCGGCGACCGCCCCGCACGACGTCGCCCACAAGGCGCTCGCGGTGAACCTGAGCGACCTCGCCGCGATGGGCGCGCGCGCGCTGGCCGCGCAGGCCGCGTGCGAGGCGCCTGCGGGCGACGACTGGTGCGCACGCGTCGAGCCCGCGCTGCACGCGGCGGCGGGCGCGTTCGACCTCGGCCTCACGGTGCACGCCGCGCCCGGCGCCCGGCGGCGGGTCGCGGTGCAGGTCCTGGGACAGGTGCCGCGCGACGCGGCGCTGACCCGCGACGGCGCGCGGCCCGGCGACGTGGTGTGGGTGTCCGGGACGCTGGGCGACGCCGGCGGCGGCCTCGCCGTGGCCGAGGGCCGTCTGGACGCGGCGCTGGCCGCGGACCGCGCCTGGCTGCGCGCGCGGCTCGACCGGCCCACGCCCCGCCTCGCGCTCGGCCGCCGCCTGCGCGGCGTCGCGTCCGCGGCCATCGATCTGTCCGACGGCCTCGCCGGCGACGCCGGCCACGTCGCGTCGCGAAGCGGCGTCGCGATCCGGCTGCGCCTCGCCGACCTGCCGGTCTCGCCGGCGCTCGAGCGCGCCGTCGGCGCGGCCGCGGCGCGCCGCCTCGCGCTCACCGCGGGCGACGACTACGAGCTGATGTTCACCGCCCCGGCCGGCGGCGACGCGGCGGTGCGCCGCGCCGCGGCGCACGGCGGCGTCGCGGTCACCGCGGTCGGCGAGGTGACACGCGGGACCGGCGTCTCGGTCAAGGACGAGGCCGGACGGCCGATGATCTCCGAGCAGGGCTACGAGCACTTCCGGGGCGCCGGGGACCCCGCGTGAGGCTGCGGCTGAGCGACCCGGGCCACTTTCTGGCGCTGGGCTTCGGCAGCGGCCTCGCGCCGCGGGCGCCCGGCACCGCCGGCACCGTCGCCGCGCTGCCGGTGTACCTGGCGGTCAGCGCGCTGCCGCCGGCAGGCTACGCGGCGCTGTGCGTCGGGCTGTTCGCGCTCGGGGTGTGGCTGTGCGGGCGGGCCGCGCGGGCGCTGGAGACGCACGACGACCCGAGCATCGTGTTCGACGAGATCGTGGGGTTTCTGGTTACCATGTTCGCGCTGCCGGCGGAGCCCGCATGGATCGCGGCGGGATTCGTGCTGTTCCGGCTGCTGGACGTGGTCAAGCCGTGGCCCGTGTCGGTACTGGACCGCCGGGTGCACGGAGGATTGGGGATCATGCTGGACGACCTGGTCGCAGGACTGATCGCGATGGCGCTGCTGCACGCGGGGCGGGCGCTATGGGGCTGACCGCTCGCGACCCGCTGGCAGGCCGCTCGCGGCGCGCGGCGAACGCGCCGCACGCCGGCGTTGCGATCGGCCTCGTGCCCGCGCTCGCGCTGGCCCTCGCGCTGGCCGCGCCCGGCGCCGCCGGCGACGTCTGGAAGCGCGTCGACGCGCGCGGCGTGACCCACTTCTCGGACCGGCCGATGGGCCCCGGCTCGGTGCTCGTGGTGCGCTCGAAGCGCCGCGCCGCGGCGGCGCGCGGCGCGTCCGCGACGCTCGCGAAGCGGCGCGCGCGGTTCGCGCCGCTGATCGAGCGCACCGCGCAGCGCTTCGAGCTCAACGCGAGGCTGGTGCATGCGGTCGTGCGGGCCGAGTCCGCCTACGACCCGCAGGCCGTGTCCCGCGCCGGCGCGGTGGGGCTGATGCAGCTCATGCCGGCGACCGCCGCGCGCTACGGGGTGCGCGACCTGCGCGACCCGGAGGACAACCTCGCGGGCGGCGTGCGCTACCTGCGCGACCTGCTGCTGCAGTTCGGCGACGTGCAGCTCGCGCTGGCCGCGTACAACGCCGGCGAGAACGCGGTCGCGCGCCACGGCAACCGGATTCCCCCGTTCCCCGAGACCCGGGAATACGTGCGCCGCGTCATCACGTACTACCAGGCGCTGGCCAAGAACAGCTCGTGAGCGCGCCGCACCGCGGCGAGTTCGCGCTGATCGAGCGCTACCTCGCACACCTGGGCGCGGCGCGCGGCGACGTCGCGCTGGGCCCGGGCGACGATGCCGCGCTGCTCGATGCGCAGGGCCACGCGGTCACGGTGGCCGTGGCCGCGGCCGCCGACTGCAGCGATCCGTACGCCGCGGCCCGCGAGCCGCTGGCCGCCGCGCTGCAGGCCCTGCGCGACGCCGGCGCCACGCCCGCGTGGGCCACCCTCGCGCTGTCCCTGGAGCGCGCCGACGACCGCTGGCTGCGCGCATTCGCCGAGACGCTGCACGAGGCCTGCGTCGCCGAGGGCGTGCAGGTGGTCGGCGGCGACACCACGGGCGGCGGCGACGCGGTGACCCTGTTCGTCACCGGCCGGTTGCCCGCGGCCGGCGGCGCGGCGCGGAGCTGACGCCGGGTGACGGCCGCGACCCCGCCGCGCAGCGAAGCCGAGCTGATCGCGCGCAGTCGCGAGATCGCCGGCGCGACCCTCGGCGAGCTGGCGGCGCGGCTCGGGCGCGACGTGCCGCGCGAGACCCGCCGCGGCAAGGGCTTCGCGGGCCAGCTCGTCGAGGCGGCGCTGGGCGCCAGCGCGGGCTCGCTGCCGGAGCCCGACTTCCAGCTCATCGGCGTCGAGCTCAAGACCGTGCCGGTGGGCCGCGACGGGCGGCCGGTGGAATCCACCTACGTGTGCACGCTGGCGCTGGAGCACGAGCACGCGCCGCACTGGGACCGAAGCCCCGTGCGGCGCAAGCTCGCGCGCGTGATGTGGCTGCCCGTGGAGGCCGACCCCGAACGCCCGCTCGCCGAGCGCCGCGTCGGCAGCGCCGCGCTGTGGTCGCCGGATCCCGACCAGGAGCGCGCGCTGCGCGCGGACTGGGAGGAGGTCATGGACCTGGTGGTGACCGGCCGGGTGGCCGAGATCACCGCCCACCACGGCACGTGCCTGCAGGTGCGGCCGAAGGCCGCGGACTCGCGCGCCCGACGCTGGGGCGTGGACGAGCACGGCGACCGGGTGCGCACCCTGCCGCGCGGCTTCTACCTGCGCCCGGCGTTCACCGCCGCGGTGCTCGCGCGGCTGTACGCGATGGCGTCGTGACGCCCGGCGCACCGCCGTTCACCCGAAGCGCGGTCGATCCGGCAGCGTCCCCCAGTGGAAGTGCGGC
>CBDUCN010000103.1:0-15175 GCA_965365655.1 uncultured Gammaproteobacteria bacterium | reverse complement strand
GCGACGTCGGCGAGCGCGGCCTCGGCGATCTCCCAGCGGTAGGGGTCGTCGGACAGGCGCTTGATCACCGGGATCACCGCGTTCCTGCCCTGCAGCGCCATCTTCACCGCCGCCTCGCCCAGCGCGTAGGCCTGGTCCACGTCGACCTGCGACGCGATGTGGCGCGCGGCGCGCTGCAGGTAGTCGGCGACCGCCCAGTGGTACTTGTAGCCGAGGCGGTCCTTCACCAGCGCGGCGACCACCGGGGCGACGCCGCCGAGCTGGGCGTGGCCGAACGCGTCGCGCACGCCGGCGTCGGACAGGAACTTGCCCTCGGCGTTGCGCACGCCCTCGGAGACCACCACCGCGCAGTAGCCGTTGCGCTCCACCGAGTCCTTCACGCGGGCGAGGAACTTCTCCTCGTCGAAGGTCACCTCCGGGAACAGGATCACCTGCGGCGCGTCGTCGGCGTGCTCCGCGGCGAGACCGCCGGCCGCGGCGATCCAGCCCGCGTGGCGGCCCATGACCTCGAGGATGAACACCTTGGTCGACGTCAGCGACATCGACGCCACGTCGAACGCGGCCTCGCGGATGGAGACCGCGACGTACTTCGCGACCGAGCCGAAGCCGGGGCAGCAATCGGTGATCGGCAGGTCGTTGTCCACCGTCTTCGGGATGCCGACGCACACGATGTGATAGCCGAGCGCGTCGCCGATCTGCGAGACCTTGTGCGCGGTGTCCGAGGAGTCGCCGCCGCCGTTGTAGAAGAAGTAACCGATGTCGTGCGCCTTGAAGACCTCGATGAGGCGCTCGTACTCGGCGCGATTCTCGTCGAGCCCCTTGAGCTTGTAGCGGCACGAGCCGAAGGCGCCGGACGGGGTGTGCTTGAGCGCGGCGATGTCCTCGTCGCTCTCGCGCCCGGTGTCGATCAGGTCCTCGGTGAGGGCGCCGATGATGCCGTTTCGCCCCGCGTACACGGCGCCGATCCGGTCCGGGTGGCGGCGCGCCGTCTCGATGACGCCGGCGGCGGTGGCGTTGATGACGGCCGTCACCCCGCCGGACTGGGCGTAGAAGGCATTCTTCGGCATGGGTCGCTCCTCGTGGGCTGTGGATCCGGGGCCGGACGCACGCGAGGCTGCGCCCGCGGCGCGCCGCGCCGTTGTACGGCGGCGCCGCACATGACCCTTTGGTGAGCCGCGGGGGACGGCGCGTCGGGGCGCGCGACCCTGCGTTAAGCTTCGCCGGGTCGTGCGCTGCAGCCGCCGGTACGGCGCGATCCTAACGATGCGCCTCCGGAGCCTGCAACGCGCCGCGAAGCCCCGGGAGACCCCGTCCATCGTGCACGTCCGTCACCGAGCGCCCGCGCTCGCCGCCCTCGTCGCGGCATGCCACCTCGCCACCGGCGCGGCGCCCGCGCTCGGGCAGGTGCGGCTGCCCGACTTCGGCGACTCGTCGGAGGCGGTCTTCTCCTCCGCCGCGGAGGAGGCGGTGGGCCAGATGTTCATGCGCGAGATCCGCGCCTCGATGACCATCATCGAGGACCCGGTGGTGACGGAGTACGTCGAGTCCCTGGGCTACCGCCTCGCCTCCAGGGGGGAGCGCCACGGGCAGGCCTTCCACTTCTTCGTCGTGCACGACGACGCCATCAACGCGTTCGCGGCACCCGGCGGCTGGGTCGGCATCAACAGCGGACTGATCGTCGCCGCGGACTCCGAGAGCGAGCTGGCCTCGGTGCTGGCCCACGAAATCGCGCACGTCACGCAGCGCCACATCGCGCGTGGCGTCGAGCTCCAGGAGCGATCCGCGATCGCGACCCTGGCCGGCATCCTGGCGGCCATCGCGATCGGCACCCAGAACGGGCAGGCGGGCCAGGCGGCCGCCGCCGCGGTGCTCGGCGGGCAGGCGCAGAACGCGCTCGACTTCTCGCGGCGCAACGAGAACGAGGCCGACCGCGTCGGCATGCAGCTCCTCGAGGAAGCCGGGTTCGATCCCGCCGCGATGGCGACCTTCTTCGAGAAGCTGCAGAGCGCGAGCCGCTACTACCAGCGCCCCCCCGAGTTCCTGTCCACCCACCCGGTCACCACCGGGCGAATCGCGGAGGCGCGCGCGCGGGCCGCGCAGCTCGGCTACCGCCAGCACGAGGACAGCCGCCGCTTCCGGATGGTGCAGGCCAGGCTGCGGGTCGTGTTCGGCAAGAAGCCGGCGGACCTCGAGGAGGTGTTCCGCACCGAGATCGAGCGCCGCGCCCCGGCGCCGTCGCCCGGGCTGCGCTATGGCCTCGCGCTGGTGCACACGCTCACCGGCAAGCTGGACGCCGCGCGCGAGGAGCTGAAGGTGCTGCTCGCGGAAGAGCCGGAAGACGTGCCCGTGCGCATGGCGCTCGCCGACGTGGAGCTGCGCTCGGGCCGCGACCGCGAAGCGCTCGCGATGCTCGACGACGCCTGGCGCCTGCGACCGGACAGCCGTCTCGTGAGCCGCACCTACGTCGAGGCGCTGCTCACGGCGCGGCAGCACGCCAAGGCCCTGCAGGTCCTCGAGGAGTACCGCCGGCTGGGATCGCCCGACGCCGAGATGCTGCGCCAGCAGGCCCAGGCGCTCGAGGCCCTCGGGCGCACCGCGGAGAGCCAGGCCGCCCTCGCCGAGCACTACTATCGTCGCGGACAGCTCGACCTCGCGATCCACCAGCTCACCCTGGCGTCGCGCCACCGCGGCAACGACTTCTACCAGGCGTCGCGTATCGAGGCGCGCCTGGACGAGCTCATGCGCGAGCAGGCGGAACGCGCTCGGCGCTGAGCGCCCCTATCTCGTGCCCTGGAGCGGCGCGCACCACAGCATCTGGTAGAGGCGGGAAAAGATCCCGCGTTCCCTAAAGTTTCCGCGGCGGCGGCCGACAGCGGAAGTTCAGGCAACGACTAGACTCGGTGATCATGAACGCCCGGATCCGCACCTCCCTCGCTGCCGCGCTGGCCGCCCTCGCGCTGGCCGGCTGCGTCGACCCGGGGTCCATGATCGTCTCCAGCGTCGCGTCCGCGGCGCTGCGCACCGCCATCGAGCAGGCGCAGAAGAACCGGCCCACGCCCGAGCAGATGTGGCACGACGCCCAGGTGGCGTCCCTGGAGCGCCAGGCCCTGAGCGGCGACGTGGAGTCGCAGTTCCAGATCGGGACGTACTACCTGTTGCTGCAGGAGCCGGTCGCGGAGCGCTGGATCTGCGAGGCGGCCAGCCGCGGCCACGCGACGGCGCAGCTCCAGTACGGGCACTGGTTCAACGAGGACCGGCACCGCGAGGACCTGTTTCCGTTCATCCCGATCGCGCCGGACAACGCCACCGCGTACATGTGGTACAGCCTCGCGGCGCGCAACGGCGATCCCAGGGCGCCGCACTTCCGCGACAGCGTGCGCTTCGCGGGGCTCGAGCAGGCCCGCGTGCAGCAGGCGGACCTGCGGCTCGCCGGCTGGGCCCCCGGGCCCTGCGGCTCCACCCCGCCGCTGACCACCGCGTGGAGCGGTGCCGGCCTCGCGGCCGGCGCTGGCGCCGGCTGGAGCGTGCCGGGGCGCTGAGCACCGCGCCCCGTCCCCCACCCGTCCCGGCAGCCCCGGACTTCGCGGCGCCGGGCATGACTGCCCGCAGTCCGCGTCGCGCGGTGGCCCCGAACGCCGCGGCGCCGCGCCGGCCGGGGCGCTGAGCACGACGCCCCCGGCGCAACGCCGACCGCGGTGGCCCTGAACCCCGCGCCGCCGCGCCCGCCGCGGCCGCTGCACGGACAGGCCGCGCTCGCCCGCCGCCGGGGCGGGCGCGTCGCGCCCGCGTCCATGTCGGACTACACCACCCGCGGCCGCGGCCCGTCGCGCGCACGCACACTCATCTCCAGACTCCTCTCCCGAGGGCCGACGGACCGGCCCGGTCACGAGGAGCAAGGACCATGACCCGATGCGCGACGACCCTGCTGCTGGCAGCCCTGCTGGCGGCGTTCCGGCCTGCGACGGCCGACCTGCTGCTGCTGGACGAGGACTTCGCGACGTTCTCCGGCACCGGCCTCGCCCCGGTGGACGCCGGCGCGCTGGATTCGCGGCGCTGGGCGGTGCTGGGGCTCAGCGACGGCGACAGCGCATTCGGTGACACGCGCACCGGCGGCGACTTCGCCCGCGGCACCAGCGCGGGCGGAGAGCGCGGCGGCGGCCTGTACGCGTTCGACCTGCCGGGCGCGCTGCGCGGCGTGGGCGTGCAGGCCACCGGCAGCGACTTCACCCCGGGCAGCCTGCTGCGGCGGGTGCAGAACACCGCCGGCGTCGCGCTGGACGGCCTGCTGGTGCTGTTCGACCTGTGGGTGCTCAACGACGGCGAGCGCAGCACCCGCATCCTGTTCGACGCCCACGCGGACCCCGGCCTGACGGCGGGACGGGGTGACGACGAAGCCACCCGGGTCACCCCTGCCGCCGCCGACGCCCTCGGCTGGCAGCCGCTCGCCGTGCGCGCGAGCATCCCGGGCCTGGACATCCCGGAGCGCGGCGAGGTGATCCTGCGCTGGCTGTTCGACGATGCCGGCGGCAGCGGCAGCCGCGACGAGTGGGCGCTGTCGCGGCTGCGCGTCGAGGGCCTGCCGGCGGCGGCGCCGCCGCCCGGCGCCGGCGTGCCGGTGGTGCTCGCGGCGCCGGCGACGTCCGGCCTCGCCGCGGCCGTGCTGGCGCTGTGCCTCGCGCGGGTGCGCGGGGCCCGGCCGTTACGCATCGGTAACGCCGGTGCGACGCCCCGGCGCCGGCGCGGCTCGTAGACTTCGAAGCGTCAATCTCCCCCTTGGGCCTTTCCCCTGGGCCCGACGCCCCGCTCCCCCGGCGGGGTTTTTTTTGAGGGACCATTGACTTACCGCGTCGATCCCGCATCTTTGGACATGCCGGCGGGCCCCGCGGACGGGTCTCGCCGAGGAGTTCGCCGCATGCCCGTGTACGACTACCATTGCGACGCCAACGGCCGGACCGTCGAGCTGTCCCATCCACTGGACCGGGAGCTGCGGATCTGGGGCGAGGTCTGCTACGTGGCCCGCATCCCGCTGGGCGACACCGACCCGGCCGCGCCGGTGCGCCGCGTGCTCACGCGTGCGCCGGCCGCGCGGGTGCAGACCTTCGACTCGGAGTACCGCAACCTCGGCTTCACGAAGCTGGTCCGGCGTGACGAGGGCGTCTACGAGAACGTGACCGCGAGCGACGGCGAGAAGCGCTACATGCGCGCCGACGACCCGGACTCGCTGCCGCACATCCATCGCAAGGTGCGCGATTGACCCGTCGCGCCCCGCGATGGCGGCGCGCGCCCCCGCGCGGTAGCCTGGAGGTCACACCGCCGCACGGCTGCAACTGTTTGACATGACGACGGAAACCGCCACCGACGCGGCCCGGACCCAGCAGGAGCTGATCGACGAGTTCGGCTTCTTCGACGACTGGACCGACCGCTACCAGTACCTCATCGATCTCGGCCGCAAGCTCCCGGAATTCCCGGACGAGTGGCGCTGCGAGGAATACCGCCTGCACGGCTGCCAGTCCCAGGTCTGGATCCACGAGGAACGGCACGACGACGGGCGACTGCACTTCGACGCGATCAGCGATTCGGCGATCGTGTCCGGACTGATCGCGCTGCTGCTGCGGGTGTACAGCGACCGCCCGCCAGCGGAGATCCTGGAGACCGAGCCCGATTTCGTGCGCGCCATCGGCCTCGACTCGCACCTCAGCCCGACGCGCAAGAACGGCCTGCACGCGATGCTGCAGGCGATCCGCGGCAGCGCGCAGCGCGCGCTGGACGGCTCCCGGCAGGCCAGCGGCACGTGAACGAGCAGGAGCTGCAGCAGCTCTACGCGCGGGTCCTGGCGCGATCGAAGAACATCCCGCGCAGCGGTCGGCTGGAGGCACCTCAGGCCGCGGTGACCATGGTGAGCCCGCTGTGCGGCAGCCAGGTGACGGTGGAGCTCGAGATGCGCGACGGGCGCGTGAGCGACTACGCGCAGAAGGTGCGCGCGTGCACCCTCGGTGCGGCCGCGGCCTCCATCGTCGGCGAGCACGTGGTGGGACGACCCGCGGACGAGCTACGCACCCTGCGCGACACCATGCGCAGGATGCTGAAAGACGGCGGCCCGCCCCCGGAGGGCGACTGGAAGGAGCTGGCGCTGCTCGAGCCCGCGCGCGACCTGATCTCGCGCCACGGCTCCATCATGCTGGCCTTCGACGCGGTCGCGGAGGCGCTGGACGAGATCGAGGGCCGCGAGACCGCGCCCGTGCAGCGCAGGAAGGGGATCCCCGACACCGTTCGCGCGTGACCCGGCCGCCGGCCCGCCGGCTGGCCCGTGAGTCGGCAATCGACGGGCCCACGCGACGGCGCACCGGCCGGGCGTCTCGACGCCGCGGCTAACGGGTCGGCGGCTCGCCGGCCTGCCCGGACTGCGGCGCGGCGCCCTGCGGGGCGAGCGCCGGGGCGCCCGACGCGGCGCCGCGGGCGCGCAGCGCGTCGATCACCTCGCCGGTGATGTCCACCGCCGGCTCGAACCACACCAGGGAGTTGGCGAGCACCACGCCGGACGCACCGCGCTCGCGCGCGAGCTCGGCGGCCACCGGCTGCACCTCGGCGCGGAACTGCTGCGCGAGCTGGGCCTGATACTCGGTCGCCTTCTGCCGCGCGAGCAGCTGCCCCTGCTGCACCTGGCGCTGCGCCTCGGCCAGCATGCGCTGCAGCTGCTGGCGCTGCTCCTCGGAGGGATCCTCCCCGAGCTTCGCCTGCTCCTCGCGTAGCCGCGTCTGCAGGTTGCTGCTGAGCTCGCCGAGCTGCTGGCGAAGCTGCTGTCCCGCCGCCTCCACCTGCTGGCGGAACACCTCGTCGCGGCCCAGCGCCTTCGCCACCGCCCCGAGATCCAGGACCGCCATCGTCGGCGCGGCCGCTACCGGAGCCGGGGCCGGCACGGACGGAAACGGGATCTTGTCGCAGGCCGACAGCATCAGCGCCGCGGCGATCAGAAGATAGCGGTTCATGCTGGCGATCCGTCCGGGTGGGGCGCCGGAGCCCGGGGAAGCTCCCGGAGCTGCGCCCGCGGCGCTCAGCCCCGGTCGCTGTACTGGCGCTCGAGCTGCTCGCGGCGCTCCTGCGCCTCGATGCTCAGGGTCGCGATGGGGCGCGCCTCCAGCCGGTCCAGACCGATGGGCTCGCCCGTCTCGTCGCAGAAGCCGTAGCTCTCGTCCTCGATACGCTTCAGCGCCTGGTCGATCTTGGTGAGCAGCTTGCGGTAGCGGTCGCGCGTGCGCAACTCGAAGCTGATCTCGGTCTCGCGGCTCGCACGCTCCGCCTCGTCGCTGACGTCGCGGGCCGCGTCGCGCATCTGGTCGATGGTCTGCTGCGACTCGTCCAGCAGCGACTGGCGCCACTCGAGCAGCTTCTGGCGGAAGTACTCCAATTGCTTGGGGTTCATGTACTTCTCGCGCTTGGTCGGCTTGTAGTTCTTAGGGAGCTTGACGCGATTGGCCATGTCTCCGCCTCTCCAATTCCCGTTGCGGGTCAAAAAAAGCCGCGCGAGTCTATACAACTTGGCCGGGAAGGCAAAGGAACCGGCCGCGACCCCGTGACGCCCGTCAACAACTCGGCGCCCGTCCCCCGGGCGGCCAACGTCACTCCATGAACCAGCCGTGGCTGACGACCAGCGACTGCCCGGTGAGCGCGTTGCTCTCGAAGGCGCCGAACAGCACCGCGACCTCCGCGACGTCGGCGAGGGTCGTGAACTCCCCGTCCACGGTGTTCCTGAGCATGACGTTTCTGACCACCTCCTCCTCGCTGATGCCCAGATCCCGTGCCTGCTCCGGGATCTGGCGCTCGACCAGCGGCGTGCGCACGAAGCCCGGGCACAGCACGTTGGCGCGCACCCCGTGCGCCGCCCCCTCCTTCGCGACCACCCGGCACAGGCCCAGCAGCCCGTGCTTCGCGGTGACGTACGGCGCCTTCAGCACCGACGCCTCCTTGGAGTGAACCGAGCCGATGTAGACGATCGCGCCGCCGCGGCCGGCCGCGTACATGCGCTTCAGGCACGCGCGGGTGGTCAGGAATGCGCCGTCGAGGTGGACGGTCAGCATGCGGCGCCACGCGGCCAGCTCCAGCTCGTGCACCGCGGCGATGTGCTGCACGCCCGCGTTGCTGACCAGCACGTCGACGCTGCCGAACGCGTCCGCGGCCGCCGCCACGCCGTCCTCCACCTGCCGCTCGTCGGTGACGTCCATCGTCACCGCCATCGCGTCGCCGCCGGCGTCGCGGATCGCGGCGGCGGCCGCCTCGGCGCCGGGACCGTCCAGATCCGCGATCACGACCCGCGCGCCCTCGGCCGCGTAGCGCTCGGCGATGGCCCTGCCGATGCCGCTCGCCGCACCGGTGACCAGTGCCGTCCTGTCGCTCATGCGCATGTCTCGATCTCCCGTGCGTGGGCCCGGCGGCCCGCGGCCGCGCGCGACCAGCGTGCCGGCGCCCGGCGCCGCCGGCCGTGAACCGCGGATTGTCGCCGTCGCGCTGCGGCGCAGCAATGCGCGCGCCGCGCAACGGATCCGTCGCGGCATGCTACGTTCCCCGCGCCCGGGCCGCCGGCGCCCGCCCGCTGGAGACCGCCGATGCCGCACGCCGATCGCATGCTGCTGGACGTGGCCGACGGGCTCGCGCGGCTGCGCCTGGCGCGCCCGGCGAAGCGCAACGCGATCGACGACCGCTTCCTGGAGGCGCTGGAGACGGCGGTGGAGCGCGTTGCCCGCGACCGCAGCGTGCGGGTGCTGCTGCTGGAGGCGGACGGGCCGGTGTTCAGCGCCGGCTTCGACCTCGACGTGCTCGCGCACGTCGCCGATCCGCAGGAGCGCCAACGCGCGTTCGCCCCCGTGATGCGCGAGCGCATCCGCGTGCTGTCGCGGGTGCTCGAGCGCCTCGCCGGGATGGAGCCGGTCACGGTCGCGGCGGTGCAGGGCGCCGCGGCGGGCGGCGGCTTCTCGCTCGCGCTGGCGTGTGACCTCCGGGTGGCCGCCGCCGACCTGCGCTGCTGGTACCCGGAGGTCAGCCTCGGCAGCCCGTTGAGCCCGGCGTCCACGCGCCTGCTGCTGCGGCTGGTGCCGGCGGGCGTGGCCCGCGACATCATCTTCACGTGCCGCCGCCTGGGCGCCGCCGAGCTGCTGGCGCTCGGGATCGCGAACCGGGTGGTGGAGCCCGCCGATCTGGCGCAGGCCGCGCTCGCGCTGGCCCGCGAGCTCGCGGCGATGCCGCCACGCGCGCTGCTGACGTCGAAGGCCACCGTGAACGCGCTGGCCGCGGGCCACGCGGTGCTGCGCAGCGACGACATCGCGGAGCGCGAGTAGCGCCCGCGGCCGTTCGGCGGTGGCGGCTCGCGCCGCGCGGGGCCGGCGCGCAGCCCGGGCGGCCGCACCGCCGCCGCACGTGCCGGGCAGCGTCCGGCCCCCGGCGGCGACCGCCGCGCGTCGCCCGGCGGGCGCCCCAAGAGCGCCCCGTCAGCCGCCGCGCGAGGCCAGGAACTCCCCGAGCGCCGCGGCCGTGTGCGATCGCTTGCGCCGCCCTGCGATGCCCGCCGGCGGTCCCTGCGCCACCACCCGGCCGCCGCCGTCGCCGCCCTCGGGACCGAGGTCGACGACCCAGTCCGCGGCCGCGACCACGTCCAGGTTGTGCTCGATCACGATCACGCTGTTGCCGGCGTCCACCAGCCGGTGCAGCACCCGGATCAGCTTCTCCACGTCCGCCATGTGCAGGCCGATCGTCGGCTCGTCCAGCACGTACAGGGTGTGGCGGCGTCCGGTACGGACCTCGCCCGGATCGTCCGGCACCTTCGCGAGCTCGGTCACCAGCTTGATGCGCTGCGCCTCGCCGCCGCTCAGCGTGGGGCTGGGCTGGCCCAGCGTGAGGTAGCCGAGACCGACCGCCTGCAGCAGGCGCAGCGCGCGGTGGATGCGCGGGTGCGCCGCGAACACCGGCGTGGCCTCGTCCACGCTCATCGCGAGCACCTCGGCGATGCTGCGATCCAGGTAGCGCACCGCGAGGGTCTGCTCGTTGAAGCGCCGCCCGCCGCAGGCGTCGCACGGAACCTGGACGTCGGGCAGGAAGCTCATCTCCACCCGCCGCACGCCCTGGCCCTCGCACGCCTCGCAGCGCCCGCCCGCGACGTTGAACGAGAAGCGCCCCGGCGTGTAGCCGCGCACCCGCGCCTCCGGCGAGCTCGCGAACAGGCGGCGGATGTCATCGAAGAAGCCCACGTAGGTCGCGGGGCACGAGCGCGGCGTCTTGCCGATCGGGGTCTGGTCCACCTCCAGCACGCGGCCCACCTCGCCGGCGCCGTGCAGCGCCGCACAGCCGTCCGGCGCCGGCGCGCCGCCGCGCCGGCGCGCGAGCGCGCGGCGCAGGTTGCCCAGCACCACGTCGCGCACCAGCGTGCTCTTGCCGCTGCCGCTGACCCCGGTCACCGCCACCAGCCGGTCCAGCGGCAGGCGCAGCGAGCGCACCCGCAGGTTGTTGCGCGACGCGCCCTCCACGCGCAGGAAACGCTGCGCCGCCGGGCGCCGTGCGACCCCGGGCAGCGGGTGGCGCAGCGGCTTCGCGAGGTAGCGCCCGGTCAGCGAGCGGCGCGCGCGCAGCACGCGTTCCAGCGGCCCCTGCGCGACCACCTCGCCGCCGCCGGTGCCCGCGCCGGGGCCGAGATCCACGACGTGCTCGGCGGCGCGGATGGTGTCCTCGTCGTGCTCGACGACCAGCACCGTGTTGCCGCGCTGCCTGAGCGCCGCGAGGGTGTCCAGCAGCATGCGGTTGTCGCGGGTGTGCAGGCCGATGGTCGGCTCGTCGAGGATGTAGCACACGCCGCGCAGGTTCGAGCCGAGCTGCGCGGCGAGGCGCAGGCGCTGCGCCTCGCCGCCGCTCAGGGTCGGTGCGCCGCGGTCCAGGCCCAGGTAGCCGAGCCCCACGCGCTCGAGGAAGCCGAGGCGCGCGCCGAGCTCGTCGAGCACGCCGCGCGCGATCGCGGCCTCGCGTCCGTCGAGCTCCAGCGACGCGAACAGCGCGTGCGCCGCCGACACCGGGAGCTGCGACAGCTCGGCGATCGAGCGCCCGCGCCAGCGCACCGCCAGCGCCTCCGGCTTCAGGCGCCGGCCGTCGCACGCGCGGCAGCGTCGCGCGGCGTCAGCCTCCTCGATCCAGGCCCGCTCCTCGCCGGTCTGGCTCTCGTCGAAGCCGGCGAGCTCGACGCCGGTGCCGTAGCAGCGCGGGCACCATCCGTGGCGCGAGTTGTAGGAGAACAGGCGCGGATCCGGCGGGTCGAAGCCGCGCCCGCACCCCGGGCACGCACGCACCGTGGAGTGCAGCGTGTGCTGCGCGCCGTCGACGATCTTCACCGCACCCTTGCCGAAGCCCACGCCCTGCGCGACGAGCGCGCGCAGCTCGCCCTCCGCGCGCGGCGACACCCGCACCTCGCCGAGCGGCAGGTCGATGTCGTGCTCGCGGAAGCGGTCGAGGCGCGGCCACGCGGCGGTGGGCACCGTCTCGCCGTCCACGCGCAGGGTCTCGAAGCCCTTGCCCGCGGCCCACGCGGCGAGGTCCGTGTAGTAGCCCTTGCGCGCGATCACCAGCGGCGCGAGCACCTCGAGGCGCCGCCCGCGGCGTCGCATCAGCTCGGCGACCACCGCGTCCTGGCTGCGCGGCTCGATCGGCACGTCGCAGTCCGGGCAGTGCTGCACGCCCAGGCGCACGTAGAGCAGGCGCAGGAAGTGGTGCAGCTCGGTCATCGTCGCCACCGTGCTCTTGCGCCCGCCGCGGCTGGTGCGCTGCTCGATGGCGACGGTGGGCGGCAGCCCGGTGACCGCGTCGACCTCGGGGCGCGACGCCGGCTCCACGAACTGCCGCGCGTACGCGTTCAGGCTCTCCAGGTAGCGGCGCTGCCCCTCGGCGAACAGGATGTCGAACGCGAGCGTGCTCTTGCCGCTGCCGCTCACGCCGGTGACCACGGTGAAGCGATCGCGCGGGATGCGCACCTCGACGTTCTTCAGGTTGTGCTCGCGCGCGTGGTGCACGCGGATCACGGCCTCCTGGCGCGCGCGCCGGCGCCGCCGCGCGGGCGCGGGCTTCGAGCCGCGCGCGCCGAGGTGTGCCGCCAGCGCTCGCGCGGTGTGCCCGTCGGACTTCGCCGCGACCGCCGCCGGCGTGCCGGTCGCGACCACGCGCCCGCCGCCGTCGCCGCCCTCGGGCCCGAGGTCCACCAGCCAGTCGGCGGCGGCGATCACGTCCAGGTGGTGCTCGATCACCAGCAGCGAGTGCCCGGCGTCCAGCAGCGCGTCGAATGCGCGCAGCAGCACCGCGACGTCCGCGAGGTGCAGCCCCGTGGTGGGCTCGTCGAAGATGAACAGCGCGCCCTGCTCGCCGCGCTGCGCGGAGCGCGGGCGCTTCGTGCCGCGCGGAGACCGCGCGAGCCGCCCGGCGAGCTTCAGGCGCTGCGCCTCGCCGCCGCTCAGGGTGGGCACCGGCTGGCCCAGGCGCAGGTAGCCGAGGCCCACCGCCGCGAGCGGCGCCAGCGCGTCGCGCACCGCCGCCGCGCCCGCGAAGAACCCGAGCGCGTCGTCCACCGTCAGCTCCAGCACCTCGGCGATGGACAGCGGCCGCCCGCCGGCGGCGCCGTCGGGCAGCAGCGTGACCTCGAGCAGCTCCGGGCGATAGCGCCGCCCGTCGCACTCCGCGCAGCGCAGGTACACGTCGCTCAGGAACTGCATCTCCACGTGCTCGAAGCCGGTGCCGCCGCACGCGGGGCAACGCCCGGTGCCGGCGTTGAAGCTGAACTGCCCCGGTCCGTAGCCGCGCTCGCGCGCCATCGGCTCCGCGGCGAACAGCTTGCGGATGGCGTCCATCGCGCCGACGTAGCTCGCGGGATTGGAGCGCGCGGTCTTGCCGATGGGGCTCTGGTCGACCAGCACCACCTCGCCCACGTGCTCGGCGCCCGCGAACGCGTCGTGCTCGCCCGGCGCCTCCACCGGCTGGCCGCGCGCCTTGAGCAGCGCGCGGTGGATCACGTCGTCGACCAGCGTCGACTTGCCCGAGCCGCTGACGCCGGTCACGCACACCAGCCGCCCGAGCGGAATGCGCACGTCGAGGCCCTTCAGGTTGTGCGCGCGCGCGCCGCGCACCTCGAGGCTGCCGCGCCCGCGCGGTGCGCGCACCTTCTCGCGCGGCGAACGCACCCGCTCGCGCCCGCTCAGGAAGCGCCCGGTCACCGACGCGCGGTTGCGCGCGACCGCGGCCGGCGTGCCGAAGGCCACCACGCGCCCGCCGGCCTCGCCCGGGCCGGGCCCCATGTCCAGCACGCGGTCGGCGGCGCGGATCACCTGCTCGTCGTGCTCCACCACCAGCAGCGTGTTGCCGGCATCGCGCAGCCGTTCCAGCACCGCGGTGACGCGGCCCATGTCGCGCGCGTGCAGGCCGATGCTGGGCTCGTCGAGCACGAACAACGTGTTGGTGAGCGAGGTACCGAGCGCGGTGGTGAGGTTGATGCGCTGCACCTCGCCGCCGCTCAGCGTGCGCGACTGGCGGTCCAGCGTGAGGTAGCCGAGGCCCACGTCGGTCAGGTAGCGAAGCCGCGCGCGGATCTCGCCCAGCAGCAGATCGGTGGCCTCGTCCAGCGGCGCCGGCAGCGTCAGCGTGTCGAACAGCTCGCGGGTGCGCTCCAGCGCGAGACTCGCCAGCTCGTGCATGTTCACGCCGGGAAGCGCGCCGCCGGCGGCCACCGGCGCGCCGCCGCCGAGGCGCCACAGCAGGGGCTCGGGCTCGAGCCGCGCGCCGTGGCACGCGGGGCACGGCTCGTAGGCGCGGTAGCGCGAGAGCAGGACCCGGATGTGCATGCGGTAGCTCTTCGACTCCAGCCAGCGGAAGAAGCGCGCGACGCCGTACCACACGCCGTCGTCGAAGCCGCCCTCGCCGTCGATCACCCAGCGCTGCCAGCGCGCGGGCAGCTCGCCGAACGGCACGTCCCGCGGCACGCCCCGGCGGCGCGCGAAGCGCATCAGGTCGCGCTGGCACTCGGCGTAGGCCGGGCTCTGGAACGGACGCACCGCGCCGGCGGCGAGGCTGAGGCCGCGATCCGGGATCACGAGGCCGTAGTCGATGCCCATCGTGCGGCCGAAGCCGCGGCAGGTCTCGCACGCGCCCACCGGGGAATTGAACGAGAAGAAGTTCGGGATGGGGTCGCGATAGTCGCGGTCGCAACGCGCGCAGTGCAGCGTGGTCGAGAACGCGTGCTCGTCGAGCACCGCGCCATCCGCGTCCAGGCAGCGCACCCGGGCACGCCCCTGGCCGGACTTGAACGCCGCCTCCAGCGCCTCGGTGAGGCGCGCGCGGCGCTCCGCCGCCTGCCCCGCGGCCGGACGCACCCGGTCCTGCACCACCTCCAGGCGCCGCTCGCCGGCGCCGCGCACGCGCGTGTAGCCCTGGCGCGAGAGCAGCGCGCGCACCTCCTCCTCGGAGAAGTTCTCCGGCACCCGCACCGGGAAGCTCACCTCGAGGCGCGCGCCCGGCTCGTGACGCGGCGACAGCAGCGCGCGCGCGGCGCGCTCCGGATCGTCGCGGCGCACCGGCTGCGAGCAGCCCGCGCAGTGCAGCACCGCGGCGCGCGCGAACAGCAGCTTCAGGTGGTCGTTCAGCTCCGTCATCGTGCCCACGGTGGAGCGCGACGTGCGCACCGGGTTCACCTGGTCGATCGCGATGGCCGGCGGGATGCCGTCGATGCGGTCCACCGCCGGACGGTCCATGCGCTCCAGGAACTGCCGCGCGTACGCGGAGAAGGTCTCCACGTAGCGGCGCTGGCCTTCCGCGTACACGGTGTCGAAGGCCAGCGAGGACTTGCCCGATCCGCTGACGCCGGTGATCACCACCAGCTCGCCCAGCGGCAGATCAAGGTCGAGATTGCGGAGGTTGTTCTGGCGCGCGCCGCGGATGCGGATCGCGGCGTCGTCGGACTTCACGGCGCGGCGCTTCCTGCAAGGGAGTCGAGCCGCGCGGGAGGTGCGGCAGGCAGCGAACGATACCCGCGGCGGTGATGCGGTCAAGCCGGCGCCGCGAAGCGGTGCGCCGGCGCTCGGCCGAAGCGCCCGTGTCCGTCACGACGCGCGCGATGCCAGGGCGCGCCCGCCAGCAGCAGCAGCGCCGCGCGACGTCGGAAAGGACC
>CBDUCN010000102.1:0-15305 GCA_965365655.1 uncultured Gammaproteobacteria bacterium | reverse complement strand
CGGAATGGGCGCGCTGCGCGGCTTTCCGGATGGGCGCGCTGCGCGCGACGCGGCCGGCACGCCGGAGCGGCGCGCGGTGTACCCTTGACCGTCAATTCCACCCAGCCCGGCCACGCCCGGCGACCGTCCCGGGCAGCCGTCACGAGCGGAGCGCACGCACCCGATGAGCATCGCGAGCACGATCACGGAAAAGCTGCAGGCCGGCCTCGCGCCGACTCACCTCGAGGTGGTCAACGAGAGCGGCAATCACAACGTGCCGCCGGGCTCGGAGAGCCACTTCAAGGTGACCGTGGTCTCCGAGCGCTTCGAGGGCATGCCCACGCTGCACCGCCACCGCACGGTGTACGGGCTGCTGGCGGACGAGCTGGCCGGCCCGGTGCACGCCCTCGCGCTGCACACCTACACCGCCGGCCAGTGGCAGGAGCTGCGCGCCGCGCCGCAGTCGCCCGAGTGCCGCGGCGGCGCGGCGCGCGAGGCGAAGGCGGCCACGGAAGCCGGCGGCGCGTGACGCCGTCGCGGCGCCCGCGCCGCGCGGCGGCGACGCACGGAGCCGCGCGAGCCGGCGCGTCGGTGCGGGGCGCGGCGATCGCGCTGGCACTCGCGTGCGGCGCGACCGCGGCCCCGGCGCAGGACGGCGACGCCCGCGCCGCGCGCCTGGTCCGCGAGGCGGCGAGCCCCATCGCCGTGGGCCCGCGCCTCATCGACTACCCGATCGAATGCACCGAGCCCCGCGGCTGCCGCATCGAGTGCTTCCAGGACGGGCGCTCGGTCGCCGCGCGCGGCAACATCGGCATCCAGGACGAGGTCCGCCTCGTCATCGCGGCGAGCACCGACGACTTCATCACGTCGCGCTGGCTGGAGATCCGCCCGTTCAACGAATCCGGCGTGCAGACCCTGCTGCTCACCGACGAGACCTTCTGCGACCTCCGATCCCTGGTGATCGCGCCCAAGCGCCGCCCGTGAGCGCACGGTGAGCGTCCCCCCGGACGCCGGCCCGGCGCTCGTGACGCCGGCCGAGCGCCGCGCGCGCAACGCGCACGGCATGCTGGTGATGCTGGGCGCGACGCTGATCATGGTGTGCATGCACACCGCCGTGCGCCACGTGAGCCAGCAGCTGCCGGTGAGCGAGGTGGTGTTCTTCCGCAACCTGTTCGGGCTGCTGGCGGTCGCACCACTGGTGCTGCGCGAGGGGGTGGGGCGCCTGCGCACGCGCAGGCCGGGCCTGCACCTGCTGCGCTCGTGCATCGGCATCGCGGCGATGTGGCTGTGGTTCTACGCGCTGTCGGTGGTGCCGGTCGCGGAGGCCACGGCGCTGTCGTTCTCCAGCGTCATCTTCGGCTCCATCGCCGCCGCGGTGCTGCTCGGCGAGCGCATGCGCCTGCGGCGCTGGACCGCGGTCGTGATCGGCTTCCTGGGCGCGCTGGTGATCCTGCGTCCGGGCTTCCACGAGGTGAGCCTGGGGCTGCTCGCGGTGCTCGCGTCCAGCGTGTTCTGGGCGCTCGCGCTGATCCTGGTCAAGACCCTGTCGCGCCACGACAGCGTGGTGTGCATCGTCGCGCTGAACCAGTTCCTGCTGACGATCTTCTCGGCGCTGCCGGCGTTCGCGGTGTGGCAGACGCCGACGCCGGCGCAGTTCGCGGTGCTCGCGCTGGTCGGCGTGTGCGCGACCGCCGGCCACCTGATGATGACCACCGCGTTCAAGTGGGGCGAGGCGTCGGCGGTGTTCCCGATGGACTTCGCGCGCCTGCTGTGGGCGGCCGCGGCCGGCTTCGTGGTCTTCGGCGAGGTGCCGGACGCGTGGACCTGGACCGGCGGCGCGATCATCTTCGCGAGCACCGCCTACATCACGTGGCGCGAATCGCAGCGCCGGCGCGGCGCGGACTCGGCCGGGACGTGACGGCCGGCGGCGGCGCCGCCGGCCGTCCCCGCCGTCACACGTCCAGCGGCAGCATCACGCGCTCGCCGGTGCGCAGCGAGCGCGTGACCGCGTCGGTCCACTCCATGTAGCGCACGCCGGTCGCGAAGTCGGTGAGCTTCACCGGCTCCCGGCCGCGGACCGCGTTCACGAACTCCTCCTCCACGCGCCAGCCGCCCTGCTTCTTCACCGGCACGCGCAACGGCACCAGGCCCTTGTTGCCGCGGCGCTTCGCGCCGAACAGCGCGAACGCGGAGCCGCCCACGTCGCCGGGGCCGACGCGCAGCGTGCCCTCGGTGCCGTAGATGTACACCTCGTCCGGCGCCGGCGTGTGGCCGGTGACGCCGGACACGCACAGGCGCATCTGTCCGCCCTGCTCCAGCGCGCCGGTGACGTCCACGTGGTCGGGGATCGTCATCGCGACGCGCCGTCCGTCGGCGTCGCGGCGGTGGCGCACCACGGTCTGGCCGATCGCGCTGACGCTGGACGCGGGCCCGACCCAGCGCATCATCGCCTCGTACCAGATCCCCATGGTCATGATGTTGTTGCCGGAGAACTCGCGCTCCATGCGCCAGTGCAGCGCGCTGTCCCACTGCGGGAAGTCGGCGCCGGCCTTGATGCGCGCGTCCACCTGGATGACGTCGCCGACGAAGCCGTCGCCGATCAGGTCCATGATGGTCTGGTCCAGCGCCAGCGTGTGCGGCGCCGGCACCACCTGCGCGATCTGCCCGGGGTGCTCGCGGGCGCACGCGAGCATCGCCTGTGCCTCGATCGCGTTCATCGCCATGCGCGCCTCGGTCAGCACGTGCTTGCCGGCCTCCAGCGCCGCGATGGTCACCGGCGCGTGCAGGTACGGCCAGGTGCCGATGCACACCGCGTCGATGTCCGGGTCCTCGACGATCTGCTGCCAGTGATCGGCCACGCCCGGAATCCCGAACTCCTTCGCGACCCGCGCGCCCGACGCGCGGGTGCGGTTCGCCACCGCGACCACCTCGACGCCCTTCTGTGCCTGCAGCTTCGGGATGTGGTGCTTGCGGGTGTTGCCGCCGGCGCCCACCACGCCGACCCGGATCGTGCTCTCGCTCACGTGTTGTCTCCCCCTGGTCATGAAGGCCGCGGCGCCGCGCGCGGCCGGTTTTTGAGTCATCGAGGCGCGGCACAGCATAATCGCTGGGCGCGGGCCGTGCGCCACCGCCCGGCGGACGCCGCGCGATCGTGCGCGGCGACGGCGAGCGGACGGGCCGGAAGGCCGGCGCGCGCGGCGGAATCGAAGACAGGTGTCCTGGAGGTTGCGTTGCTGAAGCAGATCCAGGCCGGCGTGCTCGACGTCGGCTATCACGACGAGGGGTCCGCGGCCGGGCCGGCCGCGATCCTGCTGCACGGCTTCCCGTACGACGTGGAGGCGTACGCGGAGGTCGCGCCGCTGCTGCTGGAGCGGGGGTACCGGGTGATCGTGCCGTACCTGCGGGGCTACGGCCCGACCCGCTTCCTGTCCGACGACACGCCGCGCTCGGGCCAGCAGGCGGTGCTCGCGCACGACCTGCTCGCGCTGATGGACGCGCTGAACGTCCCCGACGCGTTCCTCGCCGGCTACGACTGGGGCGGGCGCGCGGCGTGCATCGTCGCCGCGCTGTGGCCGGAGCGCTGCCGCGGGCTGGTCACCGGCAACGGCTACAACATCCAGGACATCGCCGCGTCGGCGACGCCCCAGATCCCGGAGAACGAGCACCGCTACTGGTACCAGTGGTACTTCCACGGCGAGCGCGGACGGGCCGGCCTGGAGCGCAACCGCCACGACCTGTGCCGGCTGCTGTGGAAGCTGTGGTCTCCGTACTGGGCGTTCGACGACGCGGACTACGAGCGCACCGCCCCGTCGTTCGACAATCCGGACTTCGTGGACGTGGTGATCCACTCCTACCGCCACCGCTACGCGCTGGCGGCCGGCGACCCGGCGGCCGAGGACACCGAGCGCCGCCTCGCCGCGCGCCCCCGGATCACGGTCCCGACGATCGCGATCGACGGCGAGGGCGACGGCGTGATGCCGCTGGACGGCTGCGAGTCCCACGCACCGCACTTCGACGGCCCGTACGAGCGCCGCCTGTGGGGACGCATCGGCCACAACCTGCCGCAGGAGGCGCCGCAGGCGTTCGCGCAGGCGATCCTCGACCTCGCGTGACGGGCAGGCGCCGGCGCGCTCAGCGGCGTCCCGCGCGCAGCACGTACCACCCGGACGCGACGATGATCGCGGCGCCGGCGACGGTCGCGGCGTCCGGGACGTCGCCGAAGATCGCGTAGCCGAGCGCGGTGGCCCACAGCAGGCGCACGTAGTTCAGCGGCGCGACCGCGGACGCGTCGGCGATGCTCAGCGAGCGCACGATCGCGAAGTGGGCGAACAGGCCCAGCATGCCGCCGCTCGCGAACAGCAGCCAGCCTTGCGTGCTCACCGGGCGCCACACCTGCGGCACCGCGAGGCTGAGCAGCACGGCGCCGATGCCGAAGGTGTGGAACAGGGTCGCCACCGGGCGCTCGCCCGCGCCCAGCATGCGCGTGATCAGGTTGAACGACGCGAAGAACAACGCGCCCAGCAGCGCGACCATCGCCGACCAGTGCAGCAGGCCGGTGCCCGGGCGCGCGACCAGCAGCGCGCCGGCGAGGCCCAGCAGCACCGCCCCCCAGCGCGCCGCGCCCACCCGTTCGCCGAGCAGCGGGCCGGACAGCGCGACCACGAACAGCGGCGAGGTGAAGCCGATCGTCGTCGCGGCCGCGAGCGGCAGCCACGCGAGGCTGAAGAACAGGCACGACAGCGACATCACGAGGCAGCACGCGCGCAGCGCCTGCAGGCCGCGGCGGCGCGTGCGCAGCAGCGCCGCCGGCGGCACCCCGCGCGCGGCGGCCACCGCGAGCAGGCACGCGAGCATGGACACGAAGTAGCCCCACGCGACCTGCACGCCGTGCAGGCTGAGCGCGAGCTGCTTGGCCAGCGCGTCGACGACCGCGATCGCCGACATCGCCGCGATCATCCACGCGACCGCCGCGGGCGGGACCGGGCGCGCGGGATGCCGCGTGACGGCTACTCCGCCGTCTCCCGTGCGCGCTCGATGTACAGCTCGCGCAGGCGCTTCGCGACCGGGCCCGGCGTGCCGTCGCCGATCGCGTGGCCGTCGATGCGCACCACCGGCAGCACGAAGGTGGACGCGCTGGTGATGAACGCCTCCTTCGCCGCGAGCGCCTCGTCCACGGTGAACGCGCGCTCCTCCACCGCGACCCCGTGCTCGTCCGACAGGCGCAGCACCGCGGCGCGCGTGATGCCGTGCAGGATCTCGTTGCCGAGGTGACGGGTGACCACCGTGCCGTCGGCGGTGACGATGTACGCGTTGTTCGAGCTGCCCTCGGTGACGTAGCCGTCCTCGACCATCCACGCGTCGTTCGCGCCGGCCTCGATCGCCTGCTGCTTGGCCATCGACGCGGGCAGCAGCCCCACAGTCTTGATGTCGCGGCGCTTCCAGCGGATGTCCGGCACCGTGATCACGCTGATGCCGGTGCGCGCGGCCGGCGTGTCCAGAACCGGGCGCGCCTGGCTGAACACCACCAGGCCCGGCTTCGCGTCCTTCGGGAACGCGAAGTCGCGATCCGCCGCGCCGCGCGTGGCCTGCAGGTACACGGTGCCCTCGACGACGTGGTTGCGCGCGACGATCTCCTTCTGGATGCGCGCGATCTCCTCGTCGCTGGCCGGGCGCGGCATGTCCAGCTCGTCCAGCGAGCGCTGCAGGCGCTTCAGGTGCGCCGTGTTGTCCACCAGCTTGCCGTCGATCACCGAGCACACCTCGTAGACCCCGTCGGCGAACAGGAACGCGCGGTCGAACACCGAGATCTTCGCGTCCTCCTCGGGCAGGAACTCGCCATTCACGTACACGATGCGTCCCATCAGGTGATCCTCGTTGACCGGTTCACGCCGCACGCCGGCGTTCGATTCGGCGCCGCGTCCGCGCGGGCGCCCGTCGTGGCGCAATTCACGCGGGCGCGCCGTTGCCCCATTCGCGTCAGCCCCACAGCGCCGGGTCCGGCGGCTGGATGCGCCCGTCCTCGAACACCAGGCCCGGCTCGCGATCCGCGGCCAGCAGCAACGGGCCGTCGAGGTCGACGACGGACGCGCCCGGCGTCAGCAGCAGCGCCGGCGCCATCGCGAGCGACGTGGCCAGCATGCAGCCCACCATGATGCCCAGACCCGCCGCCTCGGCCTCGCGCTTCAGCGCCAGCGCCTCGGTGAGCCCGCCGGTCTTGTCCAGCTTGATGTTGACCATGTCGTAGCGCCCGGCGATCGCCGGCAGCGACGCGCGATCGTGGCACGACTCGTCGGCGCACACCGGCACCGGGCGCTCGACGCCCGCGAGCGCGGCGTCGTCCGCCGCCGGCAGCGGCTGCTCGATCATGATCACGCCCAGCTCGGCGAGGGCCGGCGCGAGGCGCGCGTAGTCGGCGGCGCTCCAGCCCTCGTTCGCGTCCACGACCAGCTTCGCCTGCGGCGCGCCCTCGCGCACCGCCTGCACGCGCTCCAGGTCGCCGGCCCCGCCCAGCTTGATCTTCAGCAGCGGGCGGTGCGCGCTCGCGGCGGCGCTCGCGCGCATCGCCTCCGGCGTCTCCAGGCTCAGCGTGTACGCGGTGACCGGCGGCGCCAGCGCGTGCAGCCCGGCCAGCGCGAACGCGGGCGTGCCGCTGCGCTTGGCCTCGAGGTCCCACAGCGCGCAGTCGACGGCGTTGCGCGCCGCGCCGTGCGGCAGCGCCTGCTGCAGGGCCTGGCGGTCCAGTCCCGCCTCGAGCTCGCCGCGCAGCCCCTCGATGGCCGCGCGCACGCTGTCCACCGTCTCGCCGTAGCGCGCGTACGGCACGCACTCGCCGCGCCCGCGGTGGCCGTCCGCGTCCAGCGTCACCGTCACGACGTGCGCGTGGGTCTTGCTGCCGCGCGAGATCGTGAACGTGCCGCGGATCGGCCAGCGCTCGTCGTCGACGGTGAGGCGGGTCATCGTGCCGGCGCCGCGCGGCGCGTTGCCGGGAAGGCCGGAGCCGGGACCGGCGCGTGCGCCCGGTCCGCGGCGCGGCCGCGGCGTGTCTGTGCGCGAGACCGCTCCCCGGGGCCCCGGTCCCGGCGTGCACCCGCACCGCCGCGTCCCCGTCGAGTCCGGAGCACGTGAGCGCTTCGCGGACGGTTCACAGAATCGCGTCGACGATCGGCGCGACGCCGTCGCGCACCGGATCCACCGCGGGCAGACCCAGGCGCTTGGCCGTGTCCTCCAGGTAGCGCTTCGCCTCGTCCGCGGGCAGCGCCGACGTGTTCACGCACACGCCGACGAAGCGCACGTCCGGGTTCGTCAGGCGCGCGACGCGCAGGTTCAGGTCCATGCACTCGGCGAGGTCGGGAAGCGGGTAGCCGGGCAGGCCGCGCATGTGGGTGCGCGTGGGCTCGTGGCACAGCACCAGCGCGTCGGGCTGCGCGCCGTGGATGAGGCCGGTGCTGACGCCGGCGAAGGACGCGTGGAACAGCGAGCCCTGCCCCTCCACCAGGTCCCAGTGGTCGTCGTCGTTCGCCGGGCACAGCCACTCGGTGGCGCCGGAGATGAAGTCCGCGACCACCGCGTCCACCGCGACGCCGCCGCCCGCGATCAGGATCCCGGTCTGGCCGGTCGCGCGGAAGTCGGCCTTCACGCCGCGATCGTGCAGCGCCTTCTCCAGCGCCAGCGCGGTGTACATCTTGCCGCACGAGCAGTCGGTGCCCACCGGCAGCAGGCGCTTGCCCGGGCGCTTCTCGCCGCTCGCGACCGAGAACGCGCGCGGCGGGTGACGCACGTCGAACAGCTTGCGGCCGAGACGATCCGCGGCGTCGCGCAGCGCCGGCACGTCGGCGAGGCGGTTGTGCAGGCCCGCCGCGAGGTCCATGCCCGCCTCCAGCGCCTGCACCAGCACCGTCACCCAGCTCTCGGCGATCACGCCGCCGCGGTTCGCGACTCCGACGACCAGCGTGCGCACGCCGGCCGCCTTCGCGTCCTCGATGCTCATGTCGGTGAGGCCGCAGTCGGCGTTGCACCCGTCGAGCCGCATCTGCCCGGCGCACTTCTCCGGGCGCCACTGCTTGATGCCGATGGCCACCTTCGCGGCCAGCATGTCCGGCGCGTCGCCGAGGAACAGCAGGTAGGGCGCTTCGATCTGCATCGCGGGTCTCCGTTCGGGCACGGGCGGTCAACCGGCGCCTAGCGTACCCCGGTGCGGCGAGACCGGGGGGGACGGGCGCGGCAGCGGCCGCGCGCGACAGGACCGTGCCGCAAGCGTGCCGCCGGCGGCCGCACGCGCGGAGGCTGTGCCGCGGCCGCCGACGGCGACCTCCGCATGCGCCGCGACGGACAGCGCGCCGGGCCCGCCCGCCTTGACGCCCCGCGGCCGCGCCCCGAGAGTGCCCGCTGTCACGGGTGCAGAGGCGGGCTACCGATGCGTTCCGCGCTGGTCGGACGTATGGCGATGTTCGCGCTCCCGGTCGCGATCGCCGCCGCGATCGTCGCCGCCCTGCTCGCGGCCCGCGCGCCGCCCGAGCGTGCCCGCGACGGGGAGCGCCCGCACGCGGTGCGCGTGCTCGAGATCGCGCCGCTGGACGTGACGCCGCGCGCGGTGGGCTTCGGCGAGGTGCAGCCGGCCACCACGTGGCAGGGCGTGGCCGAGGTGCGCGGGCGCGTCGTCGAGCGCCACCCGCGCCTCGAGGCCGGCGCGCTGCTCGCGGCCGGCGAGACGCTGCTGCGCATCGACCCCAGCAGCTACCGCCTCGCGGTGGCCCGCATCGAGGCCGACATGCGCGTCACCGAGGCCAGCATCGCCGAGAGCGCCGCGAGCGAGGAGAACACGCGGCGCTCGCTGGCCATCGAGGAGGCGTCGCTGGAGGCCAGCGAGGCGGAGCTCGAGCGTCTCGAGTCGCTGTTCGCGAGCGGCAGCGTGTCGCGCTCGCAGGTGGACGGGCAGCGCCGCGCGACCCTCGCCCAGCGCCAGAGCGTGCAGCAGCAGCGCAATGCGCTCAACGTGTTGCCGGCGCAGCGCGCGGCGCTCGAGGCACAGCTTCTGCGCCAGCGCGCGGAGCTGGACACCGCGCGCCTCGACGTGGAGCACACCCGCCTCACGCTGCCGATGGACGCGCGCATCGCCGAGGCCAACGCGGTCGCGAACCAGTACGTGCGCGAGGGCGAGCTGCTGGTCGCGGCCGACGGCATCGAGCGCGCGGAGGTCGCCGCGCAGATCCCGCTGGGCCACGTGCGCGGGCTGGTCGCGCTGCCTCCCGGCGCGGTGTTCGACCCCACCGACCCCGGGCTGCTCGGGCGCATCGGTCTCAGCGCGCGGGTGGAGCCGGCCGGGCTGAGCGTGCAGTGGGACGCGACGGTGGAGCGCTTCGCCGCCGAGGTGGACCCGAAGACGCGCACCGTCGGCATCATCGTGGCCGTGGACGAGCCCTACCGCCGGGCGCGGCCCGGCGAGCGCCCGCCGCTGGTGCGCGGCATGTTCGCGCGGGTCGTGGTGTACGGCGCGACCCTGCCCGGCGCGATCGCCGTGCCCGCCGGCAGCGTGCGCGACGGCGCCGTGTGGGTGGCCGACGCGCAGGACCGGCTGCGCCGGCGGCCCGTCGAGGTCGCCCTCGCGCAGCCGGGCTTCACGGTGCTCGCGTCCGGCCTCGCGGCGGGCGACAGGCTCGTGCTCAGCGACCTCGCGCCCGCGATCGACGGCATGCTGCTCGCGCCGCAGCCCGACCCCGGCGCGGCGCAGGCGCTGCGCGACGCCGCCGCGCGCCCCGCGTCCCCCGCGCGCTGAGCCGCGCACCGCGATGGTCCGCTGGTTCGCACGACACCCGACGGCAGCCAACCTGCTGATGATCTCGCTGCTGGTGATCGGCGCCGCGGCGCTGCCGGGCCTCACGCGCGAGACGCTGCCGGAGTTCGCGCCCCGCGAGGTGCAGGTCACCGTGCCGTACCCCGGCGCCGCGAGCGCCGAGGTGGAGCAGGCGCTGTGCCTGCGCCTGGAGGACGCGCTGGACGGGCTCACGGGGCTGCGCGAGCTCACCTGCGAGGCCGCCGAGGGGCGCGCGACGCTGGTCGCCAGGATGACCGACGACGGTGACTTCGGGCGATTCCTCGACGACGTCAAGAACGACGTGGACGCGATCGACAGCTTTCCCGAGCAGGTCGAGCGCCCGGTGGTGGAGGAGCTCGGGCGCAACGACCCGGTGGTGTCGCTCGCGATCACCGGCCCGATGTCGGTGCCGGACCTCAAGCTCTACGCGGAGTCGCTGAAGACCCGGCTGCAAAGCCTGCCCGGCGTGTCGCAGGTCGCGGTGTCGGGCTTCTCCGATCACCAGCTCCGCGTCGAGGTGCCGCTCGCGCTGCTGCATCAGTTCGACCTCGGCGTGAACGACGTCGCGAGCGCGGTCGCGCGCCAGAGCGTGAGCCTGCCCGCCGGCACGCTGGAGACCGGCGCGCGCGAGCTGCTGCTGCGCTTCGACGACGAGCGCACCACCGTGCAGGCGCTCGAGAGCCTGGTCGTGATCGGCGGCGAGCGCGGCGGCGTGATCCGCCTCGGCGACATCGCGACGGTGCGCGACCGCTTCGAGACCGACGACGACAGGGTGCTGTTCAACGGCCGCCGCGCGGCGGTGCTGAAGGTCGAGAAGACCGGGCGCCAGGACGCCGTCGAGGTGCTGCGCGAGGTGCAGGCCTTCGTCGAGCGCGAGCGCGCCCGCGCGCCGCCGGGCGTCGAGTTCCGCCTCACCGACGACGTCGCGAGCGTGGTGCTGGACCGCCTGAGCATGCTGGTCCACAACGGCTGGCAGGGGCTGGTGCTGGTGTTCCTGACGATGTGGCTGTTCTTCCAGCTACGGCTCGCGTTCTGGGTCACGATGGGCCTGCCGGTGTCGTTCCTGGGCGGCCTGTTCGCGATGGCGATGCTCGGCTACTCGATCAACATGATCTCGATGGTCGCGCTGCTCATCGCGCTGGGCCTGATGATGGACGACGCGATCGTGATCGCGGAGAACGTGGCCAGCCGTCGCCAGCGCGGCGCGTCGCCGCTCGAGGCCGCCGTCGAGGGCACGCGCGAGGTGCTGCCGGGCGTCGTGTCGTCGTTCCTGACCACGGTCGCGGTGTTCGCGCCGCTCGCGTTCCTGTCCGGCGAGATCGGGCAGGTGCTGCGCGTGATGCCGGTGGTGCTGATCGCGGTGCTCGCGGTGAGCCTGGTCGAGGCGCTGTGGATCCTGCCGAACCACCTGGGCCACGCGCTCGCCGCGCGCGGGCGCCCGCAGGCCGCGCTGCGCCGGCGCTTCGACGCGGGCCTGGATCGCTTTCGCGAGCGGGTCGTGGGCCGCGCCGTGGACGCCGTGATCCGCCGGCGCTACCTGTTCGCCGGCGCGGTGGCGGGGCTGCTGGTGCTCTCGGTCGGCATCGTCGCCGCGGGGGTGCTCGGGTTCCAGGCCTTCCCCGACATCGAGGGCGACATCGTCGAGGCCCGCATCACCCTGCCGCAGGGCACGCCGCGCGCGCGCACCGAGGCGGTGGTGGCGCGGGTGAGCGCGGCGCTGGCCGAGGCCGACCGCGCGCTCGCGCCGCGCGAGCCGGGCGGCGAGGGGCTGGTGCGCAACGTGGCCGTGTACTTCGGCGTGAACCGCGACGCCGGCGAGAGCGGCGCCCACGTCGCGACCGTGAAGGCGGATCTGCGCTCCACCGAGGTCCGGCGCGCGTCCACCGACGAGCTCACCGCGCACTGGCGGCGCGCCGTCGGGGACGTGCCGGACGTGGTGGCGCTGGCGTACCGGCAGCCCGCGATCGGCCCCGGCGGGCGCGACATCGACCTGCGCCTGGAAGGCGAGGACCTGGAGCGCGTGGGCGCCGCGGCGGCGATGGTGACGCAGTGGCTGACCGGCTACCGCGGCGTGGTCAACGTGAGCCATGGCCTGCGCCCCGGCAAGCCGGAGCTGGGCCTCACGCTGCGCGAGGAGGCGCTGGGTCTCGGGCTGGACGCGCGCAGCGTCGCCGACCAGCTGCGCGCGGCGTTCCAGGGCCGCGTCGCGAGCGAGGTGCAGGTGGGCGCGGAGCCCTACGAGGTCGAGGTGCGCCTCGCGGCCGCGGACCGCGACGGGCGCGACGACCTCGCCGCGTTCCGGCTGATCGCGCCGTCCGGCGCGCTGGTGCCGCTGGACGCGGTGGTCGATATCCGCGAGAGCCGCGGCTACGCGCGCATCACCCGGGTGGACGGGCGGCGCAGCGTCAGCGTGCAGGGCGACGTAGACCCGCGCCGCGCGAACGCCGTGCAGGTGCTGGCGGACACCCGCGCGCAGCTGCTGCCGCGCCTCGCGGACGCGTTCCCCGACGTGCGCGTGGTGTTCGAGGGCCAGTCCGCGTCGGCGGGCGAGACCGGGGACTCGATGCGCCGCGGCCTCCTGGTCGGCCTGGTCGGGATCTTCGTGCTGCTGTCGCTGCAGTTCCGCAGCTACCTGGAGCCGCTCGCGGTGATGTCGGCGATCCCGCTGGCCGCGGTGGGCGTGGTCGGCGGGCACCTGCTGATGGGCCTGGACCTGTCCATGCCCAGCGTCATGGGCTTCGTGTCGCTGGCCGGCATCGTGGTCAACGACTCGATCCTGCTCGTGGCCTTCCTGAAGCGGCACCTGGACGCGGGCGTGGAGGTGGAGGACGCCGCGCGGCGCGCGAGCCGCGAGCGCTTCCGCGCCGTGCTGCTCACGTCGCTGACCACCATCGCCGGGCTGCTGCCGCTGCTCGCCGAGCGCAGCGTGCAGGCGCAGGTGCTCGTGCCGCTGGTCACGTCCATCGCGTTCGGCCTGCTCGCGAGCACCGTGCTGGTGCTGCTGGTCGTGCCGTGCCTGTTCGCGATCCTGCACGACCTCGGGCTCACGCGCGCCGCGCGCGAGGACGCCGGCGCGGACGCGCAGCCTCGCGACGCACCGGCCGCGGGCTGACGCGCCGGCGCGGCGGACGCGCGCGGGACACGCGCGCTCACGGCGGCCACACCGCGAGGATCACGGGCACCGAGACGACCACGATCAGCGCCTGCAGCGGCAGGCCCATGCGCCAGTAGTCGGAGAAGCGGTAGCCGCCCGGGCCCATGACCAGGGTGTTGGACTGGTGGCCGATCGGGGTCAGGAACGCCGACGACGCGCCGATGGCCACCGCCATCAGGAACGGATCGACGGCGAGGTCCATGCGCTCGGCGATGCCGACCGCGACCGGCGCCATGATCAGCGCGGTGGTCGCGTTGTTCAGCAGGTCGGTGAGCATCATCGTGAGCGCGATGAGCACTCCCAGCAGCACGAACAGCGGCGCGCCGTGCGCGACGCCGTCGATGGCGGACGCGATGAGGCCCGTGGTGCCGGTCGCCGTCAGCGCCTCGCCCACCGGGAAGAACGCGCCGAGCAGCACGATCACCGGCCACTCCACCTCGCGGTACAGGTTGCGCGCGCGCAGGCCGCCCACCGCCATGCAGCCCAGGACCACGATCAGCAGCGCAACCGTGAGCGGCAGCCAGCCCTGGGCGGCGGCGAGGATGCCGGCGCCGAAGATCGACAGCATCACGAACGGGCGACGGCCGCGGGGCGCGAAGCGCAGCCGCTCGGACAGCGGCAGCAGTCCGAGGTTGCGCGCGATGGGCTCCATCGCGTCGGCGGGGCCCTGCAGCAGCAGCACGTCACCGACCTGGAAGCGCGCCGTGCGCAGGCGAAAGCCCGCCGGGCGATCACGGCGGGCCATCGCGACCAGCGCCACCGCGTTGCCGGCGTGCTGGCGCACCGCGGCGATGGAGCGCCGTGCGAGGACGGAGTCCGGCATCACCACGCCCTCGAGCAGCGCGAGATCGCCCGCGCGCAGGTCGTAGAACGCCTCCGAGCCCGGGCTCAGCAGCGACAGGCCGCAGCGGTCCGCGAAGGCCTGCACCGACGGCGCGTCGCCGGTGAGCACGACCACGTCGCCTTCCGCGATACGGCGCTGCGGCGCGGTCGCCATCGCACGCGTGTCGCCGCGCGCGAGGCCCACGATGTCCACGTCGTCGGCACCGATGCCCTGCGCCTGCTCGATGCTCACGCCCGCCAGCGCGCTGCCCGGAAGAACCCGCGCCTCGGTGACGTAGTCGTCGATCTGGAACAGGGTGCGTGACGGGTCCCCGCGCCCGCGAACCGGGATCAGCCGCCAGCCCGCGAGCACGATGAACGCGACCCCCGCGACCGCCACCGCGCCTCCGACCGGCGCGAAGTCGAACAAGGCGAAGCCCTGGCCGGTCAGGGTCTCGCGGTAGCCGGAGATGATGATGTTCGGCGGCGTGCCGATCAGCGTGCACATGCCGCCGAGCAGGCTGCCGAACGACAGCGGCATCAGCAGCATCGCCGGCGGGCGCTCCTGCTGCGCGGCCGTGGCCAGCGCGACGGGCAGCAGCAGCGACAGCGCCGCGACGTTGTTCATGAACGCCGACGCGACGGCGGCGAGCAGCGTGAGCACGCCCACGTGCGCGACCGGGTGGCGCACCAGCGGCTCGAGACGGTCGCCCAGCAGCGACGTCAGTCCCGCCTCGCGCAGCGCCGCCGAGACGATCAGCACCGCCGCGACGGTGATCACCGCCGGGTGCGAGAAGCCCGAGAACGCGTCCTGCGGCGTGACCAGGCCGAGCAGCACGGCCGCGACCAGCATGCTCACCGCGACCACGTCGTAGCGCACGCGTCCCCACGCGAAGAGCGCGATGGACACGACGAGCACGGCGAGACAGAGGGACTGGTCGAGGGTCACGGCGGCCTTTCGCAGGCGCGGCCTGCGCGCGGCGGGACGGACTTGCCCGGCGAGCCGCCGGGCATCCGAAGCATACCGCCCGGGCCCCCGGGCGTTCCGCGCCGCGGCTTTCGCGCCGCGCGGGCCGCTTGACCGGCGTCAATGCGCGCGGCGCCCCGGCCGGCACGATCGGCGCATCGAAAATGGGCCGAGGCCCCGGGAGATCCGTCCATGGAACACGGTCAGAGCATCTCCGGCGAGCACGCGCCGGCCGGGGACACCGCGACGGCGGGCGAGGTGCGGGTATGGGATCCGCTGGTGCGGGTGTTCCACTGGTCACTGGTGGCCGCGTTCACGGTCGCCTGGATCTCCGGCGAGGAGTGGGACGACGTGCACGAGATCGCGGGCTACGTCGTGCTGGGGCTGGTCGCGTTCCGCGTCGTGTGGGGCTTCGTAGGCACCCGCCACGCGCGCTTCACGGACTTCGTGCGCGGCCCCGCGACGGTGGCGCGCTACCTCGCGAGCCTGCTGACGCCGCACCCCACCCACTACCTGGGCCACAACCCGGCCGGCGGCTGGATGGTGGTCGCGCTGCTCGCGGCGAACCTCGC
>CBDUCN010000101.1:0-15342 GCA_965365655.1 uncultured Gammaproteobacteria bacterium | reverse complement strand
GTGCCTCAGCGCGCGAGGCGCTGCGCCGCCGCGTCCAGGCCGCTCTCGTAGTCCACCCCGCACACGCGGAACGTGGCCTCCACGCAGCCCAGCGCGCCGAGCAGCACCGGCTCGTTGACGTCGCCCATGTGCCCGACGCGGAAGGCGCGCCCGTCCAGTCGCCCGAGGCCGCCGCCCAGCGATACGTTGAAGCGCTCGTAGGCGGTGCGCTTGATCACGCGCGCGTCGACGTCCTCGGCCACGCGGATCGTGGTCACCGAGTCCGACGCGACCGCCGGATCGAGGGCGTTCAGCTCGACGCGCCCGGCGCGCGCCCAGCACGCGACCGCGGCGCGCGTCGCCTCGGCGAGACGGCGGTGGCGCGCGAAGACCCGCTCCAGCCCTTCCTCGGCCAGCATGTCCAGCGCCTCGCGCAGCCCGAACAGCAGGTGCTCCGGCGACGTGCCGCAGAACCAGCGGTACCACTCGTCCTCGGCGCGCAGCTTCCAGTCCCAGTAGTTGCGCGGGCTGCCGCCGGCCTCGGCGGCAGCCATCGCGCGCGGGCCGACCGCGGTCATGCCGAGGCCGGGGGGCGACATCAGGCCCTTCTGCGAGCCGGCGACGGTGACGTCCACGCCCCACTCGTCCATGCGGAAGTCCACCGTGCCCAGCGACGCCACCGCGTCCACCATCAGCAGCGCGGGGTGGCCGGCCGCGTCGATGGCCGCCCGCACCGCGGGGATGTCGTTGGTCACGCCGGTGGCGGTGTCCGTGTGCACCAGCAGCACCGCCTTGATCGCGTGCGTGGTGTCCTCGCGCAGCCGCGCCTCGACCGTGGACGGGTCCACCGCAGAGCGCCAGTCGCTGGGGATCACGTCCACCTCGGCGCCCAGCGCGCTCGCCATGCGACCCCAGTTGTCGCCGAAGTGGCCGCTGCTCGGCAGCAGCACCCGCTCGCCGGGCGCGACGACGTTCGCGAGCGCCGCCTCCCAGGCGCCGTGCCCGTTCGCGATGTAGACGAAGACCTGGCCGGCGGTGCGGAACACCGGCTTCAGGTCGTCGATGGTGCGCCGGGTCATCGCGACGTAGCCGGGCTCGCCGAGATCCACCGCGTTGCGGTTCATCGCCTGCAACACCCGCTCGGGGACGTTGCTCGGGCCCGGCGTCATCAGGAAGTTGCGGCCGCGCAGGATGCTCATGGTCGAAAGGGGTCGGCAGGGGGAGGGGCGCGTTATATCAGAAGCCCGCGCGCTTCGCCGTCGCCGGCGGTACGCAGCCGGCGACAGGGCCTCGCGGCGCCGGTGGCGCGTGGTGGTCGCGGGCGCCCGGCGCGCGCGGCGCAGCCCGCGGCAGATCCAATACAGTCATGAGATCAGCGAGTTGGCGGGCCTCGCACTGGCCCGCGCAGTGCTGCACGCCGGGTGCGGGGACGCCGCGCGTGCGCTCGCCGCGCTCAGGCCCCCCGCGCCGCGCGCGGCACGCGCGACGCGACCGCGAGCAGCGCCAGCGTGAGCACGCACAGCCCCCACGCGCCGTGGAACACCGTCGCGAACGCGGGCGCGAAGCCGGCGCCGGGCTCGACCGCGTCGAACGCGGCGGCGCCGGCGCTCGCGCCCAGCACCACGCCGACGGTGCGCGTCACCATGTTCAGGCTGCCGGCCACGCCCTGGTCGGCGCGCGCGAGCGCGCCCATGACCTGGTCCATCGCCGCGACCTGGAACAGCCCGTAGCCGAGCCCGGTGACCAGCAGCACCGCCGCGACCCACGCCGCCGGCGCGTGCTCCGGCAACAGCGCGACAGCGCCCAGCGACAGCGCGCTCAGGACCAGCCCCCATGCGCTCACCGCCGACGCCGCGAGGCGGCGCAGCGCTCGCTCGGCGAGCGGCGACCCGACCGCGAAGCCGAGCGGTGAGAACGCGAGCAGCATCACGCCGGCGTCGCCGTGCGCGCGCTGCAGCCAGTACGGCACGAACAGCATCACCATGAAGTAGGCCGCGTTGAGCAGCGCGTGGCTCGCGTTCACCGCTGCGAAGCGCGCGTCGCGAAACAGCGCGAGGTCGATCACGCGCCGCGCGGGATCGCGCTGGCGCCGTACGAACCACGCGAGCAGAGCCGCGCCGCCCGCGGCCAGCGCGAGGGTCGCCGGCGAGCGCCAGCCGAAGTGTCCGCCCTGGCCGAGTGCCATCAGGGACGCGTAGATGCCCAGCGCGAGCGCGAGCCCGGTGACGGGATCGAAGCGCGCGCCCGGCTCGGCGCGCAGCGGTGCCGGCACCCGCCACAGCGTCAGCGCGATCGCGGCCAGCGCGATCGGCACCCGCATCCAGAACACCGCGGGCCAGCCGAAGTGCTGCGCGAGCGCGCCGCCCAGCAGCGGCCCCGCCGTCGCCGCGAGCGCGAAGCCGAACGTGTACACGGCGATGCCGCGGGTGCGCTGCGCCGGCGGCAGCGTCAGCGTCACCAGCGCCGGCGCGCTCGCGAGCACCAGCGCGGTGCCCACGCCCTGCAGCACGCGCGCGGCGAGCAGGGTCTGGAAGCTGCCGGCCAGCGCGCACAGGCCGAGCGCGCCGGCGCACCACGCGAGCCCCGCGAGGAACACGCGGCGGTGGCCAGCCGCGTCGGCGAGCCGGCCGAAGCCGAGCAGCAGCGCCGCGTAGGTGAGCACGTAGACGATGATCACCCAGCGGATCGCCGACACGGGCTGGCCGAACGCGCCGGTGATCGCGGGGAAGGCCGCGTTCACCGCCGAGTCCAGCGGCGCGAGCGACGCGCCGAGGGAGACGCTGGCGACGGCCAGCCAGGGGCGTGCGGCCGTGGGCTCGGAGGGTGACGTGGACAGGGCGCGCACCGGTGCTGCGGGCGGGGCCGCAGTGTCGCATGATTGCCGCATGGCCCCGCCACAGCCCATGCGCGTTCTCGCCGCCAGCGGCCAGCTCGGCTATGGCTTCACCGAGCAGGCGTTCGAGCGCGCGCTGGGCCTCGGCATCGACCTCATCGCGTGCGACGGCGGCTCCATGGACCCGGGTCCGTACTACCTGGGGGCGGGCGTGCCGTTCGTGTCGCGGCGCGCGATGAAGCGCGACCTCGCGCTGCTGCTCGAGGCCGGCGTCACGCGCGGCATCCCGGTGATCGTCGGCTCCGCCGGCGGCGGCGGCGGCGAGCCGCACCTCGCGTTCACCCGTGCGCTGGCCGAGGAGATCGCCGCCGAGCGTGGCCTCGGATTCCGCATGGCGCTGATCCACGCCGAGCCGCCCCGCGACGCGCTGCGCGCCGCGGTCGCCGCCGGCAAGGTGCGCCCGCTCGGGCCGATCGGCGAGCTGGACGAGGCCGGCGTGGACGCGGCCGCGCGGATCGTCGCGATGATGGGCGTGGAGCCGCTGCAGGCGGCGCTCGCCGGCGGCGCGGACGTCGTGCTCGCGGGGCGCGCGAGCGACGCTGCGCTGTTCGCGGCGCTGCCGCTGATGCGCGGCCACGACCCGGGGCTCGCGTGGCACCTCGGCAAGATCATCGAGTGCGGCGCGCAGGTGACCGAGCCGCGGGTCGGGCAGGACTGCGTCGTGGGCACCCTGGCCGCGGATCACTTCGACGTGGAGCCGGGGCACCCGGACAGGCGCTGCCCGCGCGTGCGCGTGGCCGCGCACACGCTGTACGAGACGCCCAGCCCGTACGAGCTGACCGAGCCGGGCGGGGTGCTGGACACGCGCGCGTGCGTGTACGAGCAGGTGGACCCGCGCCGGGTGCGCGTGACCGGCAGCCGCTTCCACGCGCGCGTGCCGTACACGGTGAAGCTGGAAGGCGTCGCGGCGCTGGGCTTTCGCACCGTGTTCGTCGCCGGTGTGCGCGACCCCGTGCTGATCGCCGGCATCGATGACTTCGTGCGCGAGTGCCGGGCGCGGGTCGCGTCCGAGGCGCGCAGCCTCGGGCTGGCCGACGACGACTACAGCCTGAACGTGCGCGTCTACGGGCGCGACGCGGTGATGGGCGAGCGCGAGCCGGTGCGCGGCGCGACGCCTCACGAGATCGGCCTCGTCGCCGACGTGCTGGCCGCGGACGAGGACAGCAGCCGCGCGGTGATGGCGAAGCTTCGCTACATGCTGCTGCACACCGACTTTCCGGGCCGCCAGTGCATCTCCGGCAACCTCGCGATTCCGTTCTCGCCGTCGGATCTGCCGGCGGGTCCCGCGTACCGTTTCAGCGTGTGGCACACGGTGGAGCTCGACGATCCGCTGTCGCTGTTCCCGGTCGAGATCGTGGACGTCGGGGTGCGCGCGTGACCCGCCTCGCCGATCTCGCGAAGGTCGTGCGCTCGAAGAATGCCGGCGCGCTGCTGCTGACGCTGGACCTGATGTTCGAGGACGAGGCCACGTATCGCCGCGTGCGCGACAGCGGCGTGCTGGACGCCGCGCGCATCGCGGCGCTGTACCGCGTGTCCCACAACGCGGTGAGCGTGATCCCCTACGACGTGGCCTTCGCGATCAAGATCACCGTGCCGCGCGCGCATGCGAGCGGAGACCCCGAGGACGGCGACGTCTACGGCGCGCAGCAGCACGCGCCGCTGCTCGACCTCGAGGTGCCCTGATGCCGAGTGCTCGACCGGGAATCGTCGCGCGGCGCCGCCGGTGAACGGCTGCCGCTATGATGCGCCCCGGCGGGCGGTGCGGAGGATTCGCGATGATTGACAAGATCTGCGGCTCGACGGCGGAGGCCGTCGCCGGCGTGCGCGACGGCGACACCGTGCTGGTCGGCGGCTTCGGCGAGGCGGGCATGCCGTCCGCGCTGGTGGACGCGCTGATCGAGCAGGGGGCGAAGGACCTCACGGTGGTCAGCAACAACGCAGGCAACGCGGACCACGGGCTGGCCGCGCTGCTTGCCGCGGGCCGCGTGCGCAAGGTGATCTGCTCCTTCCCGCGCCAGCACGACTCCTGGCACTTCGACAGGCTCTACAGGAGCGGCGAGCTCGAGCTCGAGCTGGTGCCGCAGGGCAACCTGGCCGAACGCCTGCGCGCGGCGGGCGCCGGCATCGGCGCGTTCTTCTGTCCCACGGCCGTCGGCACGCGGCTCGCCGAGGGCAAGGAGACGCGGCGCATCGACGGGCGGGACTACGTGCTGGAGTATCCGATCCGCGGCGACGTCGCGCTGATCAAGGCGCTGAAGGCCGACCGCTGGGGCAACCTGGTCTATCGCATGACGGCGCGCAACTTCGGACCCGTGATGGCGAGCGCCGCGCGCGTCACCGTCGTGGAGGTGCACGAGGTCGTCGAGCTCGGGGCGCTGGACCCGGAGGCGGTGGTCACGCCCGGCATCTTCGTGCAGCGCGTCGTCGAGGTGCGCGATCCGGTCGTCGAGCGCGCGGCGTGAGGAGCGTGGGACGATGAACCGCTGGAGCAAGGACGAGATCGCGGCGCGCATCGGGCGCGACATTCCGGACGGCGCGGTGGTGAATCTCGGCATCGGCATGCCGACGCTGGTCGGCAATCACCTGCCGCCCGATCGCGAGATCGTGCTGCACACCGAGAACGGGCTGCTCGGCATGGGCCCCGCGCCGCCCGAGGGGCAGGCCGACCGGGATCTGATCAACGCCGGAAAGCAGCCGGTCACGCTGCTGCCGGGCGCCGCGTTCTTCCACCACGCCGACGCGTTCGCGATGATGCGCGGCGGGCACCTCGACATCTGCGTGCTGGGCGCGTACCAGGTCTCGGCGGGCGGCGATCTCGCGAACTGGCACACCGGCGAGCCGGACGCGATCCCGGCGGTGGGCGGCGCGATGGATCTCGCGATCGGCGCGAAGCGCACCTGGGTCATGATGCCGCTGCTGACCCGCGGCGGCGAGAGCAAGCTGGTCGAGCGCTGCAGCTACCCGCTCACCGCGCCGGCGTGCGTGACCCGCGTCTACACCGACCACGCGGTGTTCGATCTGACGCCGCAGGGCGTGCGCGTGCGCGACATCCTGGAGGGGCTGTCGCTGGAGGAGCTTGCCGGAATGGTCGGCGTGCCGCTGGAGGCCTCGGCGGACGTCTCGTAGCGTCATCCCGGGTGCGCCGGACCCATCGGCGCGAGGCGTACGCCGGCGCGCAGGTGGCGGTACGGGTAGGTGGTCGAGTCCACGACATGCGCCCCGGGCGCGACCGCGATCAGGATCCGCTCCGCGATCGGCTGGAAGTCGGCGCGGAAGTGGCACGTGCTCTTGAGCACCAGGATCTTCTGCTCCGAGGGCTCGACGCCGATGTGGCGGAAGATGTCCTGATCGAAGGCCTGCATGCGCTTGCTGGCGACGACGATGTCGACGCCGCCGATGGTGAGCAGGGCCGTGGGGCCGAGATCGATGTTCCTGCCCGGGATCGACTTGCCGGTGGTCGTGAAGCGCCCGTCGCTCAGGCGCTTCACCGTGAACTGCCCGTGGTACGGCGCGTCGCCCGGGATCGCGTGCCGGCCGCCGAGATCCATCTCGACGGTCACGCCGACGCCGGCGTCGTGCGCGGCGCCGGCCGCGTCCGGGTCGCACATCACGCACATCGCGACGCCTCGCGCGTCGTGGCGCAGCAGCGCGGCGAGCAGGCCGGTGGTGTCGCAGGTGCCGCCGCAGCCGGGGTTGTCCTGGGTGTCGGCGATGATCACCGGGCGCGTCGCGGTGCGGGCGATGTCCATCGCGCGGGTCACGGCCTCGTCCGGGTCCAGCAGCTCCTCGGCGAACAGCGGCTCGCGCTCGTTGACCATGTCGGCCAGCGCCTGCGCACGGGCCTGCACCTGCACCGCGTCCCAGCCGTGGCACACCACCGACGGCCCGCACTCGGCGAGGTCCGACGGCGGAAATCCCGCCGCGTAGCAGAGGTTCAGCACGTCCCCGCCCTCGTTCGCGGCGGAGAAGTCCACCAGCGCCTTCGACGGCTCGACCAGCGTGCACTGGAAGTTCAGCGGCAGCAGGAACGGCATCTTGTGGAACGCGCGGTGGGTCGGCCGGCCGCGCTCCAGCACCCGGTCCAGGATGCGCGCCGAGCGCGCGCCGGTGTGCTGGCGATCCACGTGCGGATACGTGAGGTAGACGGCGATGCCGTCGGTGAGCTCGGCGGTCGCGGCGCCGATGTTCGCGTGATAGTCGAGGCTGATCACGATCGGGATCGCGTCGCCCACGCACGCGCGCACCCGGCGCAGCAGCTCGCTCTCGGCGTCCGCAAAGGTCTCGCTGCACATCGCGCCATGCAGGTCCAGGTACACAGCGTCCACCGGCATCGCCCGGGACAGGCCGCCGACCAGCTCGCCGACGATGCGCTCGAACGCGTCGTCGGTGACGTAGCCGCCGGCGCCGGCGTGACCCCAGACGAGCGGCACCAGCTCGTGGCGGCCCTGCATCACCTCGAGGAAGCCGGACATGCCGTAGCTCGAGCCTTGCGTGCGCTCGATGATCTCGGCGCCACGGGCCAGCGGCGGGAAGTCGCCGCCGGCGGCGTAGTAGGCGTAGTCGGTGCGCATGGGCACGAAGCAGTTGGTCTCGTGCAGGAAGCCGCCGATCGCGATGCGGGCCATGGGGCGTGTCTCCGTGGGCTGTGCCGCACCTATCGTGGCCGTGCCGGCGCCGCGGGTAAACCGCCGCGGCCGGGTCAGCGGCGCACGCGATCGCTGCGCGGGCCCGGGAAGCGCCGGCGCGTGCCCTCGCTGAGCAGGCCGAACAGGCCGACCGCGCCGAGCGGCAGGAACACCGACGGCAGGTACAGCGCGAACAGCGCGAGCGCGGTGCGCCACGCCCAGCGGCGCGCCGCGCGCAGCCCGCGCGCGGTGGCCCAGGCCAGCGCGGCGAGGCCCAGGCACAGCGCCGCGAGGAACCACGTGACGCCGGCGCGAACCAGGTACCCGGGTTCGGTGTCGGCGTCCCACGCGAGCGGCACCAGCGCGAGCACGATCCCGCTCAGCACGTACAGCACGCCGCTCACGTGCAGTGCGAGGGTCGCGAGGCGGGTGCGATCCGGCGGGCCGTCCGCGGGCGGCGCCGTGTGCAGCGGGCCCGGCGTCGTCGCCATCGCGTGCCCGCTCAGCGCGCCGCGCGGGACGTGCGCAGCGCGCGCGCGACGGTCCCGTCCGTCGGGAGGCGCGCCCGGAAGGTCCCGGGAGCCGTACGGGCGATGCAGCGTGCCGGCCCGGCCGGAAGCGGAGCGGCGGCGAGCGCGAGGCCGGGGGCGATGCACGGGCGGATCATGGCCGGGCTCCACGGCAGGCCGGTGACGGGCGGCGCCTGCGCCGCGCGAGCGCCCCGCGGCCGGAGGGCCGGTTCGGCGTGCGCCCGTGCCGCCAGTGTAGTCGCCCGGCCGCGGCGGGGCGCGCCGCGCGTTGCCTGCGCCGCGCCTCGCGGGGTACTTTGACGCCGCCGCCGACGAACGGAAGGAGCGCCGCGATGGCGAAGGCCCGGGACGAGACGCCGCTGCTCGAGGAGCTGAACCTGCGGGTCACGCGCAACGCGATCGAGACGCCGGACGCGGAGTATCCGCTGTCGGAGGTGACGGCGGTGGAGCAGGGCACGTACAAGCCGTTCCTGGTGCCGCTGGTGCTCGCCGTGTTCGGCCTCATCAACGCGGTGGTCGCGGTGCAGACGCAGGCCTGGTACGACTACGTCGCGTGCGTCGTGATGCTCGGAGGCAGCGTCTGGTGGCGCAGCCACGCGACGCGCCACCTGCTGCGCATCGAGCGCGGCGGCAAGAAGGAGACGGTGTGGCAGACCCGGGATCCGGAGAGCCTGAAGCGCGCGCTGGCCTGCCTGGGCGAGATCGTGCCCGCGCGCTGAGCGCCTGTGCACGAAGCAGCGGGGCTCGCCGCTGCCGCACCGGCGCGCGCAACCGGGACCTCGACGGATCAGAACTGGTCGCCGCGGATCCGCAGCTGCTCGGGCATGTTGGTCGCGGCCATGACCTGGTGAAAGGTCGCGAGCCCGCGCGCCTCGAGGCGCTCCAGCAGGTGCGCGAGCACGTGCGCGGTGGCCATCGCGTCGCCCAGCGCGCTGTGGCGCTCCTGGATGTGGATACCGAGGCGGTCGCAGATCCCGTCCAGGGTGTGATCCTCGTCCGTGCCCTCGACCAGCAGTGACAGCAGCAGCGTGTCGACCACGGGATTGTCGAAGCTGAGCCCGCACTGGGCTTCCTTGAGCTTGATGAACTTCATGTCGAAGGCAGCGTTGTGGGCGACCAGCACCGCGTCGCCGGCGAACTCGCGGAAGCGCGGCAGCACGCGCGCGATCGGCGGCTCGTGCGCGACCTGGTCGTCGGTGATGCCGTGGAAGCGGATCGAGTCGCGCGGGATCGGTCGGCCGGGGTTCACGAGGCTCTCGAACACCTCGTTCTCGAGCACCCGGCCCTGGGTCACGCGCACGCCGGCGATCGAGATGATCTCGTCGCCCGCCGCGGGCCTGAGGCCCGTGGTCTCGGTGTCGAACACCACGTAGCTGAGATCCTTCAGGCGCCGCTCGCCCAGCTCGCCGCGCAGGCTCGCGCCGCCCATCAGGTCGAAGTCGTAGAGCTGCGGGGCGTGGGCCGCGACGTCCGCCTCGTCCTCAGGCGCGTCGGCCGCCGGCAGCGGCAGGTGCAGCACCGCGCGCCCGTCGCGCAGGGCCTGGCTCCACGGCTCGCACGCGTGGCGCTCCAGCACCTGGCGCACGGTGGTGTCCGGGGCCTCGCCGAGCGGGCGATCCAGCCACCCGTCCAGCTCGCGCTCCGGCACGGCCTCCCCCTGCCAGCGCAGCTCCAGGTAGCCGCGGACGTCGCGGTGGCCGGCCTCGACCTCCAGCTCGCCGACGCCGGCGCGCGCCGCCGCCGCTGCGCCCAGTTCCACCAGCGCCATCATGAGCTGGTGGCTGTCGCCGGTGATCCACGCCGGCGAGCCCGCGTGGTGCAGCCGCACGCCGTGACCGGTCTCCAGCCGCGGCGCGACGCACGCGAACAGGTCGGGCGAGTGGATCTCCGCGAGCGGCCATTCCCGCGCGGCCTGCGCCTCCGCCGCGTCGCTGAGCATCTCGACCATGTCGCTCAGGCGCGCGCACTCGTCGCTGATCACCTGCTGGAACGCGCGCCGGTCGTCGTCGCCCAGGTCCGGCGCGCCGGCGAGCGTCTCCGCCGCCGCGCGCAGGCTGCCCACCGGTCCGCGCAGGTCGCGCGTCAGGGTGCGCCGCAGGCGCGAGCCGGCGGCCTGCGCCTCGAGCTCCTCGCTGATGTCCTCGAGGCTGATCGCGTAGCCGGTGGCCGCGCGCATCGCGTCCAGCACCAGCGACATGCGCGCCTGCAGCATGCGGGGACCGTCCTGCGCCGCGCACACGAAGGCGACGCTGAGATCGCGGCGGCCGTCCTTGAGCCTGAGCTCCAGGCGCTCCAGCGCGTGCGCGAGCGGTGCTCCGGTCACCAGCTCCAGCAGCGAGCGCCCGAGGCCCAGCGCCTCGCGCTTGCGGAACAGCCGCGCCGCGGTCTGGTTGTAGAGCAGGATGCGGTGATCCAGGTTGCACACCACGACGCCGTGCGGCGCGAGCTCGAGCAGGATCAGCTCCAGCCACTCCTTCTCCTGCTCGGTGCGCGCGGTCGCCGTCGCCATCGCGCGCACGACCTCGCGGCGCGCGCCGCGAAGCTCGTCGGTGAGCTTCGAGACCGCTTCCGGAAGCGCGCCCAGGCCGTGCCTGGGCGGCACGCGCAGCGGCCGGTCCACGCGCGGCGCCTGCAGCAGCGTGAGCACGTCGCGGGCGATCATGCCCAGCGCGCCGAACACCTGGCGGCGCAGCGTGCCCCACAGCAGCGCGCCCAGCAGCACCGTGACCACGATGCCGCCGCCCACCAGCGGCAGCAGCGCGTCACGCACCGCCGGTGCGTGCTCGCCCGCGGCGTGCTGCGCGCCGACCAGCGCGGCGATCAGCAGCCCGCAGCAGGTCGCGGTGAGCGCGACGATCAGCCAGGCAGTGCGGCGCTCCATGTCGATCTCCTCCTCCGTCCCGGCCGCGCCGGCGTCCGGGGACGCAGTGGCCGCGAACCGCGCGCGCTCCGTGAACGGTCCCTCAGAGCCGCCCCGCCTGGTAGCGCTGCGACAGCGCCTGCTGGTGGGTGCGCACCACCGCGAAGGCGTCCTTCAGGTGGTTGCGCTCGAACGAGGAGAGCTGCTCCGGGTGCACGAAGTTGTCGGGCGGCTCGGCATTGCTGATCTGGTTCGCCTGGTGGCGCAGGCGGACCGTGCCGATGAACTCCAGCGCGTCGCGCAGATCCGCGGCCCCGCCGCCGCTCAGGCTGCCGTGGGCCGCCGCCTCCAGGCGCCGCATCGTGTTCACGCGCGGGATCCCGGAGACCAGCGCGTAGATTCGCGCGATGTCGACGATGGGCACGACGCCGTTGTGCTTCAGGTCGAGGGTGCGGTCGTGCTTGCCGTCCTTGACCAGCACGAAGTTGCCGAAGAAGCCGAGCGGCGGCTGGTGGGTGATCGCGTTCGACGCCATGTAGGCGTGGAAGATGCGATTCTCCTGGGCCCGGCGCAGCACGTACTCGTGCAGCTGCTCGAACAGCGGTGCGTCGCCGTGCAGGCGGCGCAGGTCGAAGAAGATGCACGCGTGCATCAGCGCCTTCGGCTGCGGGGTGTCGATCCAGCCGTCGAAGTAGCGCTTCCACTGCGCGAGCGGCTGGCGCCACTTCGGCGTCTTCGCCATGATCTCGCCCGGGCAGTACACGTAGCCGCAGTCGTTCAGCGCGTCGCACACGTAGTCCGCGAGCTCGCGGAAGTACGCGCCGTGCGCGGCTTCGTCGTAGTCGTCGGACAGCAGCAGGCAGTTGTCCTGGTCCGACAGCGCCGTCTGCTCCATGCGCCCGAGCGAGCCGCCCGTCATCCAGGCATAGGGCACGGGAGGCGGGCCGAAGCGCTCCTCGGCCAGCACCAGCAGGCGCGCGTTCACGGCCTCGCCCACCGACGAGATCACGCGCCCGATGCTGTCGCACGACGCGTTGGCGTCGACCAGCGTGACCAGCAGCTTGCGAAGGTTGGTGGTCGCGGCCGCGAGATCCGCGACGTCGTTGCAGCGGTGCACGTCGCCGACCATGAACAGCGGCGACGTGGAGTGGCGCTGAAGAAGGTCGGTGTCGGTGAGCATGCCCACCAGCTTGCCGTCGTCCATCACCGGCAGGTGGTGGTAGTGGCTGCGCGCCATGATCAGCATCGCCTCGTAGGCGTGCCCGGAGGCCTCGATGGTGGCCGGCGACGGCGACATCACGTCGCCCACGTTGCACTCCGGCGAGCGCCCGGCCGCCAGCACCCGCGAGCGGAGGTCGCGATCGGTGAGGATCCCGACCAGCGCGCCGGCGTCGTCCACGACCAGCAGCGACGAGATCCCCTGGCTGCTCATCGTGCGCGCGGCATCGCGCACCGCGGTGTCCGGGGTCACCGTGACCGGGCGGCGCGCGACGAGGCGCCCGACGGGGGTATGCAGCAGGTTGGCGCCGCTCTCGGCGGAGTCCGCCCGCGCGTGCCCGGCCGCCTCGCCGAGCCCCGCGCGCGGCGCGAGGAAGTAGCGAAGCGGCGGGTGCGCCGCGCACAGCGCCTCCAGCCTGGACGCCTCGATCAGCAGCAGCTGGCCGGCGTCCAGCGCCAGCGCCCGGATGTCGGCGGGGGCCTTGTCGGCCAGCGCGTCCTTGCCGAACACGTCGCCTTCGCCGAGGCGCGCGAGCAGCACGCCGTCGCGGTCGCGCACCTCCACCGCGCCGCGGCGCACGATGTGCAGGTGGGTCACCTTCTGATCGGGAACGACCAGCTCGTCGCCGGCGCCGAACGCGCGGCCGTCCACGTCGCGGGCCACCTCGGCCAGCGCCTCGTCGGAGAGCTGATCGAAGGGGTGATGGGCGCCGAGGAACGTGACGGTGTCGGAGTCGGTGGTGCGGAGTGCGCGATCGTCCATGGCGCCGGCGATCATAAGGGAAGCGGGCGCCGCGCGCGGGCCGGGCGCCTCTGCGGCCTGTCCTGGATCACGGGCGGGCGACGCCGGTCCGGCGCCGCGGGCGGGCGCGCCGCGGCCGGCCGGCGCGCGTTCGCACCCGGCGCGGTGCGCAGGTACGGCCGACCCCCCGCCCCGGCGACGGTCGCGCGCTCCGGACGGCTGCGGACGGCCGTTCGCTGCACCCGGCCATCGCCGCAGCGACGGGCCTCGCGCGGCCCGGGCGGCGGCGGGATCGCGAGGCCGCGTGCTCCCTGCGCCATGGGAATCTGGCGTGTACGTGGAACCCGCCGGACCTGAGCCACTTCACAGAACCGCCGCGGTCCGGCGTCTATCGTTCGGGCGTCGTTCCAGTCCCGGAGAGGATGCGATGAAGATCCGCCCCCTGGTCGCGCCGGTCGCGGCGCTGCTGATGTCGCTGCCGCTCGCCGCCCCGGCCGATCCGCCGCCCTGGGCGCCGGCCCACGGCTACCGCGCGAAGCACGGCGGCGGCTACGAGTGCGAGTACAAGGAGAAGTACAAGAAGGGCAAGTACGAGTACAAGGAGAAGTGCAAGAGCCGGGGCCGGCGCAAGGGCCGTCACGGCCACGACGACGATGACGACCACCATCGCGTGTACCGGGAGCGCGACTACGAGGACTACCGGCACCGCACGTCGGCGATGGGGATTCCGCAGGGCACCTGCAACAAGGACGTGCTGGGCGGCCTGATCGGCGCCGCGGGCGGCGGGTTCCTCGGCTCCAAGGTGGGCAAGGGTGACGGCCAGCTCGCGGCGACCGCCGCGGGCACCGTGATCGGTTACATCATCGGCTCCTCGGTCGGGCGCTTCATGGACGACGTGGATCAGAGCTGCGTGGGCCAGGTGCTCGAGCGGGCCGCGGACCGGCAGACGGTGGCGTGGACCGACGGGCGGCGCGATTCGCGCTACGAGGTCACGCCGATGCGCACCTTCCGCAACGACGGGCGCTACTGCCGCGACTTCGTGATGGACGCGATCATCGACGGCCGAGCTGACACGGTGCGGGGCACCGCGTGCCGCAACGACGACGGGAGCTGGACGCGGATCTGACGCCGCCCCGGGTCAGTACCAGCAGAAGCGGTTCTCGAGCCGGCGCAGCACGCTGCCGTCGTCGGGCAGCACGCTGAAGCGCCGGCAGCGCACGGCCGGGCGCGGCTCGTCCGGCGGATGCACCGACAGCGTGATGCGGATCTGCGACGGGTAGCCGGCGTCGGCGAAGGGCCCGCGGGTCGGCGACAGCGCGAGGTGCAGGCGCTTCGGAGACCAGGGGCGCGCCGCGTCGGCGCTGGCCGGCTCGACGAAGGTCACGCGCGTGCCGTCGCGCGCGGCGAGCTCGACGTAGTCCCCGCCCAGGGTCTGCCGGTAGAAGTCCACGAGCTCCGGCAGCGGCGCGTCGGAGACCAGGTGCATGGTCGCGATCCGGTGCGGACCGGGGTCGGGCGGGCACGTGAGCTGACCCTCGTGGTCGCCGAGCGCCCGGTCGTCCACCGCGCAATACGGGCCGCCGACACAGGACACGAACACCAGCCGGACGCCCTGCGGCAGCGGCAGCCCGGCACCGCCCACCGGCCCGCAGGCGAGCGCCCGCTGGCGCAGCAGCTCGGCGCGCACGGGGTCCGGAACGCGCTCGAGATCGACCCACGGGATCGCGTCCACCGCGGCGGCGACCGCGCTCGTCGTGATCAGCAGCATCGCGGCCAGGGTGGTTCGGTGCATGCTCGTGTCCTCGCTGCTGCGGCTCGCGCGACGGCATCGGGCCGAACAGCCGTTGCCCACTCTAGATGCCAGGTCGTCGATGTCGCTCACCGCGTGCGTTCGGGCCATTGCCTGCCCCGGTGCCGGCGGACAGCCGGGGAGGGGGCAGCACGGACGAGGGCGCTTCTGCGGCAGGCACGCGGTGTGAGGCAGGTTTGCGAGCACCTGTTTAGACTGATGACGCCGGGCTGCGTCCGGCGCACGGATGTGCCGGCATCCGTCGTGCAGGCGGGCGCTCGACGGGCGGTTCGAGCGCGAGACCGGGTCCTGCGCGCAGCAAGCCGAGGGACCACGGGATGTGCCCGTTCAAGATCCTGTCAGGACACCGCTCATGAGCGCCGTCAACGAGCTCGACGCCCACGCCATCGTCGGCCACAGCGCGCCCGACTACACGTTCGAGTTCGAGCCGAGCCCGCACCGGGTGCGCGCCGTGGTCGACGGCGTGACCATCGCCGACAGCGACGCGGCCATGGTGCTCTCGGAGACGCGCCTCGACCCGGTCTACTACTTCCCGCGCGAGGACGTGCGCATGGATCTCATGCAGCGCACGGAGCACCGCACGCACTGCCCGTTCAAGGGCAACGCGAGCTACTGGTCGCTGGTGCTCGGCGCGCGGCGCATCGAGAACTTCCTGTGGAGCTACGAGGAACCGCTGCCGGAGGCG
>CBDUCN010000100.1:0-15368 GCA_965365655.1 uncultured Gammaproteobacteria bacterium | reverse complement strand
TGGCTGCTGTCCACCGGCGAGGCCACGCCCCACGGCATCCTCGCGGTGACCTTCACGAACAAGGCCGCCGGGGAGATGCGCGGGCGCATCGAGCAGATGCTGGGGCGCCCGGTCGGCGGCATGTGGGTGGGCACCTTCCACGGCCTCGCGCACCGCCTGCTGCGTTCGCACTGGCGCGACGCGGGGCTCCCCGAGGGGTTCCAGATCCTGGACTCCGAGGACCAGCTGCGCGCGGTGAAGCGGGTGCTGCGCGAGCTGGACCTGGACGACGCGCGCTGGCCGCCGCGCCAGGCCCAGGGCTTCATCAACGGGCGCAAGGACGAGGGCCTGCGCGCGCGCCACCTCAATCCCGGCGGCGACATGTGGCTGGAGCACATGGTCCGGGTCTACGCCGCATACGAGGCGTTCTGCGAGCGTGCGGGCGTGGTGGACTTCGCGGAGCTGCTGCTGCGCGCGCACGACCTGCTGCGCGAGCGCCCCGACGTGCTGGAGCACTACCAGCGTCGGTTCCGGCACGTGCTGGTCGACGAGTTCCAGGACACCAACGCGATCCAGTACGCGTGGCTGCGGCTGATGGCCGGCAGCAGCGGCTGGATGTTCTGCGTCGGCGACGACGACCAGTCCATCTACGGCTGGCGCGGCGCGCGCATCGAGAACATCCACCAGTTCCCGAAGGACTTCCCGGGCGTGACCACGGTGCGCCTGGAGCGCAACTACCGCTCCACCGGCAACATCCTGGGCGCCGCGAACCGGCTCATCGCGAACAACGTGGGGCGACTCGGAAAGAACTTGTGGACCAGCGACAGCGACGGCGAGCCGGTGTACCTGTACTCGGCGTTCAACGACGTCGACGAGGCGCGTTTCGTCGTGGGCCGCATCCAGCAGTGGGTGGATGACGGCGGGCGCCGTGACGACGCGGCCATCCTGTACCGGGTCAGCGCGCAGTCGCGCGTGTTCGAGGAGGCGCTGCTCGCGGGCAGCGTGCCGTACCGCGTGCACGGGGGGCTGCGCTTCTACGAGCGCGCGGAGATCAAGAACGCGCTGGCGTACCTGCGCCTGGTCGCGAACCGTGACGACGACGCCGCGTTCGAGCGCGTCGTGAACGTTCCGCCGCGCGGCATCGGTGCGCGCACCGTGGACGCGATCCGCCAGACTGCGCGCGATCAGGGCGAGTCGCTGTGGCGCGCCGCCGCGCGGCTGGTCGCGGCGGGCAGTCTCGCCGGGCGTGCCAGCAACGCGGTGCGCGGCTTCATCGACGCCATCGACACGCTGGCCGCGGAGGTTGCGGGACTGCCGCTGCAGGAGATGACGGAGCAGGCCATCGCCGCCAGCGCGCTGGTCGACTTCTACCGCCGCGACAACCCGGAGCGGGCGCAGGCGCGCCTCGAGAACCTGGAGGAGCTGGTGAGCGCCGCGCGCGAGTTCGACGTCGGCGAGGAGGAGGCCGGGGCGCCGCTGATGGAGTTCCTGTCCCACGCGGCGCTCGAGGCCGGCGAGCAGCAGGCGGCGGAGTGGGAGGACTGCGTGCAGCTGATGACGCTGCACTCGGCCAAGGGCCTGGAGTTCCCGGTGGTGTTCCTGTGCGGCCTGGAGGAGGGACTGTTCCCGCACCAGCGCAGCAGCGAGGACCCGGACAAGCTGGAGGAAGAGCGGAGGCTGTGCTACGTCGGCATGACCCGGGCCCGCCAGCGCCTGTTCCTGACCCACGCCGAGAGCCGTCGCCTGCACGGCCAGGACTACTTCCCGGCGCCGTCGCGCTTCCTGCGCGAGATCCCCCGCGAGCGGGTCGAGGAGGTACGAGCCCGCTCCGGCGTGTCGCGCCCGGTGTTCCGGCGCGAGGGCGGCTTCGACGATGGCGCGGGGGCCCTGCCCGGCGGGCTGCAGCTCGGCCAGCGGGTGGCGCATCCGAAGTTCGGCGAGGGCGTGGTGCTCAACTGCGAGGGCTCGGGCAGCCACGCCCGGGTGCAGGTGAACTTCCGCGACGCCGGCGCGAAGTGGCTGGTGCTGCAGTACGCGAACCTGGAAGCGGTGTGAGCGGATCCGGGCCCTGAAGACGCGAACCCCGGCGCGCGGCCGGGGTCCGGAGTGGCTGTCGCGGCGGCGCGGGCGTCAGCCGCCGGCGTCGACTCCCGCCTGCTCGAGCATGTAGCGGACCGCGTTCTGGATGTCGGGCTCGCCCAGCGTCATCAGGCCGCCCTTGGGCGGCATCGCGCCCTTGCCGTTGACGGCGCTGTGCACCAGCGCCGCGAAGCCCGCCGCGGCGCGCTGCTCCCAGGCCGCCTTGTCGTCCAGCTTCGGCGCGTTCGCGGCGCCGGTCGCGTGGCACGCCACGCAGCCCATGTTGTAGACCTCGGCGCCCGGCTTGCCGGCCGGCGCCGCCGCGGCCGCAGGCGCCGCCGCGGCCATGGCCTGGTCCTTCGTCTGCGCCGGGTCCGCCGTGGCCGCCGCCGTATCAGCGATGGTCTGCGCGGCGTCCTTCGCCGCCTCCACGACCGCCGCGCCCGCGGCCGCGACCGCCTGACCCGCGTCCGCCGCCGCCTGCGTGGCCTGCTCGGCGGTGCCGCCGGACCCCGCCGGCGCGCTGTCGCCGCCCGCCTGGGCGACGATGTAGGTGACCGCGGCGCGCACCTGGTCGTCGGTCAGCGAGGGGTTGCCCGCGCGCGCGGGCATCGCGCCCTTGCCGTTGATCACGCTGCCCACCAGCGCGTCTACGCCCAGCGCGAGCCTCGGCGCCCAGGCGGCCGTGTCGTCTAGCTTGGGCGCGCCTGCGGCGCCGGTGGCGTGGCAGGCCGCGCACGCGCTCGCGTACACGGTCTCGCCCGCGTCCGCGCCGGCGGCGCCGGACGGGGCGGCTGCCGCGGTGGGGGCTTCGGCCGGCGCGGCCGCCGCGACCACCTGGGTCGGGTCGCCCACCCGCACCTGGCCCGCCGGCGCGATTCGCTCGGCGACCGCGGAGGGGCTGTTCGTCTGGCGCACGAACGCGTCGCCGGCGATGGAGCGGGCGATGAAGAAGACCACGATTCCGAACAGGCTGAGCGCCGCGAGGATGATCCCGAACTGGCGCCAGAAGATGTCGTCGGCTTTGCTCACAGGTGCGTATCCAGATGCCTTGGGAAAAGCCGCGGCATGATGGCAAACGCCCCTGGACGATACAACCCGCGTGGACGGCTGCCGACCCTGCCGCTATGCTCCGCACCCTACCCGTGGCGGCACCTCCGTGCGCCCGTCCCCGCGCCCGTAGCTCAGCTGGATAGAGTGTTGGCCTCCGAAGCCAAAGGTCACAGGTTCGAATCCTGTCGGGCGCGCCAAATTCGTGCGGGGGCCGCGAGGCCCCCGCCGCCCGCTCAGGCCCAGCAGCGATCGAACAGCTTGCGGATGAAGGCCTCGCAGCGCGCGACCTGGTCCAGCGCGATGAACTCGTCCGGCTTGTGGGCCTGCTCGATGCTGCCGGGCCCGCACACCACGGTGGGAATGCCCGCCATCTCCTGGAACAGACCGGCCTCGGTGCCGAAGGCGACCTTGCCGGTGCTGTTGGCGCCGGTGAGCGCCTTCGCGAGCTGAACGATCTCGGCGTCCTCGTCCACCGACAGCCCCGCGATGTGCGAGATCTCCTCGAACCGGAAGCCGGTGTCCGGATCCACCGCGTGCATCTCCGGCAGCAGGTTCGCCTCCACGTAGTCCTCGAGCTCGCGCAGCAGGGCGTGCGGATCGTCCTCGGGGAGGTGGCGGAACTCGAACTCGAAGTGGCAGTCCAGCGCGACGATGTTCAGCGCCGACCCCCCGTGCACCACGCCGGTGTGAACCGTCGTGAAGGGCGGCGACAGCTCCGAATCGAACGGCCCCTGATCGCGGAAGCGGCGCTGCATGGCCTTCAGGTGCGCGATCGCCTCCGCCGCCGCCTCCACCGCGTTGACGCCCTGGTCGACGAGCGAGGAATGCGCCTCCTTGCCGCGCACGTGACAGCGGTAGCTGAGCTTGCCCTTGTGCGCGCGCACGACCTTCATCTCGGTGGGCTCGCCGACGATGCAGCCCCGCGGCTTCACCTCGCGCGTCGCGAGGCGCTCGAGCAGGCTGCGCACGCCGATGCAGCCCACCTCCTCGTCGTGGGAGAACGCGAAGTGCAGCGGGGTCGCGATGTCGCGGGCGAGGAACTCCGGCGCCAGCGCGAGGCACACCGCGATGAAGCTCTTCATGTCGGAGGTGCCGCGCCCGTAGAGCAGGCCGCCGCGCTCGGTGACCCGGAACGGCTCGCTGCTCCAGGGCTGGCCGTCCACCGGGACCACGTCGGTGTGGCCGGACAGCGCGATGCCGGGACGATCCGTCGGGCCCAGGGTCGCGTAGAGGTTGGCCTTGGCGCCGCTGTCGTCGTGCACCAGCTCCGACTCCACGCCCAGCCCGCCGAGGTACTCGCGGACGTAGTCGATCAGCTCCAGGTTGGAGTTGCGGCTGGTGGTGTCGAACGCGACCAGGCGCTCGATCATCTGCAGGGTGGCGGGGGAGGGCTGCACGGTGGATGTTCCTGTGGCGGTGCGGTCCGGTAGCCTACCGCTCCCCTCGCCGCTGCTGAAGCACCGCCGCCATGACCCCACCCCGCATCGCGCTCGCCGGCATCGTGCTGGAGAGCAACGCCTTCGCACCGCCCGCCACCGAGGCGGATTTCCGCGGCCGCTACTACCTGGCGGGCGACGCGCTGCTCGCCGAGGCGCGGCGCGAGGGCGGCGTGATCTCCCGCGAGATGTCCGCGTTCGTCGCCGCGATGGACGCCACCGGCCCGTGGACGCCGGTGCCGCTGGTGCTCACCGGCTGCCAGCCCTGGGGGCCGGTGGAGCAGGGCTTCTTCGAGCGCACGCTCGCGGCCATCGTGCAGGGGCTCGCGGCGGCGCCGGTGGACGGGGTGTACGTGGCCAATCACGGCGCGATGGTGGCCACCGGGAGCAGCGATCCCGACGGCGACATGCTGGCCGCGATCCGCGACGCCGTCGGCGCGACGTGCCCGCTGATCTGCACGCTGGACCTGCACGCCAACGTCTCCGAGCGCATGGCCGGCGCCGCCGACGTGCTGGTGAGCTATCTCACGAACCCGCACGTGGACCAGATCGAGCGCGGCGAGGAGGCGGCCGTGCTGATGCGCCAGATGCTCGCCGGGATGCGCCCGCGCGCGCACCACGTGCGCCTCCCGCTCGCACCCCCCAGCGTCAGCCTGCTCACGGCCAGCGGCCCCTACGGCGAGATCGTGGACTACGGGCAACGCCGCAAGCGCGAGTCGGCGGGCGCGATCGTGAACGTGTCGGTGACCGGGAACTTCACGTTCAGCGACACGCCGGAGAACGGCATGGCGGTGACCGTCACCGCGCGCGAGGACGAGCGCGCGGCACGCACGCTGTGCGAGGAGATCGCGACCAGGCTGTGGAGCATGCGCGAGCGCTTCCGCCGCGACCTCACGTCGCTGGACGCGGCGCTGGTCATCGCCGGGGAGGCCGCTGCGGGCGCCCGCGAGCCGGTGATCTTCTCCGACGCCGGCGACAACCCGGGCGGCGGCGGCAGCGGGCGCACGACCGAGCTGCTCGCGGCGCTCGTGGGCGCCGGCGTCGACGGCGTGATCGTCGGATCCTTCTTCGACCCGGCGCTGGCCGCGGACGCGCACGCGGCGGGCGAGGGCGCTCGCATCCGCGCGGTGTTCAATCGCGAGCCCGGCACCGCGTTCGACGAGCGCTTCGAGTGCGACGCGACGGTGCTGGCGCTGGGCGACGGCAACGTGACCGGGCGCCGCGGCCTGTACCAGGGCCGCGGGCTGGCCCTCGGGCCGTGCGCGGCGCTGTCCCTCGCGGGCGGGGGCGTGACGGCGGTGATCATCAGCGACCGCAACCAGACCGCGGACCCGGTGTTCTTCGAGATGGTGGGCCTGGACCCGGGCGCGGCGCGCGTCGTGTGCGTGAAGTCGCGGGGGCATTTCCGCGCCGGCTTCGACCTGTGGTTCGCGCCCGCGCAGGTGTTCGAGGTGGACACCGCGGGGCTCACGTCGCCGGTCCTGTCGCGCTTCGAATGGAAGGGGCTGCCGCGTCCGGTGTACCCGCTGGACGAGGACGCGGCGTGGCCGCCGCCGCGCGCAGGCGCCGATCCGGGCCCCGGATGATGCACTGCCGCAGTGCGCGTGCGCGGCCGCGGGGCGGCCCGTGCACCGCGGCGATGCAGCCGTGGTCGCGCACGCGTGCGAGTCGACCCCGGCCCGCACAACGCGGCTACACTTGCGCGCACCGGGCGCGGCCGACGCGAGGGCCGTGCAGCGTGTCACGGGACGCACCCGTGGCCGGGAGGTCCGTTCCTGCATCGCGCGCGTCGCGGCGCGGGCGGGCCGCCCGCTACAACAATCACGACCTGAACCAGAGCGAAGGGGAATCGAGATGAAAGCAGTCAGACCGGTCATCGGGCTCGTGCTCGCCGCGAGCATGAGCCTCGCCGGCGCCGCCGGCGCGAAGGAGCTCACGCTGGGGCTCGCGTCGGAGCCGACCTCCATGGACCCGCACTTCCACAACCTGGGTCCCAACAACGCGCTGTCCAGCCACATCTTCAGTCCGCTGATCCTGCAGGACGAGAAGCAGAACCTGATCCCGGGACTCGCGACCTCGTGGAAGGCCATCGACGACACCACCTGGGAGTTCAAGCTGCGCCCGGGCGTGAAGTTCCACGACGGCACGCCGTTCACCGCCGACGACGTGATCTTCACGTTCGAACGCGCCCCGAACGTCGAGGGCAGCCCGGCGAGCTTCGGCATCTACACCAAGGGCAAGATGCTGAAGAAGATCGACGATCTCACGCTGCACATCTCGACCGAGAAGCCGTACCCGCTGATGCCGAACGACGTGTCGACGATCTACATCGTGTCGAAGAAGCACGGCGAGGGCGCGAAGACCGAGGACTACAACTCCGGCAAGGCCGCCATCGGCACCGGGCCCTTCAAGTTCGGCGAGTACGTGCCCGGCGATCGCATCGTGATGTCGCGCAACGAGGACTACTGGGGCGAGAAGCCGGAGTGGACGCAGATCACGTTCAAGCCGATCAAGTCCGGGCCTTCGCGGGTCGCGGCGCTGCTCGCCGGTGACGTCGACATCATCGAGCAGACTCCGACCATCGACATCGAGCGCCTGAAGAAGGACCCGAAGCTGCAGCTCAGCCAGGGCGTGTCGAACCGCGTGATCTACCTGCACCTCGACCAGTTCCGCGAGGATTCACCGTTCGTGAAGGGCAAGGACGGCGGCAAGATCAAGAACCCGCTGCTCGACGCCCGCGTGCGCAAGGCCATCTCCAAGTCCATCAACCGCGACCTGATCGTGGACCGGGTCATGGAGGGCGTCGCGATCAAGGCCGGCCAGCTCCTGCCGGAGGGCTTCTTCGGCCGCAGCACCAGCATGCAGCCCGAGGCCTACGACCCGGAAGGCGCGAAGAAGCTGCTCGCCGCGGCCGGCGTGCCCGACGGTTTCAAGCTGACCATCCACGGCCCCAACGATCGCTACATCAACGACGCGAAGATCGCCGAGGCCGTGGGCCAGATGCTCACCCGCAACGGCATCGAGACCGAGGTCGTGACGATGCCGCGCAGCGTGTACTTCAAGCGCGCGTCGCGCGGTGGGCCGGACGGCACTCCGGAGTTCAGCTTCGTGCTCGTCGGCTGGGGCTCGGGCACCGGCGAGGCCTCGTCGCCGCTGAAATCCCTGCTCGCGACCTACGACAAGGAGAAGGGCATGGGCGCGGCGAACCGCGGACGCCATTCCGACCCGGAGGTGGACAAGCTGATCGACCAGGCGCTGGCTACCGTGGACGATGCGAAGCGCGCCGACCTGCTCGCGAAGGCGACCGAGGTCGCGATCGGCCAGAACCAGGGCATCATCCCGCTGCACTACCAGGTGAACACCTGGGCCGCGCGCAAGGGCATCAGCTACAAGGCGCGCACCGACGAGAAGACCGTCGCCTGGGGCGTGTTCAGCGACTGAGGCGCTTGTGATGCGCCTGTCTTCCCGGCTCCCGCCCCCTCGCGAAGAGGGGGCGGGAGACCGACGGGGAGCGTGCCCGCTGCCGCGGCGCATGATGCGTGGCGGTGAACGGCCGTTGCGCGGGCGCGCCGCGCCGGGGCGCCGCGCCCCGGCGGGCGCTTTGCTAGGGACCGGGGCGGGTACGGGAATGGCGCGATGACCGTCTTCATCACCCGCAGGCTTCTGCAGAGCCTGCTCGTCGTCGTCGTGATGTCGCTGCTGGTGTTCTTCGGCGTCAACGTGGTGGGCGACCCGGTCGACCTGCTGATCAGCCCGGAGGCCGACCAGGCGGAGATCGAGGCCACCATCGCGCGCCTCGGCCTCGACCGGCCGATCCACGAGCAGTACTGGTACTTCGTGGTGAACGCCCTGAAGGGCGATCTGGGCACCTCGTTCATCTTCGGCGAGCCGGCGCTCAAGCTCATCCTGCAGCGCATGCCGGCGACCATGGAGCTGGCGTTCGTCTCGTTGCTGATGTCGGCGGTGTTCGGCATCCCGCTCGGCGTCTACGCCGGGCTGAAGCCGGAGTCGCGCGTCGCGAAGACCATCATGGCCGGCTCGATCCTGGGCTTCAGCCTGCCCACCTTCTGGGTGGGCCTGATGTTCATCCTGGTGTTCGCGGTGATGCTCGGCTGGCTGCCGTCCACCGGCCGTGGCGACACCGTGGATGTGCTCGGCATCCCCGTCAGTCTGCTGACGTGGGACGGCATCTCGCACGTGCTGCTGCCCGCGTTCAACCTGGCGCTGTTCAACATCTCGCTGGTGATCCGCCTCACGCGCGCCGGAACCAAGGAGGTCGTGCACCAGGACTACATCAAGTTCGCGCGCGCGAAGGGGCTGAGCAACCGGCGCGTGGTGCTCGTGCACCTGATGAAGAACATCATGATTCCGGTGGTCACCGTGCTGGGCCTGGAGCTCGGCGGACTCATCGCGTTCTCGGTCGTCACCGAGACCGTGTTCGCGTGGCCGGGCATGGGCAAGCTGCTGATCGACTCCATCCAGCTCCTGGATCGCCCGGTCGTGGTGGCCTACCTGATGATGATCGTGCTGATCTTCGTGGTCATCAACCTGGTGGTGGACATCACCTACTCCATCCTCGACCCGCGGGTCCGATTGAAGGACGTGAAGGCATGAGCACCCTCGCCGAGAAGCAGCCCGCGGCAGACGTGCCCGCGGCCGTGGAAACGCCGTGGCGACGCTTCGCGTCGGCCTACGCCGACAGCCGTGTCGCGATGCTGTCGCTCGGGGCGCTGGGCATGATCGTGTTCATCGCGCTGTTCGCGCCGTTCATCTCGCCGCAGGACCCCTACGACCTCGCGGTGGTGAGCATCATGGACAGCCGCCTCGAGCCCGGCGAGCAGATGTTCTCCGGGACCACCGCGTGGCTGGGCACCGACGGCGCCGGGCGCGACATGCTGAGCGCGATCTTCTACGGGCTGCGCATCAGCCTCGGCGTGGGCGTGATCAGCGGCGTCATCGCGATGGTCATCGGCATGTCCATCGGCCTCGCGGCCGCGTATTTCGGCGGGCGCACCGACAGCGTGGTGATGCGCGTCGTGGACCTGCAGCTCAGCTTTCCCGCGATTCTTGTCGCGCTGATCCTGGTCGCGATCCTCGGCAAGGGGATCGACAAGATCGTGATCGCGCTGGTGGTCGTGCAGTGGGCCTACTACGCGCGAACCGTGCGCGCGAGTGCGCTGGTGGAGCGCGGCAAGGAGTACATGGAGGCGGCCACCTGCCTCGCGCTGCCGCACTCGCGCATCGTGTTCCGCCACCTGCTTCCGAACTGTCTGCCGCCGATGATCGTGGTGGGCACGCTGCAGACCGCGCACGCGATCTCGCTGGAGGCGACGCTCAGCTTCCTCGGTGTGGGGCTGCCGCAGACCGAGCCGTCGCTGGGTCTGCTCATCTCCAACGGCTTCGAGTACATGCTCTCCGGAAAATACTGGATCAGCTTCTTCCCCGGCATCGCGCTGCTGCTCACCATCGTGTCCATCAACCTCGTCGGCGATCGTCTGCGCGACGTGCTGAATCCGAGGCTGGAGCGTTGAGCACCGGGCCGACCCTGGAGGTCGAGGACCTCAGGACCTGGTTCATGACCCGGGCCGGCACCGTGAAGGCGGTGGACGGCGTGTCGTTCACCGTCGGCAAGGGCGAGGTGCTGGGGCTGGTCGGGGAGTCCGGCTCCGGCAAGTCGGTGACGGGCTTCTCCATCCTCGGGCTGGTGGATCCGCCCGGCGAGGTGGTCGGGGGCTCCATCCGCTTCCTGGGCCGCGAGCTGGTGGGGCTGCCGGACGAGGAGATGCGCGCGCTTCGCGGCTCGCGCATCGCGATGATCTTCCAGGACCCGATGATGACGCTGAACCCGGTGCTGCGCGTCGACACGCAGATGATCGAGGCGATGCAGGCGCACGCGGACGTGAGCCGGGCCGCTGCCTACGACCGGGCGCGCGAGGCACTGTCGCGGGTCGGCATCGCGTCGCCGGACGAGCGTCTGAAGGCCTATCCGCACCAGTTCTCCGGCGGCATGCGCCAGCGTGTCGCGATCGCGATCGCACTGCTCAACGAGCCGGATCTCATCATCGCCGACGAGCCGACCACCGCGCTGGACGTGACCATCCAGGCCCAGATCCTGTACGAGGCGCAGAAGCTGTGCAGCGACACCGGCAGCTCGATGATCTGGATCACCCACGACCTGACGGTGGTCGCGGGGCTCGCGGATCGCATCTGCGTCATGTACGCCGGGCGCGACGTGGAGCAGGGCACCGTGGACGAGGTGCTGGACACGCCGCTGCACCCGTACACCCATGGCCTGATCGGCTCGGTCCCGAGCCGCAACCGCCGTGGCAGCCGGCTCGAGCAGATCCCCGGCATGACGCCGTCGCTGCTCAACCTGCCGCCCGGCTGCGCGTTCCGCACGCGCTGTGCGCGCGCGGACGCGCAGTGCGGCGAGGAGCCTGGCAACAGCGAGCACGGCGACGGCCGCAGCACGCGCTGCTTCCACCCTCACGCGCCCGGCGACGCGCCGGCGGGCGCCCGCGCGGCGCACGCGACGTGAGCGAGGCCGGCGGCAGGCCGAACGCCGGCTCCGCGGGCGGTGCGGACCCGGCAGCGGTGAGCACCGCGGAGCCGATCATCGCGATCGAGGACGTCTCCAAGCGCTTCGTGAAGCACCTCGACCTCGCGGAGCGTCTCGTGCAGCGTCTGGGGGCCGACGTGCACGAGGAGGTCGTGCACGCGGTGGACCGGGTGAGCTTCGACGTCAGGCCCGGCGAGGTCGTGGGGCTGGTCGGCGAGTCCGGCTGCGGCAAGTCCACGCTGGGCCGGATGGTCGCGGGGATCCTCGAGCCCAGCGACGGTCACATCCTGTTCCGCGGCCAGCGCCGCGACCGCATGCCGGCGGACGAGGCGCGGCGCGCCGCGCTCAAGGTGCAGATGATCTTCCAGGACCCGTTCGCGTCGCTGAACCCGCGCCTGCGCGTGCGCGACATCGTCGGCGAGGCGCCGGTGGTGCACGGCGTCGTGAAGCGCGGGGAGCTGGACGACTACCTGGACGAGGTGCTCTCGCAGTGCGGCCTGGACGCGAGCTACAAGCGCCGCTACCCGCACCAGTTCTCCGGCGGCCAGCGCCAGCGCATCGGCATCGCCCGCGCGCTGGCGGTGCAGCCCGAGTTCATCGTGTGCGACGAGTCGGTCGCGGCACTGGACGTGTCCATCCAGGCGCAGATCCTGAACCTGTTCATGGACCTGCGCGAGCGTCTCGATCTCACCTATCTGTTCATCAGCCACGACCTTGGCGTCGTCGAGCACCTCAGCGACCGGGTGGTCATCATGTATCTCGGGCGGGTGGTCGAGAGCACGACCACCGAGCAGCTCTTCGAAGAGCCGAACCACCCCTACACCGAGGCGCTGCTGCGCGAGGTGCCGCGGCTCGAGAGCAGGCACTCGAGCTTCCAGCCGATCAGCGGCGAGATCCCGTCGCCGCTGGAGCCGCCGGCCGGCTGCCACTTCCACCCGCGCTGCCCGTACGCTCACGAGCGCTGCCGCGTGGAGCAGCCGGCGCTGAAGGAGATACGGCCCGGCTGGTGGTCGGCCTGCCACCGCAACGATGGCTGAGGCGCTCGGGGCGCTGCCGCGGCCGGGCGGCCGGGACGCGCTGCCGGACGCGCTCGCGCCGGCCCGCATCGCCGGCGTGCTCGAGCTGCACCCGCCGCAGGCGGATCCCGCGCCGGTGGTGCTCGACTCGCCGCACAGCGGCGCCGACTACCCCGAGGACTTCGGCCACTGCATGTCCCGGCAGGGGCTTCGCCGCCTCGAGGACGCGTTCGTGGACGAGCTGTTCGGCCACGCGCCGCGCCACGGCGCGAGCCTGCTGCGCGCGCTGTTTCCGCGCAGCTACATCGATCCCAATCGCGCGCCGGACGACCTCGACGTCGCGATGCTGGCCGACGACTGGCCACATCCGGTGAACCCGGGCCCGAAGAGCGATTCCGGAATCGGCCTCATCTGCCGGCTCGCCGCCGAGGGACCGGTCTACGATCGCAAGCTCGCCGCGCACGAGGTTCGCCGGCGCCTCGACCGCTACTACTGGCCGTACCACCGCACGCTGGAGCGGGTGCTGGAGCACACCTGGCAACGCTTCGGCGCCGTGCTGCACGTGAACTGTCACTCGATGAAGTCCACCAGCACCGCGAGCATGCCGGAGGGCCGCGGCGTGCAGCGCCCGGACTTCGTGCTCGGCGACCGCGACGGCACGTCCTGCAACCCGGCGCTCACCGATCGCGTGCGCGGCGTGCTCGCGGCGGCGGGCTACCGCGTGGCGGTGAACCGCCCCTACAAGGGCATGGAGCTCGTGCGCCGCTACTCGGAGCCTGGAGCGGGGCGCCACAGCCTGCAGGTCGAGATCAACCGCGCCCTCTACATGGACGAGGAGCGCGTGTGCAAGAGCGACGGCTTCGAGCACCTGCAGCGCACCCTGGGCGAGCTCACCGCCGCCATCGCGGGCTTCATGATCGACGCCTGCCCCGTCCACGCCCACCAAGGGGTCAGGACTTGACCCCTTTGTCCACGGCTTCGGGGAACTCCAGGTTCACGACGAGGCCGGGGCGGGCCGACTCGAAGCGCACCTCGGCGCCGTGCAGCTTGGCCACCGCGGCGACCAGGCTCAGGCCCAGGCCATTGCCGGGCGTGCTGCGGCTGGCCTCCAGGCGTACGAAACGCTCCAGCACCCGGGCGCGGTCCCCGGGTGGGATGCCGGGTCCCGAGTCGCTCACGCGGACGCGCGCCCCGGACACGCCCCGGGTCAGTGACAGCTCCACGCTGCCGCGCTCCGGGGTGTACTTGATCGCGTTGTCGAGCAGGTTGGCGATGGCCTGGAAGATGAGATCCCGGTCGCCGATCACCACCGGTTCCGCGCCGACGCTCACCCTCAGGTGCTGGTCCTTGGCCTCCGCCACCGCCTCGTAGAGCTCGGCCGCGTCGGCCACCACCGCGTCCAGCCGGACCTCCGCGAAGGCCTCGCGCCGCGCGCCGGCCTCGATGCGGGTGATGCGCAGCAGCGCGTTGAAGGTGGCCAGCATCGCGTCGGCCTCCGCGAGCGCCTGCTCGGCCTCCTCGCGGGCGCTGCTGTCGGCGCTGCTGCGCGCGAGGGCGTCGAGGCGGTTGCGCAGCCGCGTCAGCGGCGTCTTCAGGTCGTGCGCGACGTTGTCCGAGACGTGGCGCACGCCGTCCATCAGCTGCTGGATCTGGTCCAGCATGCCGTTCAGGTTCGCGGCGAGACGATCGAACTCGTCGCGCGTGCCCCGGGTCGGCACCCGCTGCGAGAGGTCGCCGCGCATGATGCGCCGGCTGGTGGCGTTGATCACCTCCAGTCGCCGCACGGTGCTGCGCGACATCATCAGGGCGCCGGCCAGCGCCAGCATCGCCGTGATCGCGACACCCCAGGCGAGGGTGCGCGTGATCAGCTCCTGTGTGGCGCGCAGCTCGTACATGTCGCGGCCGACCAGCAGGTGGAAGTCCCCGGCGAGCACGAAGGTGCGGGCGCGGGCGAGGTGCTTCTCGCCCTGGCCGCCGGTCTGCTCCAGCTCGAACTCCACCCAGCCGTCGGCGTCCGCGGTGTTCTCGGGCCAGCGGTCCAGATTTCCCGCCACGCGCGCGTAGCGGCGGTTCGTGAGCAGGTAGATCGTGCTGCCGTAGGGATTGCGCTCGATGCGCTCATGGAGCGAGCGCACCAGGCCGTCCAGGCTGGTCAGGCGGTAGCGCTCCGCGAGACCCCGGATCTCCGCTTCGATGGTGGCCTCGGTCTGCTGCTCCATGAGGCCCGCGGTGGCCCAGTAGATGAAGCCCAGCAGCACCGTCACCGACGCGCCGAACAGCACCACGTAGATCAGCGCGAGGCGGAAGGTGACGCTGCGCAAGACGCTGGCGCCGGCGGCAGGTGCGGCACCTGTTGCGCCCGGCGCGCCGTTGTCCTGCGCGAGCGCCGGCGTTCCGGCGGCCGCCGGTGCGGGCCCGGCGCGCGCGCCGTCGCTGCCGGCCGGCGGCGGCGCGCCAGCCGTATCCTGGACCAGCTCGCCGGCGTCAGCTGTCGGCGGTGAGGCGATAGCCGGCCCCCCGCACGGTGTGGATCAGGGGCGGGTCGAAGTCCTTGTCCACCTTGCCGCGAAGCCGGCTGATGTGCACGTCGATGACGTTGGTCTGGGGGTCGAAGTGGTAGTCCCAGACGCCCTCCAGCAGCATCGTGCGGGTCACCACCTGCCCGGCATGGCGCATCAGGAACTCGAGCAGCTTGAACTCCCGCGGCTGCAGCCGGATGAGCTGCCCGCTGCGGTGCACGGTGCGCTTGAGGAGGTCCATCTCCAGGTCCTCCACCCGCAGCACGGTGGCCTGGGGGCCCGCCTCGTGGCGGCGCGTGAGCGCCTCCAGGCGCGCGGTGAGCTCGGCGAACGCGAACGGCTTCACGAGGTAGTCGTCGCCGCCCGCGCGCAGTCCCTCCACGCGGTCGTCGACGTCGCCCAGCGCGCTCAGGATCAGCACCGGCACCGCGCAGCCTTCGTCGCGCAGGGTGCGCACGATGGACAGCCCGTCCAGCCGCGGGAGCATGCGGTCCACGATCGCGACGTCGTGACTGCCCTCGCGGGCCTGGTGCAGGCCGTCCTCGCCGTTGCCGGCCTCGTCCACGACGTGGCCGGCCTCACGCAACCCCTTCGCCAGGAAGCGTCGCGTTTCCTCGTCATCCTCGATGATCAGGATCTTCATCGGCGTCGAGTCCCCGGGGCCGGGCCGCGAGGCGTCGCGAGTGGTTTCGGTGGTGTCCGGCGGGCGGGCCGTCACCGTGGCCTG
>CBDUCN010000099.1:0-15517 GCA_965365655.1 uncultured Gammaproteobacteria bacterium | reverse complement strand
TCCGTCATGCCCCCCGTCCCGGACTACGCCGAGCTGCACTGCCTCAGCAACTTCAGCTTCCTCACCGGCGCCTCGCACCCGGAGGAGCTGGTGCTGGCGGCGGGCCGCCTCGGCTACCGCGCGCTGGCGATCACCGACCAGTGCTCGCTGGCCGGCGTGGTGCGCGCCCACGAGGCGGCGAAGGAGTGCGGGCTGCACCTCGTCGTGGGCAGCGAGCTGACGCTGGACGACGGCGAGCGGCTGGTGCTGCTGGCCGGCGACCGTGACGGCTACGGGCGGCTGTCGGCGCTGATCACCCGCGCCCGGCGCCGGGCCGGGAAGGGGCAATACCGCGTCGCCCGCGCGGACCTCGCGGATGGTCTGCGCGGCTGCCTCGCGCTGCTGCCCACGGCGCTGCGCCCGGGAGAGCGCATGCGCGCGCGGCCCGGTGCGGACTTCGCGCGTTTCGTGGCCGGGCGCTTTCCGGGCGACGCGTGGATCGCGGTGGAGCGCCACCTGGGCTCCGACGATCCGGCGCGCTTCGAGGCGGCGGTGGCGCTGGGGCGCGCCACGGGCCTGCCGCTGCTCGCCGCCGGCGACGTGCACATGCACGCGCGCGGCCGGCGCGCGCTGCAGGACGCGCTGACCGCGATCCGCATCCGCCGCCCGCTGGCGCAGGCCGGGGAGGCGCTGTTCGCGAACGGCGAGCGCCACCTGCGATCGCGCGCGCGCCTCGCGCGGCTGTATCCGCGCGCGCTGCTCGACGCCGCGGTGGAGGCGGCCGCGCGCTGCACCTTCTCGCTCTCGGAGCTTCGCTACGAGTACCCGGCGGAGCTGGTGCCCGAAGCGCTCACCCCGTCGCAGCACCTGCGCCGCCTCACCTTCGACGGTGCCGCGCGGCGCTTTCCCGACGGTGTTCCGCAGCGGGTGCGCGCGATGCTCGAGCACGAGCTCGCCCTCGTCGCCGAGCTCGGCTACGAGCCCTTCTTCCTCACCGTGCACGACGTGGTGCGCTTCGCGCGCTCGCGCGGGATCCTGTGCCAGGGCCGCGGCTCGGCGGCCAACTCCGCGGTGTGCTTCTGCCTGGGCATCACCGAGGTGGACCCGGCGCGCATGTCCATGCTGTTCGAGCGCTTCGTGTCGAAGGAGCGCAACGAGCCGCCGGACATCGACGTGGACTTCGAGCACCAGCGCCGCGAGGAGGTGATCCAGTACGTCTACGAGAAGTACGGTCGCCACCGCGCGGCGCTCGCGGCCACCGTGATCAGCTACCGCCCGCGCTCGGCAGTGCGCGATCTCGGCAAGGCGCTCGGCTTCGCGCCGTCACAGGTGGACGCGATGGCGCGCTCGCTCGCGTGGTGGGACGGGCGCAAGGTGCTGCCCGAGCGGGCGCGCGAGGTGGGCCTGGATCCCGACACGCCGGCCATGCGCCGCCTGGAGGCGCTGATGGAGCAGATCCTGGGCTTCCCGCGCCACCTCTCGCAGCACGTCGGCGGCTTCGTGATCGCGCGTGACAGCGTGGAGCGCCTGGTGCCGGTGGAGAACGCCGCGATGGCCGATCGCACGGTGATCCAGTGGGACAAGGACGACCTCGAGTCGCTGGGTCTGCTCAAGGTGGACGTGCTGGCGCTCGGCATGCTCAGCGCCGTCCGCCGCGCCTTCGATCTCGTGCACCGCCACCGCGGCAGGCGCTGGACGCTCGCCACGGTGCCGGCGGAGGACCCGGCCGTCTACGAGATGGTGCAGCGCGCCGACACCGTGGGGGTGTTCCAGATCGAGTCCCGGGCGCAGATGGCGATGCTGCCGCGCATGCGGCCCGAGTGCTTCTACGACCTGGTGATCGAGGTGGCCATCGTGCGCCCGGGCCCGATCCAGGGCGGCATGGTGCACCCCTACCTGCGCCGCCGGCAGGGACTGGAGCCGGTGAGCTACCCCTCGGAGGCGGTGCGCGGCGTGCTCGGGCGCACGCTGGGCGTGCCGATCTTCCAGGAGCAGGCGATGCAGCTCGCGGTGGTCGCGGCCGGCTTCACCCCCGGCGAGAGCGACCGCCTGCGCCGCGCGATGGCCGCGTTCCGCCGCCGCGGCAGCCTGGGGCCGTTCCGCGAGCGCCTCGTCGCCGGCATGCGCGCGCGCGGCTACGACGAGCGCTTCGCCGAGCAGGTGTTCCGCCAGATCGAGGGCTTCGGCGAGTACGGCTTCCCGGAGTCACACTCGGCCAGCTTCGCGCTGCTGGTGTACGTCTCGGCGTGGCTCAAGCGCCACGAGCCGGCGGCCTTCTGCGCCGCGCTGCTGAACAGCCAGCCGATGGGCTTCTACGCGCCGGCGCAGCTCGTGCGCGACGCCCGCGACCACGGCGTCGAGGTGCGTCCCGTGGACGTGCTCGCGAGCGACGTGGACTGCACGCTGGAGCGTGGCCGCGGCGGCGAGCCGGCGCTGCGCCTGGGCCTCGGCATGGTGCGTGGGCTGGCGCAGGACGCCGCGCGGCGGATCGTCGACGCGCGCTCCGGGCCGGCGGGCGACCTTCACGTGCACGCGGATGGCGAGCGCGGCCTCGCCGCCGTGCGCGGCGCGCCGGTGGCGGACGTGCAGACCCTGGCCCGCGCGGCCGCCCTCACGCCGGCGGACCTGCGCTGCCTGGATCGCGCCGGCGCGCTGGCGTCGCTGGCGGGGCACCGCCGCCGCGCGCGCTGGGCGAGCCTGGGCGCCGATGCCGCCGACGATCTGCTCGCCGGCAGCCCGCCCGCGGAAGCGGCCCCGATGCTGCGTCCCCCCGGCGAGGGGGAGGATCTGATCGCCGACTACGAGACCCTGGGCCTCACCCTGGGACGGCACCCGCTGGCGTTGCTGCGCGCGACGCTGAGCGCGCGCGGCCTCGCCGATGCCCGCACCGTGAGCGAGGCTGGCCACGGTGACGGCCTGCGCGCGGCGGGCCTCGTCATCAACCGCCAGCGCCCGTCCACCGCCAGCGGCGTCATGTTCCTCACGCTGGAGGACGAGAGCGGGATCATCAACCTGGTGCTGTGGCCGTCGCTGGTGGAGCGCCAGCGCCGCGTCGCGCTCGGCGCGAGCCTGCTGGCGGTGGAGGGCCACGTCGAGCGCGAGGGCATCGTCGTGCACCTGGTCGCGCGCCGCCTCACCGACCTCACCCCGCTGCTCGGGCGGCTGCGCACGCGATCGCGGGACTTCCGCTGAGCCGGGGGACGGCGACCCGCCGCGTCCCACGCCGGCGCGGGACGCGCCATGCCTGCAGAGGACCGGACATCGCGCGTCGCGTCCTCCTGCCCTTCCGGCCGTGTCGCGCCCGCGTTAGACTAAACGAGTGAATAGGTATTCATACTTTGCCTGAATTGCACTCCGGGCGGCCTGCACCGGCGCTCGACGAGGGCCAGACCGCCGAGCTCGCCGACACCTTCCGCCTGATGGGCGAGGGCAGTCGACTGCGGATCGTTCTCGCCTGCCTGGGCGAGCCGGTCTGCGTGAGCGACATCGCCGAGCGGCTCGGCCTGTCCGGCTCGCTGGTCAGCCATCACCTGCGGCTGCTGCGGGCCGCACGGCTGCTGCGGCCGCAGCGCCGCGGCAGGCAGATCTTCTACTCGGTGGCCGACGAGCACATTCGCTGTGTGCTCTTCGACATGGTCGATCACGTGATCGAGCCGAAGGAGGAAGACGCGGGGGCGTGACGGCGGTGAGCGGTCGTCGGGCGTGCGACCGGCGCCGACGGCGGCCCCGGTCCGCCGGCGAGGCACGGCGCTGCGCTGCGCCCGGTGTTTCGGCATCCACAGGGGAGGCCATCCGATGAACGAGCCACGAATACCCCCGCAAGATCGCCACGACGACGATCCGAGGCGTCGGCTGGGGCTGACCGAATCTCCGGGCGACGAGGACCCGGCGGTGACCCGGCGCAAGGTGCTCAAGGATCGCCTCGCAATCGCGGGCGCGATCCTGATGTTCGCGCTTCTGCTGTTCTTCATGTTCACCGACGCCATCGAGAACTACCAGTGCAGCCCCTGGCAGTTCGTGACGTTCCAGTGCAACCGTTTCGACGCGAAGTTCAAGCCCTGGCAGTGACGCGGGCGCGCGGGGCGGATCGCCTTCCGGTGGTCGCCGCCCCGGGCGTTCCCGCCGCAACGGGCCGCGGCGCGCCGGACATCCCCGAATCGCGCTTCGGTCCCACCGCGACCGGGCGGGCAGGCATACGGCGAACGAGCGCGGGCCTCCCGCGAGCCGTCGCGCGGCGGGACGACCGGCACGCCGCTTCTCGTTCCCGCCGAGCGTCGGCGCGAGGGGCGGCCCGTCCGCGCTGCGTCACACCACGTCCGCGAACGGCACCGGCCTGCCGATACCGTAGCCCTGCACGAGATCCACGCCGAGGCCCGCGAGGCGTTCGCGCACGGCGTCGGTCTCGACGTACTCGGCAATGGTCTTCTTGCCCATCACGTGGCCCACCTCGTTGATGGAGCGCACCATCGCGACGTGGATGGGGTCGTCTTCGAGGTCGCGGATGAACATGCCGTCGATCTTGAGGTAGTCCACGTCCAGCGTGCGCAGGTACGCGAAGGACGACAGCCCCGCGCCGAAGTCGTCGAGCGCGAAGCGGCAGCCGCAGCTGCGCAGTGACGCCATGAACTCCTGCACCTGCTCGAGGTTGGAGATCGCGGCGGTCTCGGTGATCTCGAAGCACAGCTTGCGCGCCGCGTGCGGGTAGCGGCGGATGCGATCGCGCACGTGGCCGAGGAACGCGGCCTCGCCCAGCGACTGGCCGGACAGGTTCACCGACAGCACCTCGAGCTGCTCGAAGAACATTGGCGAGCGTTCCAGCCAGGCCAGCGCCTCGTCCAGCACCCACGAGTCGATCTGGCTCGCGAGGTTGTAGCGCTCCGCGGCCGGCATGAACGCGCCCGGCGAGAAGCATCTCCCGTCGGGGCCGTTCAGGCGCAGCAGCGTCTCGAAGTGGCGGTGCGGCTCGCCGTCACCGGCGGCCGGCGCGATGGGTTGCAGGTAGAGCTCGAAGAGCTTCTCGGCGAGCGCGCGGTGCAGGCGCGCCACCCAGTGCATCTCGCCCTGGCGGATGTTGAGGGTGGAGTCGTCCAGCGCGTAGAGCTTCGCGCGGTTGCGCCCGCCCTCCTTGGCCGCGTAGCAGGCGGAGTCGGCGGCGCGCATGACCGCGGCGGCGCTGTCCATCTCCGGGCCCAGCAGCGCCACGCCGATGCTGGCGGTGACGCGGAAGTGCTGCCCCTGCCACACGAACGGGCGCTTCTGGATGCTGTCGCGGATCTTCTCCGCGATGGTCATCGCGCGCTCCGGATCGCAGTCCCGCAGCAGGATCGCGAACTCGTCGCCGCCGACCCGCGCCACCGTCTCCGCGCCGCGCAGCGCCTCGCGCAGCCGGCGCGCCACGCGCCCGAGCAGCGCGTCGCCCGCGGCGTGGCCGCAGGTGTCGTTGAGCACCTTGATCTGATCCATGTCGAGGAACAGCAGCGCGTGGCCGGGGTCGTGGCTGCCGCCCTCGAGCAGCGCCGCGATGCGCTGCTCGAGGGCGCGCCGGTTCGCGAGCCCGGTGAGGTCGTCGTGGTGCGCCTGGTAGGCGAGGCGGTTCGCGAGCTCGCTGGCCTCGGTGACGTTGCGTCCGATGCCGCGAAAGCCCCGGAAGCTGCCGTCGGGCCCGGCGAACGGCGCCGCGCTCAGGCTGACGGCGCACTCCGCGCCGTCCTCGCCGCGCAGCCGCAGCGACAGGTCGCGGAACGGCTCGCGCGCGTGCAGCGCGCGCACGATGGGCTCGAGGTCGCCCGCGTTCATCGCGAGCTCGCGCAGGCGCTCGGGGAAGGAGGCGCCCACCAGCGCGTCTCCCGCGCCATGGGCGCTGCCCGCGATCCAGGTGTAGCGCAGCTGCTCGTCCAGCTCCCACAGCCAGTCGCCGGAGGTCTCGGCGTAGGCCCGGAACCTCTCCACGTCCTCCAGCAGCGCGCGCTCGTGCGCGCGCTCGGCGGTCACGTCGACCAGCAGCGCGAGCAGCCGTCCGTCCGCCATCGGGGCGCAGCGTGCCCGCAGCCAGCGCTCGCCCGGCCAGCGCAGTTCCAGCCAGCGCCCGTCGCAGCGTGCGAGGTGTTCGCGATAGCGGCCCTGGCGGGTGCGCGAGAGGGTGGCTGCGAAGTCGTCGCCGGGCGCCGGGGCTTCGCCCAGCAGCGCCTCGTGGGCCAGCGTCCACGCGGCGTTGCACGCGAGCAGCCGGTGTCGTGTGTCGAGGATCGCCATGCCGTCGTCGACGGCGTCCAGCAGCGCCCGCAGATCCGGCTCGATGCCGTGTCCCGGGCGCGGCTCAAGCCGATCCGCGTGCATCGGCCGACGCTCAGCCGAGGAGCGCATCGAGCGGTTCCGGCATGCCCACGCCGAAGCCCTGCAGGTAGTCCACGCCCAGCCCGGTCACGAGGCGGGCCACGGCCTCGTTCTCCACGTACTCGGCGATGGTGCGCTTGCCGAGCACGTGGCCGATCTCGTTGATGGAGCGCACGATGGACAGCGACACCGGGTCGTGCTCGATGCCGCGGATGAAGCTGCCGTCGATCTTCAGGTAGTCCACCGGCAGGTCGCGCAGGTACGCGAAGGACGACAGGCCCGTGCCGAAGTCGTCCAGCGCGATCTCGCAACCGTGGCTTCGGAGCGTGCCCAGGAACTCGCGGGCGTTGTGCATGTTCGCGATGGCCGCGGTCTCGGTCACCTCGAAGCACAGCGTGCGCGCGCGCGGCGCGTCGTCGCGCAGCCGCGCGTCGAGGTAGGCCAGGAACTCGCCGTCGTTGAGGGACTGTCCCGAGAGATTGACGCACAGCCGGGCATCCGGCGAGAGATGCGAGCGGTGCGCGTCCAGCCAGCCCAGCACGTGCTCGACGACCCAGCGGTCCACGCGGTTCGCGAGCCCGTAGCGCTCCGCGGCGGGCAGGAACGCGCGCGGCGGGATCAGCGTGCCGTCGTCGTCGCGAAGGCGCAGCAGAAGCTCGTGCCGGGCGCCGCTCTCCGGGGCCTGCGCGCCGGGCGTCGCGACGATCGGCTGCGCGAGCAGCGTCAGGCGATCCTCGGCCAGCGCGCGGTTGATGCGCGCGACCCAGTGCATCTCGCCCTCGCGGCGGGCGATGCCGCGGTCCTGCGGCATGTACACGTGCACCCGGTTGCGGCCACCGTCCTTCGCGAGGTAGCACGCATTGTCGGCGGCGCGCAGCGCCTGCGAGGCGTCGCCGTGGGCGCCGTCGATGGGCACGAGCCCGATGCTCGCGCCGACACGGAAGGGCTTGCCGTCCCACGCGAACTCGAAGCCCTCGACGGTCGTGCGCACCGATTCCGCGACCGCCGCCGCCTGCTCGAGGGAGCAGTGCTCGAGGAGCAGCGCGAACTCGTCGCCGCCGAGGCGCGCGAGAGTGTCCCGCGCGCGCACCTTCTGCTTGAGCGTTCGCCCGAGACGGCGCAGCAGCTCGTCGCCCGCGACGTGGCCGCAGGTGTCGTTGAGCACCTTGAACTGGTCCAGGTCCACGTAGCACAGCGCGTGGCGGGCCGCGCCGCCCTGGGCCGATGCCACGGCGCGCGCGAGGCGCAGCTCGAACTCGCGCCGGTTCACGAGCCCGGTCAGCTCGTCGTGGCTGGCCTGCCACGCGAGCTGGCGGGAGAGTTTGCGCGCCTCGGTGATGTCGCGGCCCGTGCCGCGATAGCCGGCGAACCGGCCGTCCGCGTCGAACACCGCGCGCGCGCTGATGCTGTGCACCACGCCGTCGCTCAGCGTCGCGAGCCCCTCGAACTCGGCGTCCTCCAGCGTCTCCCGCGCGTGCATCGCGGCGAGCACGCGCTCCACCGGGGCATGCTCCACGGGCGCCGGCGCGGCGATGCTCGCGAACGGCCGCCCGGCGAGGGACTCGGGGTGGATGCCGGTCAGGGACTCGAAGCGGTGCGAGACGAACGTGAAGCGCAGCTCGGCGTCGGTCTCGAAGAACCAGTCGGCGGCCGTCTCCGCGAAATCCCTGAAGCGCTCCTCGGACTCGCGCAACGCCTGCTCGCGGCGCTTGAGCTCGGTGACCTCGCCGACGGTGACCATGGTGCCGCCCTGCGGGGTGCGGCGCTCGCGCACCTGATACCAGTTTCCGGTGTCACGGTGGATCTCGAAGGGCTCGCGGCACTCGCGATGCAGGCGCATGCGTTGCGCGATCCAGCCCTCCGGATCCCCGGCCGCCCTAGGGAACAGGCCGTGGGCGACGTTGCGGCGCACGATGTCCTCGAAGCGCATGCCGGCCTCGAGGGTCGGCGCGGCCTGCGGCGTCGCGAACGCGACCCACGCGCTGTTCCACGCCAGCAGCCGGTCGTCGGCGTCGAACAGCGCGTAGCCGTCGCTGAGGTTCTCGATGGCTTCCTGGTATCGCTCCCGCGCCTCCAGCGCCTGCACCTCGGCGGTGCAGTCGAGGCCGGTGCCGCGGTAGCCGGCGAAGCGACCGTCGTCGCCGAACAGCGGGACGCCGCTCACCTCGTAGTGGCGGCGCACGCCGGCGCGGTCCTCGGTCCAGTAGCGCAGGCCCCGGAACGGGCGGTGGGCGCGGAGATCCTCGAGGTGGCGCTGCCACACCGCGGGATCGGCGCCCTTCGGTGCCACCTCGCCGCGGAAGCGCCCGATGAACTCCGATTGCGGGATGCCGGTGAGCTCGGTGAAGCGAGACGACAGATAGGTGAAGCGGTGCGCGGCGTCGGTCTCCCAGAACCAGTCGCTGGAGCTCGCGAGGTAGTCGCGAAAGCGCGCCTCGCTGCCCTCGAGCGCCGCCTCGCGCGCCTTCAGCTCGCTGATGTCGGTGCACACGACGATCGTCGCGCCGTCGTCCAGGCGGTGGTGCTGCACGCGGTGCCAGCCGCCGTCGCGGCGGCGCACCTCCATCGAGCCGCGGCCGTTGCGGTACTCGGCGAGGCGTCGCGCGATCCAGCGTTCCTCCTGGCCGATCGCGTCGCTGAAGCACCCCTCGGCCACGCACGCGCGCAGCAGGTCGTCGAAGCGTGCGCCGGCGACCACCCGTGAGCGCAGGCCCTGCGGGTACAGCTCGCGGTAGGCGCCGTTGCAGATGACCAGACGCTCGTCGGCGTCGAAGAGCACGAAGCCGTCGGCAATGCTCTGCAGCGCCTGGGCGAGGCATTGCTCGGCGCTGCGCGCGCGCTCGCGGGCGGCGACCTCCTCCGAGACGTCGACCAGCACGCCCTGGGTCGCGATACGCCCTTCCCAGCGCATCGGGGTCACCACGTTGTGCAGCACGCGAATCCCGCCGTCGGCGTGCCGCACCCGGACCCTGTAGTGGCTGGGCGCGTCGCCGCCGCCGCAGCGCGCCAGCCCGTAGCCGAGCCAGCGCCCGCGCTCGTCGTCGTCGAGGAAGCCCAGCATCGACCCGGCGGCGTGCAACGCGGCCGCGTCGTCGAGCCCGAGCAGGCGGGCCAGGGCGGGGTTCGCGTAGAGCAGGCTGCCGGTCGCGTCCTCGACGAGGATGCCCATCTCGGCCTGGTCGAACATCGCGCGCAGCCGGCACGCGTCGGAGTGCTGCGCGGCGGTGTGATGTTCGCTGGCGGCGGCGTTGGACACGGCGCCGCGGCCGTCGTGGACCAGCTTCACGAAGAGACTCCCGGCATGGGGTGGCGCGTCGGGCTCCCGACCCGCCTCGAAGCGTATCGTCCGCAGCCGCACGCACTTTAATGGAGCGGCCCGGCGCAGCGAGCGGGTCGTACGGGGCTCACGCCAGGGGAAGCCGCTTCGTCGCGGGGTCAGGGCCGCGTGATGGTGGGGTCCTCGGGGGAAGGCTCGCGGGCGACGGACTCGCCCGCCTTGACCACCGTTGCGTCGTCCGGCTCCTCCTCGTCGGCCGGCACGTGCGAGTGCTCGCCGAGGTCCGCGAACAAGGTGTTCGACATCATCGTGCGGTCAGTCTCGAACATGTCGAGCACCAGGAACTCGAACTCGTGCTTGTGGAAGCGCACCCGGTCGCCGTGCTTGAGGCGCGTGGCCGCCTCGATGCGCCGGTTGTTCACGAACGTTCCGTTGAGGCTGTTCTGGTCGGTGACCCAGAACGAGTGCTCCTTGTACTCGAACAGCGCGTGGCGCCGGCCCACCGTGGTCTCGTCGATCACGATGTAGTGCGCCGCGTCGGTGGCCGGCCCGCGCAGGCGCCCGACGATGGTGGGCTTCTCGTCAAGTTCGTAGCTCTTCTGCTCGGTGACGCCGCCCAGGTCGTTCAGAAAGGCCTTCGGCATCAGGACGTCGGTTCCCTGCGTCGCGCCGCCCTTGCGCCGCGCGAGCACGACGATCAGCGCGACCAGCGCGAGCAGCAGGGCGGCCCCGCCGATGCCCAGGATCAGCATCAGGGGCGTGTCGTCGCGCGGCGGCGCCGGAGGTGCAGGCGCAACAGGCGGCGTCGCCGGCTTCTCGTCGCCGCCGGCGGGCTGCGCGGCGTCCGCCGTCTGCGCGCCGGACAGCGTGTCGTCCTCCGGCCGCCCGCGGGGCGGGTCGGCCTGCGCCACCGTCGCGGGTCGCGCTTCGGCGCCCGCCGCGGCGCCGCCGACGTTGACTTCCGGCAGCGTCACCGTGGGCAGGTCCACGTCGGGCAGCGAGACCTGCGGCAGCTCGACGCCGGCGGCATCGGGCAGGGCGGGTACGGACGGAGGCGATCCCGGGTCCGGCAACCCGGGCGACTCCGCCCGCGAGCCCGCATCCGGCAGTGCGGGCGCCGCGCTGGCCCCGGCCAGCTTCTCGACGGTCGCGTCGCGGTCCGGCAGCAGCGGCCGCGGGGTCTCGCCGATCGGCGGCGGCGCAGGGGGCGGTTGCGCCGGCGCGCCGGCGGTGGAGAGCAGATCGCGCACGTTCGCGAACACCGTGTCGATGTCGCCGGGCGAGTACGCACGGAAGTACTCGCCGCCGGTGCGCTTGGCCAGCGTCTGGATCAGCTCGAAGTCGGCGTTGTCGGTGAACGCGATGCCGAAGATGCGCACGCCCTGGTCGGCCGCCTCCTGCACCAGCGTGGACTTCATCCAGCGCGCCTTCTCCACGTCGCCGGCATCGGGTCCTTCGGGGGCCACGTCCACGATGCCGTCGGTCATGAACACGATGGACTTCTCGGCGCCGGGGCGGCCGGACTCGCGCAGCTCGTACAGCGAGCGCTCCATCGCGGCAGGGCTGTTGGTGAGCAGCCCGCGGTAGTTGATGGCCGCGAGGCTCTCCAGGAACTGCCAGCGGGTGTCGTTGTTCAGCGGCGTCAGCGGCATCAGCACGTTCACCCGCTGATCGAAGGCCACCAGCGCCACGTGGTTGTCGCCGTCCAGCCGCTCGAGGAACGTGCGCACCGCGAGGTTGGTGAGGAAATCGGGGTCGTTCGCGCGCATGCTCCCGGAGTTGTCGAGCATCAGCACGATGTCGCGCGGCTGGGCGTGCAGGCCGGTCACTGGCAGCGCGATCAGCAGCGTCGCGACGGCGGCCCACGCCCGACGACGCACGCGCACGCTTGCGCGACGGGCGCGCGGTCGTTCGCAACCGGCCGGTCTCGTGATGCTCGCGGGCACGCGCTCCCCCGGACGCTCGCGGGCCTCGCGCATGCCTTCGCCGGTCCCCGACGGTGCACGCAAGCCCATGGTTCATCAAGCTTACAGTATAGTCTCGTGCCTTCCCCGGCCGCGCCGCCGCAGCTTCCCGGCGCCGGCTCCCCGTCGTTCCTGCATCGACCTGAGGAGACACCCGTGGACCTGAGCACGAACCCGTTCGCGTCTCGACGCTCGCCCGTGTGTGCGTTCAATGGCGTGGTCGCGACCAGCCAGCCGCTCGCGGCCGAGGCGGGGCTCGCGATGCTGCGCGCCGGCGGCAACGCGGTGGACGCGGCGCTCGCGACCGCGATGGCGCTCACCGTGCTCGAGCCCACCTCGAACGGCATCGGCAGCGATGCGTTCGCGCTCGTGTGGGACGGCGAGCGGCTGCACGGCATCAATGCATCCGGACGCTGGCCCGCGCGCTGCGACGCCGGGGCGCTGCGCGCCGCGGGCCATGCCAGCGTGCCGCAGATCGGCTGGCAGTCGGTCACCGTGCCCGGTTGTGTCGCGATGTGGGGGGACCTCAGCGAGCGCTTCGGGCGTCTCGAACGCGAGCAGCTGCTCGCGCCGGCCATCGGCTACGCGCGCGACGGATTCCCGGTCTCGCCGGTGATCGCCACCCTGTGGGCGCGCGCGCGGCCCGGCTTCGATCCGCGCCTGGACCCGTCCATCGGCGGCTGGAGCGAGACCTTCACCCGCGGCGGACGCACGCCCGCCCCCGGCGAGCGGTGGACCAGCCCGGGGCATGCGGCGTGCCTGGAGGGGCTCGCCGCGCGCGGCTTCCGGGACTTCTACGACGGCGAGATCGCGGCCTCACTGGTGGATTACGCGTCGCGTACGGGCGGCGCGCTGTCGGCCGAAGACCTCGCATCGCACGGCAACGAGTGGGTGGAGCCCATCAGCGCGCGCTACGGCGACGTGGACGTGTGGGAGATCCCGCCCAACGGCCAGGGCATCGCCGCGCTGCAGGCGCTGGCGATGCTCGACGGGTTGCCGGCGCGCGATCTGCCCGCGCTGGACGAGCGCCGGCTGCACCTGCAGATCGAGGCGATGAAGCTCGGCTTCGCCGATGCGTACCGGTACGTGGCCGACCCGGCGATGGTGGAGGTCCCCACCGCCGGCATGCTGGACGCCGGTTACCTCGCGTCGCGCCGTGCGCAGATCGGCGAGCGCGCGCAGGCGCCCGCGTGCGGCGAGCCGCCGCGCGGCGGCACCGTGTACCTGTGCACCGCGGACCGCGACGGCATGATGGTCAGCCTCATCCAGTCCAACTACCACGGCTTCGGCAGCGGCGTGGTGCACCCCGGGCTGGGCGTGTCGTTCCAGAATCGCGGCTCGGGGTTCGTGCTCGACCCGCAGCACCCCAACGTCGCCGCCCCCGGCAAGCGCCCGCGCCACACCATCATCCCCGCGTTCCTCACCCGCGACGGCGAGGCGCTGGGCCCGTTCGGCGTGATGGGCGGCGAGATGCAACCCCAGGGCCACCTGCAGGTGGTGGCCGCGATGGAGGACCACGGCCTGAACCCTCAGGCCGCGCTGGACATGCCGCGCTGGCGCTGGACCAGCGGGCTGACGGTGGAGCTCGAGCCGGGCAGTGACCCGGCGCTGGTCGCGGCGCTGGCCGGGCGCGGGCACGACGTGCAGGTGACCGCCGACAGCCTGTCCTTCGGTCGCGGCCAGATCATCCGCCGGCTGGAGTCCGGGGCCTACGCGGCGGGCAGCGAGCCGCGCACCGACGGCTGCGCGAGCGGGTACTGAGTCAGCCGTCGGCGAGCTCGCGGCGCAGGAAGTCGGCGGCCTGCTCCATCGAGCGCGCGGCCTCGCGCAGCGCGCCGCCCAGCGACCAGAACGCGTGGATCATGCCTTCGTGGTTGATCAGCGATGCGCGGCTGCCGGCCGCTGAGAGCCGCTCGGCGTACGCGATCCCCTCGTCGCGCAGCGGGTCGTGGCCGGCCACGATCACCAGCGCTGGCGCCAGGTTCGCGTGGTCCGCCGCCTCCAGCGGCGCGAATCGCCAGTCCTCGCGCTCGCCGGCGTGGCGCAGGTAGTTGCCCTGGAACCACCGGATGGCCTCGGCGGTGAGCAGGTAGCCGTCGGCGAACAGCTCGTGCGACGGGAAGTCCGGCTGCGCGGCCACCGCGGGGTACACGAGCAGCTGCGCACGCAGCGCGTCGATGCCGTGATCGCGCGCGAGCAGCGCGCAGACCGCCGCGAGGTTGCCGCCGGCGCTGTCGCCCGCGACCGCGATGCGTCGCGGGTCGCCGCCGAGGGCGGCGGCGTTGTCGCACAGCCAGTTGAGCGCAGCCCAGGCGTCGTCCAGCGCGGCGGGGAACTTGTGCTCCGGCGCGAGGCGGTAGTCCAGTGACACGATCAGGCAGCCGGTGAGACGCGCGAGGCGCCGGCACACCGCGTCGTAGGTCGCGATGCTGCCGATCGTGTGGCCGCCGCCGTGCAGCCACAGCACCACCGGGCGCGGCTCGCCGGCGGCATCGAGATAGGCGCGTGCAGGAAGCGCACCGGCCGGTCCGGCAATGACGTGGTCGCTGACGCGAGCCACCGGATCCGGGTCCAGGTCCAGCGCGCGGCTGCGTTCCTCGTGGGCCGCGCGCGCCTCGTGCGCCGGCAGCGTGTGGTACTCGGGAAGCCCGGCGTTGGCGACCAGCGCCAGCACCCGCGCCGCCTCGGGGCTCAGCCGTGAGCTCATCGCGTGATCCTTCAGTCGGCGCTCGCGCCGCTCACAGCGGGCGGCGGGCGCATCGGTCCGGTGAGCCCGTGCAGGCGCCGGTACAGGTTCATCAGCATGCCCGCGGTGGCGCCCCAGATGTAGCGCTCGCCGTATTCGAACACGTAGTAATGGCGCCGCTCGCCGTGGCGCATGCGGCTGTGGACCTGGTGATTGTCCGGATCCAGCACGAAGGCCAGCGGCACCTCGAACGCGTCCGCGACCTCGAACTCGTCGAGCACGAGGCGAAAGCCCGGGGTCACGAAGCCCACGACCGGCGTCACGAGGAATCCGGTGACCGTCTCGTAGTCGTCGAGCAGCCCCACCGGCGTCACCCGATCGGGGGCGAGCCCGATCTCCTCGTGGGCCTCGCGCAGTGCCGCGTTCACGACGCCGCCGTCGTCGTCCTCCACGCGCCCGCCCGGGAAGCAGATCTGGCCCGCGTGGTGATGCAGGTGATCGGTGCGCCGGGTGAGCAGCACGCTGAGCCCGGCGTCGCGAGCGACCAGCGGCAGCAGCACCGCTGCCGGGCGCAGGCTCGGCACCGCGTCGCCGGGCGCGTTGAGGTCGAAGTCGCTGTGCCGGGGGCGATGGTCCGCGTCCAGGCCGGCCGGTGCGTCCAGCGCACGCAGGCTGGCGCGGATGCGCTCGCACTCGGCAGGCCACTTCTCGCTCATGCGGGCATTCTATTCCACCGATCGCGCGGTGCCGCGGCGCGCGGCGGAGTCGCGCGTGCGCCGCGCCCGCGAACGTGACCGATGCCTCACCCCGGGCCCGCGCGGGCCCCGCCGGGCGCGGATGGTGATACCGTTCGTCACCCCGTCTGTCAGAGCCCGGTTCCATGAGCGTCGTCGTTCCGCGCCCGGACGCCGCGCCCCCCGCGCGGGTGCTGCGCGAGGTGGCCGACAACATGTCGCGCGTGATGCGCGGGCAGGAGGCGTCGATCCGGCTGCTGCTCTCGGCGCTCGTCGCCGGCGGCCACGTCCTGCTCGAGGACGTGCCGGGCACCGGCAAGACCACGCTCGCGAAGGCGCTCGCGCGATCGTTGTCGGCGGATTTCCAGCGCATCCAGTTCACGCCGGATCTGATGCCCGCGGACATCCTGGGGGTGAGCGTGTTCAATCCCAAGGATCAGCGCTTCGAGTTCCACCCAGGGCCGGTGTTCTGCAACGTGCTGCTGGCCGACGAGATCAACCGCGCGACCCCGCGCACCCAGTCCGCGCTGCTCGAGGCGATGGC
>CBDUCN010000098.1:0-15666 GCA_965365655.1 uncultured Gammaproteobacteria bacterium | reverse complement strand
CCGCGCAGCTGGTCGCCGCAGTCGCAGCGCAGGCTGCCCAGCACGTCGCCGGTGAGGCAGGCCGAGTGCACGCGCACCGGCACCGGGCCGCGCGCCGGGATCTCGCCGACCAGGATGGCCAGGTGCTCGCGGTCCGCGCGCGGATCGCGGAACAGCACCAGCTCGCAGCTTTCCTCGTCGCGCAGCGGCACCCGCGCCCGCGTCACCTGCTCCAGCGCGAGGCCGCTGGACGCGACGAAGCGCTCGACGTCGTCGGCGTCGACCTCGATCAGGGTCGCATCGGCGTGCTCCGCCGGCGGCGTCGCCGCGAGCAGCGCCGGGACCAGCCGCGACTTGCGCGCGAGCGACACCGCGGCGCCCAGCGGCCGCGGGCACGGGCCCGCGGCCAGCGACGCCGGCACCGCCGGCGGCAGCTCGCCGGTGACGCCCGCGACGCCGCGCAGGGTCGCGAGATCGACGTCGTGCGGCAGGCTGAGCATCAGCGGCGCATGCGCCGGGTTGTGGAAGCCCAGCGCGCGCGCGCGCTCGGGCGACACGGCGAGCGCGAGGGCGTCGCCGAAGCGCGCGCGCAGCCGCGAGAGCCCGGCGTCGGTCAGGGTCTCCACGCTCATCACGACCGTGTGCCGGCGCCCGTCGCGCAGCGCGACCGCGCGCCCGCGCCGCAGATCGCTCACCGCGCGCTCGACGGCCAGCAGCCGCCCGTCGCCGTTGATCGGCGTCTCCGCGTGCGCGTCGGACCGGCTGCCGCGCACGGTGGTTCCGTCACTGGACGTCACGCTGGATACCTGCTCATGAAAGTCGGACGCTGCGCACGTTCGGGACCGTTCCGTCGCCCGATGTCGGCGCAGGGCCGGCGAGAGGGCAGGAGAGGCGGCGGTGCCTCTCCTGCAGGCACGGGGCGTGAAGCATGTTCGCGATCACCCATTTACCATGTCCATCAGCCTGCCCCTCGACGGGCCCGCGCACTGTACCGGTATTTGCCCGCTGACGCCGAGATGGCGACCTCCGCTGAACCGCATTCCGAGGCCGGCCGGCTCCCGCAGGCGGATGCCGCGTGGGCGCTGCTGCTCGCGTGCGCGCGCCTCGCGCGCGAGCACTCGAGCCCGCCTGACCTCGCGATCGACGCGCGGCGGCCCGACGGCGTGCGCGAGGCGCGCGGGGCCCGGGACGCCGCGGCGTGCTGGGATCGCGGCAGCGGCTGGCGCGTGGGCGACGCCGCGCAGGGCGCGCTCGCCGACTTCCTGGATCTGTACCTGCCGATCTGCGGGGCCGGCGCGCGGCGGCCGCTCGCGGTGGGGCATCTGGGCCAGAGCCTGGACGGCTTCATCGCGACCGCCGGCGGCGACTCCTGCTTCGTCAACGATCCCGCCAACATCGTGCACCTGCACCGCATGCGGGCGCTGTGCGACGCGGTGCTGGTCGGCGGCGCGACCGTGCGCGACGACGATCCGCGGCTCACGACGCGCCACGTGCCGGGGCCGCACCCGGTGCGCGTGGTGCTGGACCCGGAGCTCGCGCTGCCGGCCGCGAGCCGGCTGTTCAACGACGGCGCGGCGCCGACGCTGCTGATCGCGTCCCCCGCGGCCGCGGAGGCCGCCGGGGGCCGCCGCGGGCGCGCCGAGGTGATCGCCGCGGACGTCGGCGCCGACGGGCGTCCCGATCTCGCGGCCGTGCTCGCGGCGCTGCGCGCGCGCGGCTGCCACGCGGTGTTCGTCGAGGGTGGCGGCGTGACCGTGTCGCGCTTCCTCGCCGCCGGCCTGCTGCAGCGCCTGCAGGTCGCGGTGGCGCCGGTGTTCATCGGCGAGGGGCGCGCCGGCGTGCGCCTGCCGCCGGCGGCCGCGATGGCCGACTGCCCGAGGCCGGCGCACCGCGTGTTCCGCATGGGCGGCGACGTGCTGTTCGACTTCGATCTCACGGCACCCCGGGCCGGCGCCGCGGCGCCGGTGCTGCACCGCATCGGCTGACCGACGTCCGCACGCGGCGCGCGCGGGCGGCGTCACGCGGGGCCGGTCACGGCACGGGCGCCGCGTGCCGCGGGCGCGCCAGCAGCACGGCGGCGCCGGGCAGGCTGCCCGCGAGCATCGCCGCGCCGTAGCACAGCGCGGCCGCGGCACCCGCGCCGCCGTCCAGCCCCAGCAGCGGCCACAGCGCCGCCGCGCTGGCCTCGCGTACCCCGAGCCCGCCGACGGAGACGGGCAGCGCCATCGCGGTGAGCACCAGCGGCACCGCGAGCAGGGTCAGCAGCGGGTCCAGCGGCGCGTGCACCGCGCGCGTGGCGCACCAGTACGCGGCCAGGTAGCTGCCGACCACCGCGAGCGACAGCACGGCCTGCAGCGCCGCCGTGCGCGCCGGAAGGAAGCCGCGCCGCGCATCGGCCAGCAGCAGCGCGGGTGCGCTCCCGGGTCCGCCCAGCCTGGCCGCGACGAGGAACGCGGCGAGGCCGGCGGCCAGCGCCGCCGAGGCGCCCGCCAGCCAGGGCCCCAGCCACGGAAAGCGCCCGAGCTGGGCCGCCGCACCGGCCGCGAGCAGCACCAGCAGCGCACCCTGCCCGGCAGCGCGCTCGAGCATCACCGCGTGCGCGGCACGGCGGTAGCGGCCCTCGGCGTCCGGGCGTTGCGCGCGGCCGTGGCGCACCACCCGCGCGAGGTCCCCCGCGACCCCGCCCGGGAGCACCATGTTCGCGAGCGACGCGAGGTAGTAGTCCGCGAGCGCCCGCCCCCAGCCCAGCGTGAGCCCGAGCCGGGCGCAGGTGTAGCGCCAGCGTGCCGCGGACAGCGCCTGCATCGGCACGCTGATCGCGACCGCGGCCGCGAGCCAGGCCGGGTCCGCGCCGGCCAGCAGCGTCAGCAGCGCGTCGCCGCCGGCGAGTCGCCAGGCCAGCGCGAGCAGCGCGAGGCTGGCGGTGACCCGTAGCGCCGCGGCGACGCCGCGTCTCATCGCCCGACGGCCGGCGTTTGCACCGGCGGGCGTGCGCGGCCCGCACGCGGTACGCCGGTGCAGCGCTTCACCACGGCGCGCCCGGCACCGGCGCCGGGCGGTTCCCGCGGCCCGCGGGCCGGGCGGCCGTGGCCTGCTTCACCGGGCCGGCAGGTGCGCGTGCCGCGAGATCCGCGGGGCGGCCGCCGCGCGCTGCGGTTCCGCGCGTCATCCGCGCGCGGCCGGCGGCAGCGCGAGGAGGTCGGAGTGGCCGACGCGGATCGAGAGCCGGCCGCCGCGGATCGCTGCCAGGCGCTGCTCGCGCCAGCGATCGAGCGCGTCGCGTCGCAGCCGGCCCGTCTGCGCGGCGGCGTCGTGCCAGCCGTCGACGAGGGCGGCCTGCAGCGCGCCGTCGCCGGAGCCCAGACACCAGTCGCTGGGCGCCTGTGCGACCCGGTAGCCGTGGTCCGCGAGCAGTGCGGCCGCGGCGGCGCCGGCGCCCGGGCCGAGGGCGGGCCCGAAGCCCTTGTCGCGGAGCTGGTGGTGGTTGACGGCGTCGCGCACCGCGGCGTCGACGGGGTCGGCCGGGTCCAGGCGCACGCGCCCGTCGTAGTCGAGGCCCAGCAGCAGCGCGCTCGCGTGCGCCGCGCAGCGCGCGGCCAGCGCGCGCAGCCACGGGCGGGACACCAGGTCCGCGAGTGCGGCGGCGGTCACCACCGGCGCGGCGTCGTGTGCCGCGAGGCCGTCGCGCAGGTCGTGCGTCCGCCAGTCCACCTGCAGCCGGCCCGCGACCTCGACGCGGCGCGGGCCGGCGTCCGCGGCGAGCCCGCGCGCCGCGCACCAGCGCGCGAGGGTCGCAGGCAGCGCGTCCAGCAGCGTGGCGTCGTGGTCCAGCAGGCGCCAGTGCTGGCGGCGAGCGAGGCGGGGCGCGAGCCAGCGCAGGTTCGAGCCGGTGCCGCAGCCGAGGTCGACGATGCGCACCGGGTCCCGGTCCGCGAGCCAGGCGTCCAGCCGCGCCGCGAGCGTTGCGCTGCGCGCCCGGTGGTCGGCCGGCTCGCGCAGCGCGAGCCAGTCGGCGCTGAAGCCGCTCACCCGCGCGCCGCCGACGCGAGCAGCGCGTCCATGCGTGCGGCGGCCTCGGCCCAGGTGGGCAGCGCCGCGGCGCGCGCGCGCGCCGCAGCGGCCAGGCGCGCGCGCAGATCCGCATCGGCCACCAGCCGGCCCAGCGCCCCGGCCAGCGCGTCGACGTCGCCGGGCGCGACCAGCAGCGCCGCCGCGTCGCCGACGGTGTCGGGCACCGCCCCGGCGCGGGTGGAGACCACCGGCAGCCCGCGCGCGACGGCCTCGGCCAGTGCCATGCCGTAGCCCTCCAGCGCGGTCGGGAGCACGAACGCGTCGGCGCGGTGGTAGAGCCCGGACAGCGCGTCGTCGTCCACCTCGCCGCACAGGCGCACCCGGTCGCCGAGGCCGCGCTCCCCGATCCGCGCCCGCACCGCGGCGGCGGTGCGCGGGTCGCGGCGCTCGCTGCCGGCGCAGGTGAGCCGCCAGCCGTGCCGCGGCAGCCGCGCGAGCGCGTCCAGCAGCAATGCGTGCCCCTTGCGCGGGGTCAGGGTCGCGACGCACAGCAGGTGCACGTCCGGCCCGCCGGACCCGGCGGCCGGCGGCGCCGGGTCGGTGCCGGGCTCGACGACCGCCAGCACCGGCGCCGGGACGTGGTAGTCACGGGCCAGCACGCCGGCGGTGTGGGCGCTGGTGGTGATCACCCGGCGCACGGCCGCGAGCGCGCGGCGCTCGCTGCGCGCGAGGCGTGCCGCGTCGCCGGCGTCCAGGCCGCCCTCCAGCGCCAGCGGATGGTGCACCAGCGCCAGCAGCCGCAGCCGCCCGGCGTGGCGCATCACGACCTCGGGCATCGCGCCGCACGCGAGGCCGTCGACGAGCGTGAGCGCGCCGTCGTCCAGCGCGTCCAGCACCTGCGACGCGTGCGCCAGGTCGCCGGGCGCGGGATGCGGAAACGCCGCGGACAGGCGGTGCACGCGCACCTCGCGGCCCGCCGCCGCGAGCGCGTCGCCGATGCGGCGCGCGTAGATGAAGCCGCCGGTGCGGGTCGCGGGGTCGCCCGGCAGCAGCAGGTGCAGCGCGGGTCCGGGGGACGCGGCGCTCAGCCGCCCGGCTCCTGCCGCGGATCGCCCTCGTAGGCGGCCCAGGCGACGTGCGACTCGTGCAGCGTGATCGTCAGCCGGCTCACCGCGCGGGCCGACTCCCCGAGCTCGCCGCGCCGCAGCCGCGCGGCGAGGCGCTCGAACACGGTGTGCGCGAGCACCTCGGTCGTGCTGTTGCGCCCGGCGAACGCGTCCATCTCGTCCAGGTTGCGGTACGCGAACTCGGACAGCACCTCGCGCAGTGCGGCGGTCGCGCGGCCGATGTCGGCGACGATGCCGTCGGCGTCCAGCGCGTCGCGGGCGAACACCGCGTCCACGACGTAGGTCGCGCCGTGCAGGCGCTGCGCGGGGCCGAACACCTCGCCGCGGAAGCTGTGGGCGATCATGACGTGGTCGCGGACGCAGATGCTGAACATGGGGTCTCCGTTCGGGTGATGGGTGGCGGTCAGGGCGGCGCCGCGGACGGTGGGCAGCGCGCGGCCCGCACGCCTACCCGTAGCGGATGCGGTGGCACAACGGGTTGTCGCCGGTGACGGCGGGGTCCGCGGCGAGGCGCGTCATCACCGCAGGCAGCGCGTCGAAGTCGTCCTCGCCGCTGATCAGCCGGTCCAGCGCCGGATCCGACAGCAGCGCGAGCGCCAGCGCCAGCCGCGCGGCGTGTCCGCGACGCGCCCGCCGCGCCGGCGCGACGTGTCCGACCTGGGAGCTCTGCACGCGCAGGCGCTTCGCGTGGAACGCGCCGCCCAGGTGCGCCGGCACCGCGCCGTCGCCGTACCAGCTCAGCTCCACGACGGTGGCCTCGAAGCCGGCCAGCGACAGGGCCGTGTCCAGCCCCGCGGCGGTCGCGCTCGCGTGGAACACCAGGTCCGCCTCGCCGCCGGCGCTGTCCGGCGCCGCGAAACCGGCGCCCAGCGCCGCGGCCACCGCGGCGCGCCGGGGATCGGTGTCCACGAGCTGGACGCGCACCCCGGGCACGCCGCGGGCGAGGTGCGCGACCAGGCAGCCCAGCGTGCCGGCGCCCACCACCGCGATGCGGTCGCCGACGCGCGGCGGCGCGTCCCACAGCGCGTTGACGGCGGTCTCCATGTTCGCGGCCAGCACCGCGCGCGCGGGCGGCACGCCGTCGGGCACGGGGTGCGCGTGCGCCGCGGGCACCACGTAGCGATCCTGGTGCGGGTGCAGGCAGAACACCGGGCGCCCGCGCAGCGCCGCGGGGCCCTGCTCCACGCGGCCGACGCTCGCGTAGCCGTACTTCACGGGCGCCGGGAACTCGCCGGCCTGGAACGGGGCGCGCATGCGCGCGTGCTCGGACGCGGGAACGCGGCCGTCGAACACCAGGCGCTCGGTGCCGCGGCTGACGCCCGAGTACAGTGCGCGCACGAGCACGTCGCCGTCGCCCGGAGGCGTCAGCCGCTCGCTGCGGATCTCGCCGTGGCCGGGGCCGGTGACCCAGAACGCGCGGGCAACGAGGCTGCTCATCGTGGGTGGTCGGGAACGTCCGAGGGGGCACGGCCGCGCGCGGCACAATGCGCCATTCTATCGGCGCGCACGCAGCGATGGCGTGCGCCGCGGGACGGAGACCGGAGACGCGGTGGACGGCAACGGCGATTCGACTCAGATGGCCGCGCGTGCGCGGACGCAGACAGCAGCGCGTTCGCGGACGCAGACGGCCACGCGTGCGCGGACGCGGATGGCCGCGGGTGCGCGGGTCGCGGCTGCCGCGGGCGTTGCGCTCGCGCTGGGCGCGGCCGCCGCGGCGCTGCTGCGCGTGCCGCTGGACCTCGGCGCGCTGTACCCGTGGAAGGTGACGCTGGCGCTCGCCGGCGGCGCCGCCGCCGCGTGGTGGTGGCTCGGGCGCGACCCGCACCGGCGCGCGCCCGCCGTGCTCGCGGGCCCGGCGAACGGCGTGACCCTGGCGCGCGCGGTGCTCGTGGTCCTGATGCTCGCGGCGGTCGGGGAGCGCGGCACGCTGGCGCTGTCGGCGGTGGTCACGGTGCTGGCGCTCGCGGTCGCGGCGCTGGACGGCGTGGACGGCTGGCTGGCACGGCGCAGCGGCACCGTCAGCGACGTCGGCGCGCGCTTCGACATGGAGACCGACGCGCTGCTGATCCTCGCGCTCTCGCTGCTCGCGTGGACGTGGGAGAAGGCCGGCCCGTGGGTGCTGATCGCGGGCGCGGCACGCTACCTGTTCGTCGTCGCGGCGCAGGCGCTGCCGTGGATGCGCCGCCCGCTGCCGCCCAGCCTGCGCCGCAAGGCGGTGTGCGTGGCACAGGTCGCCGCTCTCATCGCGTGCGTGTGCCCGTGGATCGCGTGGCCGGCGAGCGCGTGGCTGGCAGCGGCCGGCGTGCTGGCGCTGCTGTACTCTTTCGCAATCGACACGCTGTGGCTCGCGCGCCGCGCGCGGGCCTCGGGGACCGCAGGAGCGCACCGATGACCGCCACGCCGATTCACGCCGCCGCCGCGGCACTGCTGTTGATTCTCGCCAGCGCGTCCGCGCGTGCCGAGCCCGAGCGCTACGAGATCGATCCGGAGCACTTCAGCGTCGGCTTCCTGGTCGACCACATCGGCTACGGCAAGGTGCTGGGGATGTTCCGCAAGGCGGGCGGCAGCTACTCCTTCGACGAGGCCACCGGCGCACTGGGCGAGCTGCGCGTGAGCATCGACACCGCGAGCGTGTTCAGCAACCACAAGAAGCGCGACGAGCACCTGCGCAGCGCCGACTTCCTGAACAGCAACGAGTTCCCGGAGATGGTGTTCACCGCCGCCGGCGCGACGCGCCGCGGCGAGCGCGACTACGTGATCGAGGGCCAGCTCGAGCTGCTGGGGCGCACGCGGCCGGTGACGCTGGAGGCGACCTGGAACAAGAGCGCCGAGTATCCCATCGGCGGCGGCGTGTTCGGCGGCAAGCCCTACGTGATGGGCGTCTCCGCGCGCGGCAGCTTCAAGCGCAGCGAGTTCGGCATGAGCTACGCGGTGGACAACGGCTGGGTGGGCGACGACGTGCACCTGATCATCGAATTCGAGGCGCGCCGGCAGTAGGCCGCCGCGCGCGTCGGCCCGCGGCCCGCGGCGGCTAGTCCTCCTTCGCCCACTTGCGATCGAAGGCCCACACCTCCTCGAAGCCCATCAGCCGGTTCATCTCCTCGAAGCCGAACAGCGGCTGCGCGAGCCCCTCGGTGCTGCCGTGCTCGTGCAGGAACGCGTACGCGGCGCGCAGCGCCTCGGCGGCGACCATGAAACCGGTGCCCGGGTAGATCGCGAGCGTGAAGCCGTAGTCCACCAGCTCGCCTCGCGGCAGCACCGGCGAGCGCCCCTGCTCCACCATGTTGGCGAGCAGCGGGGCGTCCACCTCGCGGCCCACGCGCGCGAACTCCTCGGCCGATTCCGGAGATTCCACGAACACGATGTCGGCGCCGGCGTCGCGGAAGGCCTGCCCGCGGCGGATCGCCTCGGCTAGCCCGAGGCCGGTGCGGGCGTCGGTGCGCGCGACGATCAGGAAGTCGTCGTGGCGCCGGGCGTCCACCGCGACCTTGATCTTGGTCACCATGTCGTCGAGCGGGATCACGCGCCGCCCCGGCGTGTGGCCGCACTTCTTCGGAAACTCCTGGTCCTCGAGCTGGATGCCGGCGACGCCGGCCGCCTCGTAGCCGCGCACGGTGTGATGCACGTTCAGCAGCCCGCCGTAGCCGGTGTCCGCGTCGGCGATCAGCGGCGTCGCGGTCGCGCCCGCGATGGTCCCGGCGCGGTCCAGCATCTGGGTGTAGCTCGCGATGCCGGCGTCCGGCAGCCCGAGGTACGACGCGGTGGCGCCGTAGCCGGTCATGTACAGGCAGTCGAAGCCCATGTCGTCCGCGATGCGCGCGGAGATGAGGTCGTAGACGCCGGGGGCGACGAAGAAGCGGCGCTCGCGCACTCGGGCCGCGAGCCGGCGGCGCTTTTCCGATGGGTCGGTCATGGTGGTCTCCGGGTGATTCGGCGCGCGACGCCCGCGCCCGCCGCTATCGTAGTCGTCGCGGGCGCCGCGATGCAGCCCGCGGCTTGCTGGGGCCAGGGGCGCGCGGGAACTGGGGCCACCGCGACGGATCGCGGCGTTCGCTGGCCGGCGGGCGGGGCAGCCATTAGCATGCCCTGGCCCGCCGGATGGAACCCGCCGAATGACCGCTCTCCCCGAACCCGAAGGCCTGCCGGACTTCGAGGATCACGACGGCCAGCAGGTGAAGCACACCACCTGCTACATGTGCGCGTGCCGCTGCGGCATCCGGGTCACGCTGGACGGCGGCCGGGTGCGCTTCATCCAGGGCACGCCGGAGCACCCGGTGAACCGCGGCGTGCTGTGCGCGAAGGGCAACGCCGGCATCATGAAGCAGGAGTCGCGCGCGAAGCTGGACGGGCCGCTGCGGCGCAGGCCCGGCGCCGAGCGCGGCTCCGGGGATTTCGAGCGCATCACCTGGGACGAGGCGCTGGACCTGCTGAGCGAGCGTCTGCGGCGCATCCGCGAGACGGATCCCAGGCAGCTCGCGTTCTTCACCGGCCGCGACCAGATGCAGGCGCTGACGGGCCTGTGGGCGCAGCAGTTCGGCACCATCAACTGGTCCGCGCACGGCGGTTTCTGCTCGGTGAACATGGCCGCCGCGGGCCTCTACACCCTGGGCCACTCGTTCTGGGAGTTTGGCGACCCGGACTGGGAGCGCACCCGCTACTTCGTGCTGTGGGGCGTGGCCGAGGACCATGCGTCGAACCCGATCAAGCTCGGGCTGGAGACGCTGAAGCGCCGCGGGGGCAAGTTCGTCGCGGTGAACCCGGTGCGCACCGGCTACCAGGCCATCGCCGACGAGTGGATCCCGATCCGTCCCGGCACAGACGGCATGCTGGCGCTGGCCATGGTGCACGTGCTGCTCGCGCGCAAGCTCTTCGACTGGGACTACCTGGTGCGCTACACGAACGCACCGTGGGCGGTGGTGTGCACTCCCGGCGAGGCCGGCGACGGCCTGGTGCTGCGAGACGCCGACGGTCATCCGCTGGCCTACGACCTCGAGCGCGAGGAGTGGGTGGATGCGACGCTGGCCGGGATCTCGCCGGCGCTGTTCGGCGAGTGGACGGCGCCGGACGGGCGCCCCGTGAAGACCGCGATGACGTTGATCGCCGAGCGCTATCTGGACGACGCGTACTCGCCGCGGCGCGCCGAGGAGGTGTGCGGCGTGCCCGCCGCGACGATCGAGCGCCTCGCGCTGGAGATGGCCCACACCGCGTTCGAGGAGGCCATCGAGGTGGCCTGCGAATGGACCGACTGGGCCGGGCGCACGCACTCGAGCTTCACCGGCCGCCCGGTGTCCATGCACGCGATGCGCGGCATCTCGGCGCACTCCAACGGCTTCCAGACCTGCCGCGCGGTGCACCTGCTGCAGCTGCTGCTCGGCACCATCGACGTGCCGGGCGGGCACCGCGCGAAGGCGCCGTACCCGAAGCACGTGCCGCCGCCGCTGAAGCCCGCGCGCGAGACCGCGCCGGGGCAGCCGCTGAAGTCCCCGCCGCTCGGCTTCCCGACCGGGCCCGAGGACCTCGTGGTGGACGACGAGGGCCGGCCGCTGCGCATCGACAAGGCGTTCTCGTGGGAGGCGCCGCTGTCGATTCACGGCATGATGCACATGGTGATCAGCAACGCGGTGGCCGGCGACCCGTACCCCATCGACACGCTGCTGCTGTTCATGGCCAACATGGCCTGGAACTCGAGCATGAACACCGCGGGCGTGCGCGAGATGCTCACCGCGCGCGGCGACGACGGCGAGTACAAGCTGCCCTTCCTCGTGGTGGTGGACGCGTTCCACTCGGAGACGGTGGACTTCGCCGACCTGGTGCTGCCGGACACCACGTACCTGGAGCGTCACGACGCGATCTCGCTGCTGGACCGTCCGATCTCGGAGCCGGACGCGATCTGCGACTCGGTGCGGGTGCCGGTGCTCGCGCCGGGCCGCGACGTGCGGCCGTGGCAGGAGGTGATGGTGGAGCTCGCGGTGCGGCTCGGCTTTCCGGCCTTCGTCGACGCCGACGGCAGCGCGCGCTTCGCGGGCTACCGCGACTTCATCGCGCGCTTCGAGAAGGGACCCGGCATCGGCTTCCTCGCCGGCTGGCGCGGCGACGACGGCGGCTCGGCGCTGCGCGGCGACCCGAATCCGCTGCAATGGCAGGCCTACGAGGACAACGAGTGCTTCTTCCGCTTCGAGCTGCCGGAGCACATGCGCTTCTACAAGTTCGCGAACCGCGACTACCTGGAGCTGGCGCGCGACGTGGGCTTCAACGTCACCGCCGAGCCCATCGTGTTCGAGCTCTACAGCGAGACGCTGCAGAAGTTCAGGCTCGCGGGGCAGGGGCTGTACGACGGTCCGCAGCCGACGCGCGCCGCGGACCGCGAGCGCCTCGCCACCTACTTCGATCCGCTGCCCTTCTGGTACCCGCCGCTGGAGACGGCCGCCGCCGGCGACGACTTCCAGTTCCACGCGGTGACCCAGCGCCCGATGATGATGTACCACTCCTGGGACTCGCAGAACGCGTGGCTCAGGCAGGTGCTCGCGCAGAACCACCTGTACATGAACCGGCGCACCGGCGAGCGGCTCGGCATCGCCGACGGCGCCTGGGTGTGGGTGGAGTCGCGCCTCGGCGAGGTGCGCGCCCAGGTCAGGCTGATGGAGGGCTGCGAGGAGAACACCGTGTGGACCTGGAACGCGATCGGCAAGGCGCGCGGCGCGTGGGGGCTGGAGCCGCAGGCCAACGAGGCGGTGGACGGCTTCCTGCTCAATCACCTGATCCCCGAGCACCTCGAGGCGGGCGCCGACGGCGTCGCGCTGTCGAACAGCGATCCGGTCACGGGCCAGGCGGCGTGGTTCGACATCAAGGTGCGCGTGCGTCCGGCGTCGCGCGACGAGACGGGCACCTGGCCGGTGTTCGAGTCGCACACTCCGGGCCCGATCCCCGCGCCGATGCGGCTTCGCTACGCGGCCGGCGAGCAGGTCGCGCTCCGGCGCAGCCTGCGCGACGTGCTGTTCTCGCGCCGCTGACGGTGACCGGGTGAGCGCGTGAGACTGGGCCTGGTCATCGATCTGGACACCTGCGTGGGCTGCAACGCCTGCGCGGTGGCCTGCAAGCAGTGGAACGCCTCCGGCACCAGCGGGCCGCTCAGCGACGACGCACCCTACGGCCGCGACCCCACCGGCGTGTGGTTCAACCGCATCCGCAACTACGAGGTCGGCGACTACCCGGTCAGCCGCACCGTGCACTTCCCGATGTCGTGCATGCACTGCGAGGACGCGTACTGCGTGGACGTGTGTCCCACCGGCGCGTCGTACAAGCGCGCCGAGGACGGCATCGTGCTGGTGGACCCCGAAAAGTGCATGGGGTGCAACTACTGCGCGTGGGCCTGCCCGTACGGCGCCCGCGAGCTGGACCCGGAAGAAGGGGTGATGAAGAAGTGCACCCTGTGCGTGGATCGCATCTACGATCACGCGCTGCCGGAGCGTGAGCGCCAGCCCGCCTGCGTGCTGACCTGTCCCACCCGCGCCCGCATGTTCGGCGACTTCGACGACCCGCGCTCCGACGTCAGCCGCGCGGTGGCCGGGCGCGGCGGCGAGGCGCTGATGCCCGAGCTCGGCTACCGGCCCGTCAATCACTACCTGCCGCCCCGCGCGCCGCGCGAGGTGTCCTCCGGCGTCGCAGGGGAGAGCCTGGTGGATCGCGTGAAGCAGTGGGTGAACCGCGCGGTGGTGCGCTGACATGCACCCCGCGCTCAGCATCATCTTCTTCACCGTGATCACCGGGCTCGCGTACGGCTGGCTGGCGCTCGCGATCGTGCTCAACCTGATCGGCACCGCGAGCTGGCACGACGAGCAGGCCTTCGTGTGGACCGCGGGGGTGGCGCTCGTCGCGATCGCGGCAGGCCTCGTGTCGTCCACCGCGCATCTGGCCAATCCGCGCAACGCGTGGCGGGCCGTGATGCGCGTGCGCACGTCGTGGCTGTCGCGCGAGGCGGTGCTCGCGCTCGCGTTCTTCCCGGTGTTCCTCGGCTACGTGGGCACGATGCTCGCCGGCGGCGGGCGGCTCGCTGCATTGCTCGGCTGGCTGAGCGCGCTGGTGGCGTTGGCGACGGTGTTCGCGACCGGCATGATCTACGCGTGCCTGCGCACGATCCGGCAGTGGCACTCGCCGCTGGTGCCGGCGAACTACCTGCTGATCGCGCTGGCGCTGGGCGGGCTCGCGCTCAACCTGCAGCGCGAGCTGGCCTCCCCCGGCGGCGGCAGCGGTGTGGAGGTCGTGGTGTTCGGCCTGCTGATGCTCGCGCTGGCCGGCAAGCTGATCTACTGGCTGGACGTGGGCCTGCCCGAGGGGACCTCCATCAACACCGCGACGGGTTTGCGCATGGCGACGGTGCGCCTGCTGGACGTGGGCCACACCGCGGGCACGTTCCTGACCCGCGAGTTCGGCTACAACGTCTCGCGCCCGATGGTGGTGCTGCTGCGCTGCGTCGCGCTGGCGCTGGGCTTCGCGGTGCCGGCGGTGCTGGTGGCCGAAGGACACGGGGCCACCGTGGCGTCGCTCGCGCTCGTGCTCGGGGTCGCCGGCGCGCTGGTGGAGCGCTGGCTGTTCTTCGCCGAGGCGCAGCACGTGGTGCGCCTGTATCACGGGCAGCCGCACACCTGAGCGCGTTCCCGGCACGATGAGCCTCCTCGCCCAGGCGGCGGTCTTCCTCGCCGCCGCGGTGCTCGCGGTGCCGCTCGCGCGCCGCCTCGGTCTCGGCGCGGTGCTGGGCTACCTCGGCGCCGGCATCGTCATCGGCCCGTGGGGCCTTCGCGTCATCGCCGACGTCGACGCCATCCTGCACTTCGCCGAGCTGGGCGTGGTGCTGCTGCTGTTCATCATCGGGCTGGAGCTGAAGCCGTCGCGGCTGTGGGCGCTGCGCCGCGCGGTGTTCGGGATGGGCGGCGCGCAGGTGCTGGCGACCGGTGCGCTGGTCGCGGCGGGGGGCTTTGCGCTCGGCCTCGCACCGCCCGCCGCGGCGGTCGTGGGCGCGACGCTCGCGCTGTCGTCCACCGCGTTCGCGCTGCAGACGCTCGCCGAGAAGGGCCAGCTCACCACCCGCCACGGGCGCAGCGCGTTCGCGATCCTGTTGTTCCAGGACCTGGCCGTCGTGCCGTTGCTCGCGCTGGTGCCGTTGCTCGCACCGGGCGGCGCAGGGGCGGGCGGATTCGAGTGGCTCACGGCGCTGCAGGCCGCGGGCGTGCTCGTCGCGACCGTGCTCGCCGGGCACTTCCTGCTCGCCCATGCCTTCCGCTTCATCGCGGCGCTGCGCATCCGCGAGCTGTTCACCGCGATGGCGCTGCTGGTGGTGATCGGCACCGCGCTGCTGATGGAGGCGGTGGGGCTGTCGATGGCCGTGGGGGCGTTCCTCGCCGGCGTGCTGCTCGCGGACTCCGAGTTCCGCCACGCGCTGGAGGCCGACATCGAGCCCTTCAAGGGCCTGCTGCTGGGGCTGTTCTTCATGGCGGTGGGCATGTCGGTGAACCTGGGCCTGGTCGCGGACCGCCCGCTGGAGGTGGCCGCGCTCGCCGTGTCGCTGGTGGCGATCAAGGTCGGGGTGCTGTTCGCGCTCGGGATGCTCACCGGCCAGGGGCGGGCGACGTCGCTGCGCCTCGCGGCCGCGATCTCCCAGGGCGGCGAGTTCGCGTTCGTGATCTTCACCGTGGCCGTGAGCCACGGCGTGATGCCGGTCGTCGTGGCGCAGACGCTGATCGCGGTGGTGACGCTGTCGATGGCGATGACGCCGGCGCTGTTCCTCGCCGCCGATGCACTGCTCGCCCGCGCGGGTCGCCCGGATCCGCGCGCGTTCGACGTGCCGGCGCCGGACGCCGCGCCGCAGGTGATCATCGCCGGATTCGGGCGCTTCGGGCAGATCGTGGGCCGCATCCTGCGCGCCAAGCGCATCCCGTTCACGGCGCTGGACGCGAGCCCCGAGCACGTGGACTTCGTGCGCCGCTACGGCAACAAGACCTACTACGGCGACGCCTCCAACATCGATCTGCTGCACGCGGCGCAGGCCGGCGAGGCGCGCATCCTGGTGCTCGCGATCGACGACGTGGAGGCGAGCCTGCGCACCGCGCGCACGGTGCGCGAGCACTTCCCGAGGCTGGAGATCCACGCCCGGGCCCGCAACCGCAAGCACGCGTACCAGCTCATGGACCTGGGGGTGCGGGTGATCCGCCGCGAGACCTTCGCGTCCAGCCTGGAGCTGGCCGAGCAGGTGCTGCGCGGCCTGGGCCTGCCCTCGTCGCAGGCGGCGCGCCTGGTGCGCACCTTCCGCGAGCACGACGTGAAGCGCCTGCACGACAGCCATCGCAGCCACGGCGACGAGGAGCGCATGCGCTACCTCGCGATGGAGTCGGCGCGCGAGCTCGAGAGCCTGTTCGCCGACGACGACGCGGACGAGGAGCTGACGCGATGAGCGCTCGTCAATCCTCGCTGACGCCTGCCGCGGCACCGCCTGGATGCGGCCGTCGGCGTTGCGGGCCCCCGGAAGCGACGACGTGGCCGCCTGCGCAGCCGGGCC